>CP099617.1:3394428-3724142 GCA_024072375.1 Sphingomonadaceae bacterium OTU29LAMAA1
GCTGCTGCTGCGCCGTCCGCCGGGCCGCGAAGCCTATCCGGGCGACGTGTTCTACCTGCACAGCCGCCTGCTGGAGCGCGCCGCCAAGATGTCTGACGCCAACGGCGGCGGCAGCCTCACCGCGCTGCCGATCATCGAGACGCAGGCCGGCGACGTGTCGGCCTATATCCCGACCAACGTGATCTCGATCACCGACGGCCAGATCTTCCTTGAAACCGACCTGTTCTTCGCGGGTATCCGCCCGGCGATCAACGTCGGCCTGTCGGTCAGCCGCGTCGGCTCGGCTGCACAGACCAAGGCGATGAAGAAGGTGTCCGGTTCGATCAAGCTGGAGCTGGCGCAGTATCGCGAGATGGCGGCGTTCGCGCAGTTCGGCTCGGACCTCGACGCCTCGACCCAGCGCCTGCTCAACCGCGGCGCGCGCCTGACCGAGCTGCTCAAGCAGTCGCAGTTCAACCCGATGCCCTTCGAGGAGCAGACCGCGTCGATCTTCGCCGGCACCAACGGCTATCTCGACAAGGTCGCGGTGGGCGACGTCGTCCGCTACGAAGCGGCGATGTTGCAGGACCTGCGCGCCAACCACGCCGACGTCCTCACCAAGATTCGCGAAACCCGCGATCTCGGCGACGAGGCCAAGTCGGGGCTGAAGGCCGCACTTGACCAGTTCGCGAAGACCTTCGCGTAAGGCCACCCGGTGCTCCTGCGTACGCAGGAGCCCAGAGCCAAAGACGGCTCGCTGAGTAACCCTGGGCTCCTGCCTGCGCAGGAGCACGAGAAGGCAGACAATGGCGTCACTGAAGGCCCTCAAGGTTCGGATCAACTCGGTCAAATCGACCCAGAAGATCACCAAGGCGATGAAGATGGTCGCCGCCGCCAAGCTGCGCCGTGCGCAGGAGGCGGCGCAGGCCGGGCGTCCCTATGCCGAGCGTCTGGAGGCGGTTGTCGCCAGCCTGTCGCGTCAGCTGTCGGGCGGCGCGGGCGTGTCGCCTTTGCTGTCGGGTACCGGCAAGGATCAGGTCCACCTGCTCGTCGTCGCGACCTCGGAACGCGGCCTCGCCGGCGCGTTCAACACCAACATCGTCCGCGCCGCCCGCCGCAAGGCGGAGGAGCTGGAGGCGCAGGGCAAGACCGTGCGCTTCTATCTGGCGGGCAAGAAGGGACGCGTTCTCAAGCGCTTCTACCCGAACGGCATCGTCGCCGACCATGAGCTCGGGGGCCACAAGACGCTGGGCTTCACCCAGGCGCGAGAGATCGCCGACGACCTGCTGGCGCGCTATGCCGCGGGCGAGTTCGACGTCGCCCACCTGTTCTACGCCAAGTTCGTTTCGGCGCTGGTGCAGGAGCCCGTCGGCCAGCAGATCATCCCGGTCGCGGTGGACGTTTCCAAGGCGGACGTGTCACCAACTTCGGCAACTTCCGCGCCCGTCTCAGCCGGCGCCGTCGTTGAATACGAACCCGACGAGGAAGGCATCCTCGCCGACCTGCTGCCGCGCAACGTCGCGATCCAGGTCTTCCGCGCGATGCTCGAGAACGCCGCGTCGGAACAGGGCAGCCGCATGAACGCGATGGACAATGCCACCCGCAACGCGGGCGACATGATCAATCGCCTTTCGATCCAGTACAACCGCACGCGTCAGGCCGCGATCACGACCGAGCTGGTCGAGATCATCTCCGGCGCCGAAGCGCTCTAACGAATCCGAAGCAGGAAGAACCGCCATGGCAACCGCCGCAGACGACATCCGCCCGACGCAGAACACGGGCAGCAGCAACACCACCGGCACGATCGCGCAGATCATCGGCGCGGTCGTGGACGTGCATTTCCCGGACAATCTGCCGGCGATCCTCTCGGCGCTCGAGACGGATAACAATGGCAACCGCCTCGTCCTCGAAGTCGCGCAGCATCTGGGCGAGAACACCGTCCGCACGATCGCGATGGACGCGACCGAGGGTCTGACCCGCGGCCAGACCGTGCGCGATACCGGCGCGCAGATCAGCGTTCCGGTCGGTCCGGCGACGCTCGGCCGCATCCTCAACGTCATCGGCGAGCCGATCGACGAGCGCGGTCCGGTCCTCACCGACCTGCGTAGCCCGATCCACGCCGATGCGCCGCTGTTCGTCGATCAGTCGACCGAGAACGCCATTTTGGTCACCGGCATCAAGGTGATCGATCTGCTCGCGCCCTATGCGAAGGGCGGCAAGATCGGCCTGTTCGGCGGCGCCGGCGTCGGCAAGACCGTGCTGATCCAGGAACTGATCAACAACATCGCCAAGGGTCATGGCGGCACCTCGGTGTTCGCCGGCGTCGGCGAGCGCACCCGCGAGGGTAACGATCTGTACCACGAATTCCTCGATGCGGGCGTCATCGCCAAGGATGCCGATGGCAATCCGCAGTCGGAGGGTTCGAAGGTCGCGCTGGTATTCGGCCAGATGAACGAGCCGCCGGGCGCCCGCGCCCGCGTTGCGCTCTCGGGCCTGACGATCGCCGAATACTTCCGCGATCAGGAAGGGCAGGACGTGCTCTTCTTCGTCGACAATATCTTCCGCTTCACGCAGGCGGGCGCGGAAGTGTCGGCGCTGCTCGGCCGCATCCCGTCGGCAGTGGGCTATCAGCCGACGCTGTCGACCGACATGGGCGCGTTGCAGGAGCGGATCACCTCGACCAACAAGGGGTCCATCACCTCGGTGCAGGCCGTGTACGTTCCCGCCGACGACCTTACCGATCCGGCGCCGGCGACGTCGTTCGCCCATCTGGACGCGACGACCGTGCTCAACCGCGCGATTTCGGAGCTCGGCATCTATCCGGCGGTCGATCCGCTCGATTCGACCAGCCGCGTCCTCGAACCGCGCGTCGTCGGTCAGGAGCATTACGACACGGCACGCGCCGTCCAGTCGCTGCTCCAGCGCTACAAGTCGTTGCAGGACATCATCGCCATCCTCGGCATGGACGAACTGTCCGAAGAGGATAAGCTGACCGTCACTCGCGCTCGCAAGATCCAGCGCTTCCTCAGCCAGCCGTTCCACGTCGCCGAGGTCTTCACCGGCATCAGCGGCAAGTTCGTGCAGATCGAAGATACGATCCGCTCGTTCAAGGCGGTCGTCGACGGCGAATACGATCACCTGCCCGAAGGTGCATTCTACATGGTTGGCGGCATCGACGAAGTCGTCGCCAAGGCCGAGAAGATGGCGCAGGAATCGTAAGCTGACGGGAAAAGCCCCTCCCCTTCAGGGAAGGGGTTGGGGTGGGGAAGGTCTCACCGAGACCAAAGCTCACGACTCCTCCACCCCAACCCCTCCTCTGAAGAGGAGGGGCCAAGGAAGAAAACAATGCTCCACTTCGAACTCGTCACGCCCGAAAAGCTCATCCGGTCCGAGGACGTGTACATGGTCGTCGTCCCCGGCACCGAGGGCGACTTCGGCGTGCTGGAAGGCCATGCGCCGCTGATGTCCACCGTCCGCGACGGTGCGCTGTCGGTCTATCGCACCGAAGGCGGCCAGCCAGAGACGATCGCGATCCAGGGCGGCTTCGCGGAGGTGAACGCGCAGGGCCTCACCGTTCTGGCGGAAAGCGCTGCCTGAACGACACGTGTTGGACGCGACCGGCGCCATCCCCTTGGCGAACTGTCGAAAAGGCAACCGGGATGTCCTACGCGGTTCTATCACGCTACCGCCATCCCGGCTCTTTCTCATCCCCGACGCTGTCCTATTATCGCCGATCCGGAAACGGTAGACTTGGATCGTTTCCATTAAGGTGTCCAGGTTGTCCGAGTCGCATGGCCCTGCCAGCGACTGGACGCCCGGGGATCACGCCGGGAACAGCGATGGCCCCTTCTTCACGACCGTCACACCCGCGCCATCCGTCACTGCATAGGTGAACCCCGGCAGCAGACAGAAAGCGCCGACCTCCCCCTGCGGCGACAGCGCCAAAAACCCGACCTGCGTGCCCTTGATCGCATCGCCGCGCAGCTTGGCGATATGCCGCACCACTTCCTCGCAAGCCGCCTGCGCCGACAGCCCGGCACGCATCGAGGCGACGACGCGGGCCGTGCCGGAGACGCGGGTGACCTCCTCCCCCAGTCCGGTGGAAGTCGCCGCGCCTACCCCCGCCTCGACGTAGAGTCCGGCGCCGACCTGCGGCGAGTCGCCGACCCGACCGCGCATCTTGAACGCCATGCCCGATGTGGTGCACGCCCCCGCCATTCGGCCATCGGCGGTCCGCGCCAGCAGGCCGATCGTGTCGTGATTCAGAGCACCACCGCGAGGGCGGGCATTCTCGATATTCGCGACCGGTCGGTATTGCGATGTCTTCAGCCAGTCGCGCCACGCGTTCTCCGCTTCCGGCGTCAGCAGGTTCACCTTGGGGAAGCCCTGATCGCGCGCGAACCGCGTCGCGCCTTCGCCGACGATGAAGGTATGCGGCGTCTTCTCCATAACCCGGCGCGCCACCGAGATGGCGTGAACGGTATCCTCCAGCGCGGCGACCGCACCGACGCCGCCGGCATCGTCCATGATGACCGCATCCAGCGTGACGCGGCCATCGCGATCGGGATAGCCGCTGTAGCCGACCGAGTGGTTGTTGGGGTCCGCCTCGGGCACCATACCGCCCGCCTCGACCGCGTCGATCAGGCTGCCGCCTGCCTTCATCCGGGCGAAGGCGGCGTCGTTCGCGGCCGCGCCGAAGTCCCATGTCGATACGATCAGTGCACGGTCGGGCTGCGCCGCTCCAGCCAGGGATGCCATGCCCGCGGTCGCTGCCGTTCCGCCCAGAAAGCTCCGCCGCGTCGTCATGGCCTGGGACCCCCGTTTGGACCGCTATTGGTCCTTACAGGAAGTTATACGGATCGACGTCCACCGTCACGCGCGCTTTCGCCGGCCAGTCGAGCGCTCCCAACCAGTCGCGGATGACATCCTGCACGTCGAGCGCACGGCGGGCATGGACCAGCAGGCGATAGCGGTGCCGGCCGCGCAGCATCGCCAGCGGGGCGGGGGCGGGGCCGTAGACCGCCATGCCGTCAACCTGCGGCGCGCTGCGTGCGACCAGCCGCGCAATCTCGTTGGCGCAGGCCTGTTCCTCCGACGATACGACGATCGCAGCGTAGCGGCCGAACGGCGGGGCGCCGGCGTCGCGGCGGGCTTCGGTTTCCGCCTCGTAGAAGGCGTCGGCATCGCCGGTGATCAGCGCCTGCATCACCTGCGCCTTGGGGCTGTGCGTCTGGATGAAGACATGCCCCGGCTTGGCCCCGCGCCCGGCCCGTCCCGACACCTGCCGGATCTGCTGGAAGGTGCGCTCGGCGGCGCGGAGGTCGCCGCCCTCCAGCCCGAGATCGGCGTCGATCACGCCGACCAACGTCAGGTTGGGGAAGTGATAGCCCTTGGTGACCAACTGCGTGCCGACGACGATGTCGATGTCGCCTGCCTCCATTCGGCCGACGAATTCAGCTGCCTTGGCCGGCGACCAGATCGTGTCGCTGGTGACGACCGCAGTCTTCGCTTCGGGGAACAGCGCGGTGACCTCATCGGCGATGCGTTCGACACCGGGGCCGCAGGCGACCAGACTGTCCTCTTCCTTGCACTCCGGACACACGCGCGGCGTCGGCATGACGTGACCGCAATGGTGGCAGGCGAGGCGGCGGGTCAGCCGGTGCTCGACCATCCACGCTGTGCAATTCGGACATTGAAAGCGATGCCCGCAGGTCCGGCAGAGCGTCAGCGGCGCATAGCCGCGCCGGTTGAGGAACAGCAGCGACTGTTCGCCCCTGGCCAGCGTTTCCTTCAGCGCCGTCACCAGCTTCGGCGCGATCCAGCGACCCCGCTCCGGGGGGTGCTGGATCAGGTCGATCGGCTCGATCGTCGGCATCTCCGCCGGGCCGTACCGACCGGGGAGCTTCAGTTCCTCATAGCGACCAAGGGCGACCTGCTGGCGCGTCTCGATCGCGGGCGTCGCGCTGGCGAGGATCACCGGGCATTCCTCAAACTTGCCGCGCATCACCGCCACGTCGCGGGCGTGATAATGGACTCCCTCCTCCTGCTTGAAGCTGGTCTCGTGCGCCTCGTCGACGACGATCAGGCCGAGGTTGCGATAGGGGAGGAACAGCGCCGATCGCGCCCCCACCGTCACCAGCGCCTCGCCACTGGCGATCGCCCGCCACGCGCGGCGGCGCTGCGTCGAGCGCAGCCCGGAATGCCAGGCAACGGGCTCGCAACCGAAGCGGTCGTGGAAGCGCTTCAGGAACGGTTCGGTCAGCGCGATCTCCGGCAGAAGGACGAGCGTCTGGCGGCCGCGCCGGATCGCCTCCGCCACCGCCTCGAAATACACCTCGGTCTTGCCCGACCCGGTGACGCCATCGAGCAACGTCGGGGCAAACGCGTGGGTCGCGACGTTGGCGACCAGCGTGTCCGCCGCCGCCTGCTGCTCGCCGGCCAGCGTCGGCGGGCCGAAAGCTGGATCGGGATGAGGGAAGGGGCTGTCGATGTCGACCTCGACGGCTTCGATCGCGCCCGTCTTCACCAGCCCGCGGATCACCGCATCGCTGACGTCGGCGATCGTCGCGAGTTCACGGATCAGGCCCTGCCGATCGCCGATCCGCTCCAGCGCCTGTTCGCGCTGCGGCGTCAGGCGCGGCGGCACATGGCCGGTGACGCGATATTCGGTGACGGTGCGGGCGCCCTCCAGCGCGGAGGTTGAAGCGAGCGCCATCCGAACCACCGCCGCGGGCGGGGCGAGATAATAGGCGGCGGTCCACTCCACCAGCCGGCGCAACGGCGCCGCGAGCGGCGGCACATCGACCACCCCCAGCAACGGGCGCAAGCGGTTGTCGCCGACTTCGGCGTCGGAGGGTAGCCGCTCCGGCTCCCACACCACGCCGAGCAACTGGCGCGGGCCGAGCGGTGCGATGACGATCGATCCAGGCTCGACCTGCATGCCGGTCGGCACTCGATAGTCGAGCGGGCCGAGCGCGGAGTTGAGGACGAGGACACGGGCACGCGACGACATGGACCATATATGGGGGCTGGCCGAGTCGACGTGAAGCGCTAAGCCGCCTTTGCCGTCGTCGACCGGCGGAGCCCGACGCGGGCCCGCTTGGCGGCGTAGAGAACGGCGTCGGCCCGACGGGCGAAGTCGCGTAGCGAATGGCAATCGTCATCGAAGCTGGCCATGCCGACCGATCCGGCGCTGGTCATGGTGATGCCGTTTGCCTCGACCGAGACCCGGAGCGCGGATTCGATGTCGAGGTGCAAACGGTCGGCGTTGTCGATCAATTGTGGGTCGGTGACGATGAGGGCGAATTCGTCGCCGCCGATCCGCGCGGCGAAACAGTCGCGTAGCCACGGTTGGGTCAGCGCCGTTCCTGTCAATCGCAACACGTCGTCGCCGGCGCCATGACCGAGGGAGTCGTTGATGGACTTGAAGCCGTCGAGGTCGATCAACGCAAGCAAGAGCGGCGTGCCGGCGCGGCGGGCGCGCTGCATCGCGGTGTCGAGTTCGCGATCGAAGGCGGCGCGGTTGGCGATTCCGGTCAGCGCATCCGTATCCGCAGACCGGCGAAGCTGCGTTTCGAGGTCGTGACGATCGGTGATGTCCTGAAACACGCCGACCATCGCCGTCGGCGTGCCGTCTGTCCATTCCGTCTCCCCCGCCGAACGGACGCGGCGGCGCTCGCCTTTCGCCGTGATGAAGTCGGATTCGAATTCGAACGGAGCGCCCGTCTCCATCGACTGCGCGAGCTTGGCCGCGATCTCGGCACGATCACGGGGCAAATAGAATTCGAGCGCGTCGGCCAGCGCGGGTTTCTGCCCGACCGGCAGGCCATGGATGCGATAGACGTTGTCCGACCATTCGATCGACGAATCCGCCAGCGACAGGCGCCAGGACCCGATCATTGCGATCCGTTCCGCCTGGCGGAAGATGCGGTCCTTGCTGGCGAGCCTGCCCACGAGTTCTTCACCAGTGGTCGCGATCCGGATCGCCTCCATCGCCGTACGGCGGGCGGCGATCAGCGCCTCGGCAAGGCTGGCGAGATGCCCGAGGGCGGCATGACCGGCCGCGTTCAACGAGCGAGGGCTCTCGTCGAGCACGCACAGGGTGCCGATCGGCTGGCGCACGCCTTCGCCATCGGCGACATGGATGGCGGTACCCGCGTAGAAGCGCATGCCCGCATCGATCACCAGCGGGTTGTCGTGGAAGCGGGCGTCATCGCGAAGATCGTCGATAACCATCGGAGTGGTCTGCCGGATCGTGTGATCGCAAAAGGCGATATCGCGGTCGAGTTCGCGCTCGCCCTGCGTCGTGCTCGCCTTGATCCACAGGCGGTCGCGATCGATGAAGGTGAGCAGTGCGGTGGGACAGCCTAGTAACTCGGCGGCAAGCGCGACGAGGGCGTCGAACTCCCTTTCGGGCTCACTGTCGAGCAGGGCCAGTGCATGCAGGGCGGCAAGACGGCTCGCTTCGTCGTACACGGGCCCTGATGAAGACGTTACCGGATGCGTCATGGCTAACCTGATGCAAGATAGCGGTTAATATGTTCTTCCCGCTGCGCCTGACGGAGCCCATAATGATGTCGTGACGAACGATCCCACTCGGCCGCTGTCGATGCGATGGGCGGCTCATCTGGCGCGCGACCGACGGCGATCGGCCCATACCGTGCGAGCCTATCAGGCGACCGCCGAGCGACTGACCGCGTTCCTGCAGGTGCATCTCGGCGAGCGGGTCGATGCGGCAAGGCTGGCGCAAGTCACGCCGGCCGATCTGCGCGCATTTCTGGCGGCGCGGCGGGGCGAGGGGCTAGGCAATGCCTCCGCTGCACGCGAACTGTCGGCGGTCCGGGGATTTCTGGCATTCGCCGCGCCGGGGGCGGAGCCACCGCGGTTGCGCAGTCCAGCGGTCAAGACGGGGGTGCCGCGGCCGATCTCGCCGGACGAGGCGCTGGCGCTCGCCGACGCGGTGGCGGACGATGCCGCCGAACCGTGGATCGGCGCACGCGACTGGGCGGTGCTGCTGCTGCTCTACGGTGCGGGGTTGCGTATCGGCGAGGCGATCGCTCTGCCGGCGCGGATCCTGCCGCTGGGCGACACGATGATGGTGACGGGCAAGCGCGACAAGACACGGGTCATACCGCTGCTTCCACAGGTGCGTGCCGCGATCGAGAGCTATGTGGAGCAGGTGCCGTGGGCACTGGAAGCGGGCGCTCCGCTGTTTCGCGGAGCGAAAGGAGGGCCGCTGTCGCCGGGGATCATTCGCAAGGCTGTGCGGGGCGCCCGGTCGCGGCTGGGGCTGGGCGTCCGGACGACACCGCATGCGCTGCGTCACAGCTTCGCGACGCACCTGCTGGGGCGAGGTGCCGACCTGCGGGCGCTACAGGAATTGCTGGGGCATGCGAGCCTCAGTTCGACGCAGATCTATACCGCGGTCGACGCAGCGCATCTGATGGACGTCTATCGCAACGCGCATCCGCGGGCATAAGGCGAAGCAAGCCTACCGCTGGCGGGGCTTCCATGTCGCGACACGCCAGAGATAGCCGCCGATCATCAGCACGGTGAGCGCGATCGCAACCGGCCCGACGTAGCGATCCAGCTCCTGAAAACGCGAACCGAGATAGAGGCCGGCAGCGGCAAGGATGCTGTTCCAGATCAGGCTGCCGGCGAAGGTCCAGACGAGAAAGCGCCAGAGCGGCATGCAGGTGATGCCGGCTGGCAGCGAGATGATCGTGCGGAACGTCGGCATGAAGCGGAACACGAACACTACCCACCCGCCGTGATGCACGAAGAACCGGTGCAGTCGTTCGACATCCTCCCATTCCAGCGTCAGCCAGCGACCATGACGATCGACGAACGGGCGGAAGCGCTCGTAACCGATGTGGCGCCCGATATGATACCAGAAGTAATTGCCCGCCGTCGTCCCCGCGGTTCCCCACAGAACCAGCGGAACGATCGCCATGTCACCGCGCGCGACCGCCATCCCGCCCAGGCCCATGATCACCTCCGACGGGATCGGCGGCACGATGTTTTCCAGCGCCATCAGCAGGAAAATGCCGAAATAGCCGCCCCAGGCGATCCCGTTGAGGATGAATTCGGTCATGTCGGATGGCTAACGGCGGGAACGTCAGCCCCGTTCCGTCAGCCCCGTCCCGTTCACGGGTGCCTGACGCTCGATCGCCTCCCAGATCAGGCCGGCGACGTCGGTGCCGTCGAACCGTTCGATCGCGACGATGCCGGTGGGAGAGGTGACGTTGATTTCCGTGAGCCATTCGCCGCCGATCACGTCGATGCCGACGAACAGCAGCCCGCGGCGCTTCAGCTCCGGCCCGAGTACGGCGCAAATCTCGCGCTCCTTATCGGTCAGCCCGGTCTTCACCGCCGACCCGCCGACCGCCAGATTAGATCGGATCTCGCCTTCGCCTGGCAGGCGGTTAATCGCGCCGGCGACCTCGCCATCGACCAGTACGATGCGCTTGTCGCCCTGCGCGACGGCGGGGAGGAACGCCTGCACCATATGTGGTTCGCGCCACGTCTGGTTGAACACCTCGATCAGCGCGGACAGGTTCGCGCCATCGCTGCCGACGCGGAAGATTGCCTTGCCGCCATTGCCGTGCAGCGGCTTGACCACGATCTCGCCGTGCCGGGCGAGGAAGGCGCGGGCTTCGTCGAGGCTGCGGGTTATGAGCGTCGGTGGCATGAACCGGGCGTAGTCGAGAACGAACACCTTTTCGGGCGCGTTGCGGACGCTGCGCGGGTTGTTCACGACCAGTGTGCGATCCGCGATCCGTTCGAGCAGATGCGTCGCGGTGATGTAGCCGAGGTCGAAGGGCGGGTCCTGTCGCATCAGCACCACGTCGGCCTGTTCGCCCAGGTCGAGGCTGACGGGCGCCTCGAACCGGAAATGGTCACCTTCGACCCGCTGCACGGTGACCGGATGCGCCTTGGCCCAGACGCGACCGTCCGCGTAATTGAGGTCTTCGGCGGTATAGTGGAACAGGCTGTGGCCGCGCGCCTGTGCCGAGAGCATCAGGGCGAACGTTGAATCGCCGGCGATAGCGATGCTGTCGAGCGGGTCCATCTGGACGGCAACGGTGAGGGGCATGGACGCACTCCGATCGGTTGTTCGAGCCGGCAGTTAGGGTGCGCTCGACCGAATGTCATCCTGTCCACGCATTCTCGATGTGGCGGGGGCGGGTGCCGGGTGCGAGCAGGATGACGTCGACGCGGATGTCGTCGTCCGGCCCCGCATAGCGCGCCATCAGCACCTCCGCGGCCGCCGCGACCCGGGCGAGCCGCCGTTCGTCGATGGCGAAGTCCAGTTCGGCGGCGGTGCGGCGGGTTTTGACTTCGACGAAGGCGATGAGTTTGCCGCGCCGGGCAACGAGGTCGACTTCGCCTGCCGGGGTGCGCACGCGGCGGTCGAGGATGGTCCAGCCTTTCAGTCGCAGCCACCAGCCGGCAAGGCGCTCGCCGCGGCGGCCGGCGGCTTCGGCAGCCTGGCGCGCGGTAGAGGGAGTGCGTCTGGTCGACATCGCCGCAGCGTGGCGCAGCGATTTGGTTCGAGCAAGCAATGCTGCGTTGTTCGCTGCGAAGTTGGCAGCTTCGACGAGCAACGATGGCGGTCGATCGTTGCCGAATGTTGCAGCGATGAGAAGGAGCATGGTCGTGGAAACTGCGTACCGGCGCACCGCGTGCAGGACGGAGCGCGTGGACGCGGTGCCCGGTGGCGGCTGGCGATCCGTGTGGAAGGTGGTCAGCTGCCTTTCATGGCCAGCGCGCGGGCGTAGAGTTCCTTGCGATCAAGGCCGAAGGCCCTCGCCACTTCGCCGGCGGCCTTTGCGACCGGCAACCGGGTTAGGGCTTCGGCCAGCGCGGCTTCGGCGTCGGCGGCGTCGGGAGGTGGTGCTTCGCCGGGGGGGGCGACGACGATGACGATCTCACCCTTTGGCGGAGCGTCGGCGTAGCGGGCGGCGAGGTGCGTGAGGGTGCCCGTGACTGCCTCTTCGTAGCGTTTGGTGATCTCGCGCGTCACGGCCGCGTCGCGGTCGCCGAGGCCGTCGGCAAGCGCGGAGAGGCAGACGGACAGGCGCGGACCGGATTCGTACAGGACGAGGGTGGCGCGGATGGCGGCGATTTCGGCGATTGCGTCGGCACGCGCCTTGGCCTTGCTGGGCAGAAACCCGCAAAACAGGAAACGGTCGGTCGGCAGGCCAGCGAGCGTGAGCGCGGCGACCGCGGCGCAGGGGCCGGGGATCGTCACCACCGTACGCCCGGCGGCGCGGGCATCGCGGACCAGCTTGTAGCCGGGATCGGAGATCAGCGGCGTGCCGGCGTCCGACACGAGCGCGATGGCTTCGGTGGTCATGCGGGCGATGAGGCCGGGGCGCATCCCCTCTGCGTTATGATCGTGATAGGGGATCATCGGGCGTCGGGTGCCGATGTGGCGAAGCAGACCGGCGGTGACGCGGCTGTCCTCCACTGCGATTACATCGGCGCGGGACAGGACGTCGGCGGCGCGGGGACTTAGGTCAGCAAGATTGCCGATGGGCGTCGCGACGATGTACAGCCCGGGTTCGAGAGGATTTTCGGATATGGCCACAGGGGACGTCATGGCAGAGGCAGCAACATTTGGACAGGTGCGTACGCGCGGCCTCGGACGCTGGGTGGCGATCCTGGGAGCGGGGCTGCTCGCGGCGTGTTCGACGGTGGTGCCGCGCGGCCCCGTCGCCGCGCCCGACCGGCCGGTGCGCGCGCCGGTGGAGCGGCCCGACGACTTGCAGGCGGGCCTGCCGCGCGATACGCAGCGAAACCGGGTGGCGCTGCTGGTGCCGCTGTCGGGCAGCAACGCAGGCGTGGGCCGCTCGATCGCCAATGCGACGATGCTGGCGGTGCTCGACACCGGCACCGACAAGGTGCGGATCACCAATTACGACACCGCGACCGGCGCCGCTGCGGCGGCGCAACGCGCGATCGCCGAGGGCGCGCAGTTGATCTTGGGGCCGCTGCTGTCCGAGGATGTGCGCGTGGTGGCACCGATCGCCAGGGCGGCCGGGGTGCCGGTGCTGAGCTTTTCCAACGACGTGTCGGTGGCGGGCAACGGCACGTATCTGATGGGCTATGCGCCGGCGCAGTCGATCGACCGGGTGGTGCAATATGCGCGCAGCCGCGGCGTGACGAGCTTTGCCGGGCTGATCCCCAACGGCCTGTACGGCGAGCGGGCGTCGACGGCGTTCCTGCGATCGGTCGAGGGTGCGGGCGGCGAGGTCGCGTCGTTGCAGACCTATGGCCGGGTGGCGGGCGGCATCGCCGGTGCGGTGGCGCGGCTCAACGCGAAGGGGCCGTATGGCGCGGTGCTGGTGGCGGATGCGAGCACCAGCGCAGCGGTAGCGGCGCCGCTGGTCAAGCGTGGCGGCGGTGGCGCGACGCGCATCCTCGGCACCGAATTGTGGAATTCTGAAGCGGCGGCGGCGGGCAAGGCGGCGCTGAACGGGGCGTGGTTCGCCAGCGTCGCGGATGGGCTGTACCGGCAATATGCGACCAAATATCGGACGCGCTACGGCGCGGCGCCGTATCGCCTGTCGAGCCTGGGCTATGATGCAGTGCTGTTGACGGTCCGTATTTCGCGCGATTGGCCGGTAGGGCGGGCTTTTCCGGAGGGAAAGCTGCGCGATAGCGACGGATTCGCCGGGATCGACGGCGCGTTCCGCTTCGGCCGCGACGGGATCGCGGAGCGGGCGCTGGAGGTACAGGAAATCCAGGGCGGCACGACGGTGACTGTCTCGCCGGCTCCGGCTGGGTTCGGGCGTTAGGGGTTAGAAAAAGATTGCTTCACATGGAGAAGAAGATCTCGGTAGAAGGCCGAAATCTTCTTCTCCGCGGCTCGGCGTGAATTGAACCTTCGTCAAGCCAACGCCGGCGCTTCGCCCACGACCAGCGGCAGGATGGCGTCCAACAACAGAGCGCCGGCTTCGGTAACGCGGAGGCGGTCGGGTTCGTGGACGATGAAGCCCTGTGCTTCCAGTCGCGCGGCCGCCGGCCAGACGATCGGCGCGGCGCCGCCGGCCAGTCGGGCGACGTGCGTCAGATCGACGCCCTCGCGCAGGCGGAGGCCCATCAGCAGGGCTTCGGTGGCGCGGTCGTGGGGGGCGAGGGAGGTCTCGACTTCCGTGCCGTGGCCGTTGCGGGCGACGGCGGACAGCCAATTCTCGGGCTTCTTGCGGCGCTGCGTCGCCACCCCGTCGCGGCGACCGTGCGCGCCGGGGCCGACTCCGGCGTAATCGCCATAGCGCCAATACGTGAGGTTGTGGCGGCTCTCCGCGCCGGCTTTTGCGTGGTTCGAAGTTTCGTAGGCGGGCAGGCCGGCCGCGGCGGTCATCGCGCGGGTCGCTTCGAACAGGTCGGCGGCGGTGTCGCCGTCGGGGATGGTCAGGCGGCCCTTGGCGGCTTCGGTGGCGAAGCGCGTGCCCGGTTCGATCGTCAACTGGTACAGCGACAGATGCTCGGTGCCGAACGACAGCGCGCGTGCGAGCTCCGCCTCCCAGGCGGCAAGGCTCTGGTCGGGAAGCGCGTAGATCAGGTCGAAGCTGACGCGTTCGAAATGGCGCTGCGCGGTGTCCAGCGCACCGAGGCCTTCGTTAACATCGTGGGCGCGGTCGAGGAACTTGAGCGCGGCATTGTCGAGCGATTGCAGGCCGAGCGAGACGCGGTTCACGCCGGCGGCGGCGAGATCGGCGAAGCGCGCGGCCTCGACCGACGAGGGGTTCGCCTCCAGCGTTATTTCGATATTCTCGGCGGGGGTCCAGATCGTCCGGGCGGCGTCGATGATCGCGGCGACGGTGGCGGGCGGCATCAGCGATGGCGTGCCGCCGCCGAAGAAGATCGATCCCAGCGTGCGGCCGGGCAGCGCCTGCGCCTCGTAGGCGAGGTCGGCAAGCAGGGCGTCGCGCCACGCCTGCTGGTCCACCGCATCGCGGACGTGGCTGTTGAAGTCGCAATAGGGGCATTTCGAGACGCAGAACGGCCAGTGGACGTAAAGCGCGAGCGGCGTCTTGTCGGGGATCATGATGGGGGCGATATGGCGAGGATCATGCTGAAACGCCACTCGTGGATTGCGCTTCTGTTGCTTGCCGCCTGCGCCCAGGCGCCGGAACGACCGGAGCGCGTGGTCGAACCGCGGCCCGGCGGGGCGAATGCGCCGCGCGGGTCGGTGCTGCTGCAACGGGTGATGCTGGCCGGGCATAACCGCGCGCGCGGCGATGTCGGCGTGGCGCCGATCACATGGAGCGAGCCGCTGGCGGCGTCGGCGCGGGGCTATGCCGAGACGATGGCGCGGACCGGACGGTTCGAACATGCCGTGCAGTCGATCGGGATGGATCGGCAGGGCGAGAATTTGTGGACCGGGACGCGCGGCGCCTATCGTTATGACGAGATGATCCGTCATTGGGTGGCGGAGAAACGCGATTTCGTGAACGTGCCGGCCCCGCAGTTCAGTCGCACCGGGCGGTGGCAGGATGTGGGGCATTACACGCAGATAGTATGGCGTGCGACGACACAGGTGGGCTGTGCGCTCGCGAGCAACGCGACCGACGATTATCTGGTGTGCCGATACGCGCCGCCAGGAAATGTGGTGGGGCAGCGGACGTTCTGAGTCTCGGCCGTGGCGGCAGGTCCGGTGCTCCCGCCTGTGCAGGAGCACCGGTGCCAGCGCTTAAAGGACCGCGGCGACGAGTTGTTTGAACGCCTCGGCGCGGTGGCTGACGGCGTGTTTGGCGGCGGGGTCCATCTCGCCGAAGGTTTCGGTGGTCCCGACCGGCAGGAACATCGCGTCATAGCCGAAGCCTTGCTGCCCGCGAGGCGGCCAGACGAGCGTTCCGTCGACGCGGCCTTCGAACCATTCGACGTGGCCGTCGGGCCAGGCGAGCGCCAGCGCGCAGACGAAATGCGCCGAGCGGGGCAGGTCAGGTTCCTCGTTCAGGCGATCCTCGACCAACCGCATGGCGTGGCCGAAATCCTTCGATTCGCCGGCCCAGCGCGCCGAGAAGATGCCTGGATCGCCGCCCAGCGCATCGACGCACAGGCCGCTGTCGTCGGCGAGCGCCGGCAGGCCGGACAGGTCGGCGGCCTGCAACGCCTTCAGCTCGGCATTGGCGACGAAGGTGGTGCCGGTCTCCTCGGGCTCGGGCAGGTCGAGTTCGCCGGCCGAGACCGGCTCGATCCCGTACGGACCGAGCAGCTCGGCGATCTCGCGGACCTTGCCGGCATTGTGGCTGGCGATGACGAGCTTGCCGGGGGCGAGCTTGCGGATCGCCTGCGGGTCCCTGCCTTCGCCGCTCATCGTACGGCGCGCTCTTGGGCGGCGAAGATGTCGGCGCAGCCGATGCGGGCGAGGCGGAGCAGGCGGAGCAGCGCCTCTTCGTCATAGGTGGCGTGTTCGGCGGTCGCCTGCGCCTCGGCGATGTTGCCGTTTTCGAGCAGGACGAAATTGCCGTCCGCATCTGCGCCCGAATCCTCGATGTAATCCAGGTCGAGGACCGGCGTGCCCTGATAGATGCCGCAGCTGACCGCGGCGACCTTCTGCTGGATCGGATCGACCGTCAGCTTGCCGTTCGCCATCAGCGTGTTGATCGCAAGGCGCAGCGCGACCCAGGCGCCGGAGATCGACGCGGTGCGGGTGCCGCCGTCCGCCT
The DNA here is from genome assembly GCA_024072375.1 of Sphingomonadaceae bacterium OTU29LAMAA1. NCBI lineage: Bacteria > Pseudomonadati > Pseudomonadota > Alphaproteobacteria > Sphingomonadales > Sphingomonadaceae > Sphingomonadaceae bacterium OTU29LAMAA1. The sequence continues at coordinate 3,411,087 of CP099617.1, forward strand.
GGATGACGTCGCAGTCGAGGACGATCTGGCGCTCGCCGAGCAGCTTCATGTCGACCACCGAGCGCAGCGAACGGCCGATCAGCCGCTGGATTTCCTGCGTACGGCCCGACTGCTTGCCCTTGGCCGCCTCGCGGTTACCGCGGGTGTGGGTGGCGCGGGGGAGCATGCCGTATTCGGCGGTGACCCACCCTTCGCCCTTGCCGCGCAGGAACGGCGGCACGCGCTCTTCGATGCTGGCGGTGACGAGCACCTTGGTGTCGCCGAAGCCGACCAGCACCGATCCTTCGGCGTGGCGGGTGAAGTTCGGCTCGATCGTGATGGCACGCATCTGATCGGGGGCGCGGCCGCTGGGGCGCATTCAACTCTCCTCAAGGTTCGATGCGGCAACGCCCTAGACGGCGCCGGGTGGCTGCGCCAGTGGTGAGCAAAGGGGACGGGCATGCACAAGGTGTTGATCGCAGGACTGGGTCTCGCTTTGTCGGGGTGCGTGGTGGTGGATGCGTCGAACTCCGGCAACGGACGGCCGGTGGCGATCGAGAGCGAGACGATCCGCTACGAGACGGCGCCGTGCTACGGCACCTGCCCGGTCTATGCGGTGACGATCGCACCGGACGGCAAAGGGACGTTCGAGGGCATGCGCTTCACCGCCGTGACCGGGATCAAGGATTTCCAGGCGACGCCGGCGGCCTATCGGACTTTCGCAGCCAAGCTCGCGCCGTATCGCCCGAAGGAGGCCGAGACGGTGCTGCAACCCGGCAGCCGCGGCTGCGAGAATGCACCGACCGATATGCCTAGCGTCGATATCGTCTGGAGCGAGCTGAGCGGCGGTCGCCAGCATCTCAACGTCTATTACGGCTGCGGATCGCAGGAGATGCGCGCGGGGCTTCGCTCCGCGCCGGAAGCGCTGCCGATCGCGGCCTTTATCGGCGATCCGCGGCGTCCTAGATAACAGCTCATGGGACTGCCCGTCACCGAACTGACCGACCGGGCGCGCGATATCTTTCGCGCGGTGGTGGACGGCTATGTCGCAACGGGCGTGCCGGTGGGGTCGAAGACGATCGCGGTCGCCTCCGGCCTCAACCTGTCGCCGGCATCGATCCGCGGCGTGATGCAGGAACTGGAGGAGCTGGGGCTGCTCGCCAGCCCGCATACCAGCGCCGGGCGGATACCGACCGAGCGGGGGCTGCGGCTGTTCGTCGACGGGATGATGCAGGCGCTGGAGCCGTCCGCCGAAGAGCGCGCGACGATCGAATCGCGGGTCGGCTATCACGGGCCGGTCGAGGAGGCGCTGGCGGCGACCACCGCGGCGCTGTCCGGCTTGTCGGCCTGTGCCGGGCTGGTGATGGTGCCGAAGCGCGAGCTGGCGTTGCGGTCGATCGGCTTTGTCGGGCTGTCCCCCGATCAGGCGATGGCGGTGCTGGTCAGCGAGGACGGCAGTGTCGAGAATCGCGTGATCCAATTGCCGGCGGGGATGACGCCGTCGGCGCTGATCGAGGCGGGCAATTACATGACCGCGACCTTGGGCGGGCTGACGCTCGCCGAGGCGCGGGCGCGGATCGAGCGGCAGTTGGTCGAGGAACGCGCCGAACTGGACGTGGCGGCGCGAACTCTGGTGGAGCGTGGGTTGGCGGTGTGGAGTGAGGATGGCGCGCGGCGGCCGGTGTTCATCGTTCGCGGGCAGAGTCGGCTGATCGATGCGGCGGCGGCGGCGGACCTCGACCGGGTCCGCGACCTGCTCGACGATCTGGAGGGGAAGCAGGAAATCGCCAACCTGCTCGATAGCGCGAGTGCCGGCGATGCGACCCGCATCTTCATCGGGGCGGAGAACAAATTGTTCGCGCTTTCAGGATCTTCCGTGATCGCGCGGCCGTTTCGCGGCGCGGGTGGCAGGGTCGTCGGCGTGGTGGGTGTGATCGGCCCGACGCGGTTGAACTATGCCCGCGTCGTGCCCATGGTGGATTTCACGGCGGCAACGCTCGCCCGTTTGATGGGCTGAACCTACAGGGAATCGAATGACCGAAGAGACGAAGATGGACGCGGAGGCGCTGCGCCAGGAAACTGCCGAAGCCGCTCCCGAAGTGGCGGAGCATGACCGGGTGGCGGAGCTGGAGAACCAGCTGGCCGAGGCGAAGCAGCAGACCCTGTATGCGCAGGCCGAAATCCAGAACGTGCGCCGCCGCAGCGAAAAGGAAGTCGCGGACGCGCGGGCCTATTCGACGACATCGTTCGCACGCGACATCCTGTCGGTAGCGGACAATCTGTCGCGTGGCCTGTCGGCGATCCCCGCCGAACTGCGCGGCGACGAACGGCTGAAGGGTCTGGTCACCGGTCTGGAAGCGACGGGCCGCGAACTGGACAGCGTGTTCGCACGCAATGGCATCACCAAGGTCGAGGCGATGGGCGCAACGCTCGACCCGAACAAGCATCAGGCGATGATGGAAGTGCCGAGCGATGCGGCACCGGGCACGATCGTGCAGGAGATGCAGGCGGGCTATATGATCAAGGATCGCTTGCTGCGCCCGGCGCTGGTCGGCGTCGCCCGCAAGCCGGACTGATGTGCAATCCTCCCCGATATCGGGGAGGATGTCGAAAGAACCCCATGAACGCCAATCTGACCACCGATCGTCCGACCTTCGTCACGCATCTGGAATGCTCGCTGACCGGCGAGCGCTATGACGCGGACCGGCTGCATGGCCTGTCGCGCGCAGGGCGGCCGTTGCTGGTGCGCTACGATCTGGAGGGCGTGAAGGCGGCGGTGTCGCGCGATGCGCTCGGCGCGCGGGACACCGATATGTGGCGGTGGCGGGAGTTGCTGCCGGTTCGGCATACCGGAAATGTCGTCAGTCTGGGCGAGATCGAGACGCCGTTGATCCCGATCCCCAAAGCGGCGGGCAGCCCCAACGTGCTGGTGAAGGACGAGGGGCGATTGCCGACGGGCAGCTTCAAGGCGCGCGGGCTGGTGATGGCCGTGGCGATGGCGAAGGAACTGGGCGTGACCCGGATCGCCATGCCGACCAACGGCAATGCCGGCGCTGCGCTGGCGGCCTATGCGACGCGGGTGGGGATCGAGACGATCGTCTTCTGCCCGGAAGACACGCCCGAGGTGAACGTCCGCGAGATCGCGATGCAGGGCGCGCGGGTATGGCGGGTCAACGGCCTGATCGACGATTGCGGCGCGATCGTGGGGAAGGGGGCCGCGGAGGGGCGCTGGTTCGACTTCTCCACGCTGAAGGAGCCCTATCGGATCGAAGGCAAGAAGACGATGGGGCTGGAACTGGCCGCGCAATTCGGCTGGGACCTGCCCGATGCGATCTTCTATCCGACCGGCGGCGGCACCGGTCTGATCGGGATGTGGAAGGCGTTCGACGAGCTTGAGCGGCTCGGCTGGATCGGATCGAAAAGACCGCGGATGTATGCGGTGCAGGCGAGCGGGTGCGCGCCGATCGTCCGCGCGTTCGAGGCGGGCGTCGAGCATGCCGAGCGGTGGGAGGATGCACATACCGTCGCGGCCGGCATTCGCGTGCCAAAGGCGGTCGGCGATTTCCTGATCCTGCGGGCGGTGCGGGAAAGCGGCGGCAAGGCGCTGGGCGTCGGCGACCCCGCGATCCTGACGGCGGTCGAGGATGCGGCGAAGCGCGACGGTCTGTTGCTGTGTCCCGAGGGCGGCGCGACGCTTGCCGCCTATCGCGAGGCGCTGAAGACCGGCGAGGTCGACGAGGACGAGCGGGTGGTGCTGTTCAATTGCGCGACCGGGCTGAAATATCCGATGCCGGAAGCGCCGCAGACGCTCGACCGGCACGTCGCGATCGATTTCGACGCGCTTTAGGCTGCGCCGAGTAACGCCGTCGCCTGTTGCGTGGCGGCGCGTGTCGCCTGGGCAAGGCGCTTCATCTCCTGCGCCACGACGGAAAAGCCGCGTCCGTGTTCGTTGGCGCGTGCCGCTTCGATGGTGGCGTTGAGCGCGAGCAGGTTGGTCTGGCTGCTGATCGTGCCGATCGAGACGACGATCCGCGTCACCTCGGCCATGGTGTCCGCCAGATTCTGCCGGACGACGGTGTCGCGACGTGCGCGATGCGCGGCGGCACCGGCGGAAAACGCCCGGATATCGATCGCGGCGAGCCGGTACAGTGCGTTGGTCGACGTAGCATAGCGCAGCGGATCATGGATCAGTACTGTGCGCAGCAGGGTGTCGCGCGAGCGGTAATTCTCCATCAGTCCATCGATATAGTCATTGTCGTCACCGCCGTTCGCGACGAAATTGCTGCCCCGCTCGACCATTTCCGCATCCAGCAACGCATCGAACGGCCCGACGAACTTGCGCCTGGTGTAGGCCAGCTCGCGTTCGTGCAGCGGCGATGCCCCCTGCGCATCGCTGCGGTACAGCATACGCGCCATTGGATGATGACAGAAGGCGCGGGTCTCCTCGACGATCGTCGACTCCAGCAGCACCCAGATATCGCGCAACGCGTCGATCAAGGCGGGGTCGTTTCGCAGCAGCGCGGATCGAGGGAGCGTTTCGGTATGCATCGGGGGCCTTGGTCAAGAGGTGCCGCGGTCTGGGAAAGCCGCCTCTATGAGCCTAGAAGTTAATAGGTCCGAAACGTAACTTACCCGTTGTGATAAATAGAAAAGGCGCGGTTGCCGTAACGTCAATCCCGAACCCCATATCGGGCAATGCCTTCATCCGAAGGGCAGCAGCGTCCGGTATTGCGCCAGTGGCGGTGCGCCGGGGATGCGGGCGCCGTGGCCGAGCAGGAAGGCATGGCGGACGATCTCGCCCTGCTGTTCGATGCCGTAGCGGTGCAGCGGCTGGCCGGGCTTCAGCGCGTAATCGTAGCGGCACCACGGATGGCGCGCGAGCGGCAGGCAGATGCCGCGCTGGTGCTGCCAGATGTGCACCATCTCGTGTATGAACAGCCCTTGGTCGGTGAGTGCGGCGGCGGCGAAATCGTCGCGCCACTGGGTGCCGCCGGGATGGAAGTGGATGCAGCCGGTCGGCGCCATCACCGTATCGCGCGGCTGGAAGAAGGCCCATTTGGTCCGCGACAACCGCACCGCGTCATAGTCGATCGCGTCGTGGAACACCGATGCGGCGAGCGCGCGCTCGCCCGCGGTCAACGGGCGGGCATCGGCAGGAGCGCGCAGCGAGAGCAGGGGCATCGGATCGTTGCCTCAGCCGCGAACTGGCATCGTCGTCGCCATCAGAAATCCGGCGCCGGGTCCGCCGCGCCGACGGTCATCGCCCCGGCATAGATCCGCGCCCCGTTCGAGAAATTCAGCGTCAGGTTGTAGATGCGCCCTACCTTCGCCTTCGGATTGATGTCGAACAGCATGACGTGGCGACCGCCGGGCGCAAAGACCGTGTCGGTCCCGGCGGGAACGGCGACGCTGGCGAGCGGCTTCATGCTGGTCATGCCGCCGGCACCGGTCATGCTCTCGTGCATCTCGGCACGGATGGCAATGTCGGCGCTGACGTTGATGAGCGTCGCGTTCGACGGACCGCCCTCCAGCGTGAAATAGGCGACCCCCGGGCGGCCTGTGACCGCAGGCAGGCGAATCCACGCGTCGTCCACCGTTACCCGCCCCGGTCCGCTGCAACCGCCGAGCGTCGCCACCGCCATCAGCATCCACCAGCGCGTCATCGCATCATCCCCTTCAAGCCGACCGGCTCATTTCGAGGCAAGTCACTATGGCGCGCACCGTCTTGCGGCAAGCGGAACCCCACCTATATCCCGGCCATACACAGGAGCTTTCGCTGCCGTAACGGGGCAAAGGTTCCATGGGTTTCGGCGATTTTCGCCATTGATTTCGTATGTGAGGGGCTAAGCAAGCACACATGGCTAAAGTAATCGGTATCGACCTCGGCACCACCAACAGCTGCGTTTCCGTGATGGAAGGTGGCAAGCCCAAGGTGATCGAGAATGCGGAAGGCGCGCGCACCACGCCGTCGATCGTCGCCTTCGCCAAGGACGGCGAGCGGCTGGTCGGCCAGCCCGCCAAGCGTCAGGCCGTCACTAATGGTGACAACACGATCTTCGCGGTGAAGCGCCTGATCGGCCGTCGTTTCGACGACCCGATCACCAAGAAGGACACCGAGCTGGTCCCGTACAAGATCGCGCGCGGTCCGAACGGCGACGCGTGGGTGTCCGCAGGCGGCAAGGATTATTCGCCGTCGCAGATCAGCGCCTTTACCTTGCAGAAGATGAAGGAGACGGCCGAGAGCTACCTCGGCGAGACGGTCACGCAGGCGGTCATCACCGTGCCGGCATACTTCAACGACGCCCAGCGTCAGGCGACCAAGGACGCCGGCCAGATCGCCGGTCTGGAAGTGCTGCGCATCATCAACGAGCCGACCGCGGCTGCTCTCGCCTACGGGCTGGAGAAGCAGGACGGCAAGACGATCGCGGTCTATGACCTTGGCGGCGGCACGTTCGACGTCTCGATCCTCGAGATCGGCGACGGCGTGTTCGAGGTGAAGGCGACCAACGGCGACACCTTCCTCGGTGGTGAGGATTTCGACAACAAGCTGGTCGAATATCTCGCCGAAGGGTTCAAGAAGGACGAAGGCATCGACCTGTCGAAGGACAAGTTGGCGTTGCAGCGTCTGAAGGAAGCGGCGGAAAAGGCGAAGATCGAACTGTCGTCGGCAGCCTCGACCGAGGTCAACCTGCCCTTTATCACCGCGGACCAGAACGGGCCGAAGCATCTCGTCAAGACGATCAACCGCGCCGATCTGGAGCGGCTGGTCGACGACCTGATCAAGCGCACGATCGATCCGATGAAGAAGGCGCTGGCCGATGCCGGCCTGAAGACCGACGACATCAGCGAAGTCGTGCTCGTCGGCGGCATGACCCGCATGCCGAAGGTGCGCGAGGCGGTGAAGAATTTCTTCGGGAAGGAGCCGCACACCGGCGTCAACCCGGATGAGGTCGTCGCGATGGGCGCCGCCATTCAGGCGGGCGTGTTGCAGGGCGACGTCAAGGACGTGCTGCTGCTCGACGTGACGCCGCTGTCGCTGGGTATCGAGACGCTGGGTGGCGTGTTCACCCGGATGATCGACCGCAACACGACGATCCCGACCAAGAAGTCGCAGACCTATTCGACCGCCGACGACAACCAGGGCGCGGTGACGATCCGCGTGTTCCAGGGCGAGCGCGAGATGGCGGCGGACAACAAGCTGCTGGGTCAGTTCGACCTTGTCGGCATCCCGCCCGCACCGCGCGGCGTGCCGCAGATCGAGGTCACGTTCGACATCGACGCCAACGGCCTCGTCAACGTGTCGGCCAAGGACAAGGGCACCGGCAAGGAGCAGCAGATCCGCATCCAGGCATCGGGCGGTCTGTCGGACAACGACATCGAGCAGATGGTGCGCGATGCCGAGAAGTTCGCCGAGGAGGACAAGAAGCGTCGGGCCGGCGCCGAGGCGAAGAACAACGCCGAATCGCTGATCCACACGACGGAGCGGCAGCTCGCGGACAATGGCGACAAGGTCGATGAGGCCCTGAAGTCGGAAATCCAGTCGGCGATCGACGCTGCCAAGGCTGCGGTCGAGGGCGGCGATGCCGACCAAATGACCGAAAAGTCGCAGGCGCTCGCACAGGTCGCGATGAAGCTCGGCCAGGCGATCTACGAGAAGCAGGCCCAGTCCGAAGCGTCGCCGCAGGGCGGCACCGACGGAGAAGCACCGAAGGACGACGTGGTCGACGCCGAATTCTCGGAAGTCGACGACAACAAGGCGTAACCCGATCGCCCCCTCCCCCGGCGGGGAGGGGGCCTTCAGGGCTTAAAGGTCGGGCATGAGCACCACAGTCGATTATTATGAGCTACTCGAATGCGAGCGTGATGCGGACGGCGCGACGCTGAAATCGGCGTACCGCAAGCTCGCGATGAAGTATCACCCGGACAAGAACGCCGGGTGCAAGGACAGCGAGTCCAGGTTCAAGGCGGTCAGCGAAGCCTATGAGGTCCTGAAGGACCCGCAGAAGCGCGCTGCCTACGATCGCTACGGCCATGCCGCGTTCCAGAACGGTGGCGGCGGCGGAGCACAGGATTTCAGCGGCTTTTCCGATATCTTCGAATCGGTCTTCGGCGAATTCATGGGTGGCGGCCGCGGTGGCGGGCGTACCCAGCAGCGGCGTGGCGCCGATTTGCGCTACGACATGGAAGTGACGCTCGAAGAGGCATTTCATGGCAAGTCGACCGAGATTACGGTCGATGTATCGGCGCAATGCGACACCTGCCACGGTTCGGGCGCGAAGCCCGGGACGCATGCATCCACCTGTCGGCAGTGCAACGGTCACGGCAAGGTGCGGGCGCAGCAGGGATTCTTCGTGGTCGAACGCGCCTGCCCGGTATGTCAGGGCGCGGGCGAGATCATCGCGGATCCTTGTGGCGATTGCCGCGGCGAAGGAAGGATCGACAAGACCAAGACACTGAGCGTCAACGTGCCGCCCGGCGTCGATGAAGGCACGCGCATCCGCCTGTCCGGTGAGGGCGAAGCGGGACCGCGCGGAGCGCCGGCGGGCGACCTCTACATCTTTCTCCACGTCAAACGGCATGCGCTGTTCGAACGCGAGGGCACGACCCTGTTCGCGCGTGCACCGATCAGCTTCACGACGGCCTCGCTGGGCGGCGCCTTGTCGATCCCCGGCCTCGACGGGCGGATGCACGAGATCAAGATTCCGGCGGGCATCCAGTCGGGCAAGCAATTGCGCCAGCGTGGCGCGGGCATGCCGGTGCTACAAGGACGTGGTCACGGCGATCTGGTCATTCAGATCGACGTCGAAACGCCGACCAAGTTGTCGGTGCGCCAGCGCGAACTGCTGGAGTTGTTCCGCGAGACGGAAACGGGTGACGAATGCCCGGCGAGTCAGGGCTTCTTCGCCAAGCTGAAGGGCGTGTTCGCGACGGAGTGATCCAGAGCTGGAGGCGATTCACGCGATAGCCCTTGCACTGGAGGGTAGGGTTTGGCGGGGCGGTCATGATTGCTGACCTCGATGAGACCTCCCCAGCCCTCTCCTGAAGAGAGGGTGCCAGTCGGATACGCGGTCCCCGGGTCGAGCGGACAGGCTTTTAGGTTGCGCCCGAAACGCCAATCGCCACAATGCTGCGCTTACGGAATCGGGGGATGTGCATGCGTGGACAGGTGTTGGGTGTGGATTCGCGGACCGGTGAGGGGCTGGTTGCCGGCGATGACGGACAGCGGTATCGGTTCACGCCTGAGGACTGGGCACAACGCGGCGAGCCGGCGATTGGTCTGAAGGTCGATTTCGAATCGAATGGCGATCGCGCGCTCAGCGTGTTTCCGATGCCTGAAGTTGCGGGCACCCGTCACGTGCTGGCACCGCCACCGCCGCGCGAACCGGTGAATGATCGCAACAAGCTGGTCGCGGCTCTGCTGGCGTTCTTTCTGGGACCGCTGGCGTTGCATCGCTTCTACACGGGGCGGACCGGATCGGCGATCGTAATGCTGGTGCTGAGTATGACTGTGGTCGGCATGCTGCTGACCTGGCCATGGGCGCTGATCGACATGATCCGCTATCTCATGATGTCGGACCGGGAATTTGCCGCGCGATATCCGCGCAAGGATTGAGCGGAATGGCCGGACAAGCCGCGCCCTCTCGCCCGGAAGCGGGCCGAAGGGGCGGGCGGGCCGATAGGTCAGAGGGTGGTGATGATCACCCCGACCACCAGCGCCTGAGCCGCGATCGCCAGCATGCTGCTAGCTGCGGTTTCGAACATACGCATTGTGGTAGTCTCCATGCCGGCAAAATATCCGGCAATCAGGAGATGGCGATCATTACATAAGAGCGCAACATTGTTGCTTGCAACTGTGCATGCGTTTCACGCAACTGTAATATTTCAAGCGTTGCCAGCGTATTGCAACCGGGCCACAACCGTCGATGACGGGGAGAGCAACGATGCGGACGGCGGTATTCGGACTGGCGATGCTGATGCTGCCGGAGGGCATTGTAGCGCAGGAGGCGCCCGCGCAGACCGTGCCGGGCGCGTCGCGGGGGGCGCAGGGCGACGTATCGGTCACCATCTACAATAATGACGTCGCGCTGGTGCAGGACGTGCGGCAACTACCGATCGCGCGCGGGCAGGTACGGCAGGATTTCCCCGACGTCAGCGCGTCGATCCGGCCGGAGACGGTGTCGCTCAACATCGCCGATGCGGGGATCGTCGAACAGAATTTCGATTACGATCTGCTCAGCCCGTCGAGCCTGATGGAAAAGGCGGTGGGCGAGACGATCACGCTGTTGCGGACCAATCCGGCGACGGGCGCGGAAACGCGCGAGCGGGCCAGGGTGCTGGCGGTGAACGGCGGCGTGGTGCTGCAGATTGGCGAGCGGATCGAGGTGCTGCGTGACGACGGATTGCCGGTCCGTGCGATTTTCGACCGCGTGCCGGCATCGCTGCGGGCACGCCCGACGCTGTCGGTGATGCTGGACAGCAATCGTGCGGGAACGCGGCCCGCGACGCTCTCCTATCTAAGCCGTGGGTTGGGGTGGAGCGCGGATTATGTGGCGCTGTTCGACGACAGGAGCGGACGCATCGACGTGCAGGGCTGGGTGACGCTGAAGAACACCAGCGGCACGACGTTCGACAATGCGCGCACGCTGCTGGTCGCGGGGGAGGTGGCGACCGAGGATGGCGAGGGCGATCGCAACAGCTATCGCCCGCGTCCGCGAGGCCGGATCGAACGGGCAGGCACCGAAACGGCGTCGCGTGAGCAATTGGGCGATTTCTACCTCTATCCGCTGCCTGGCAGGACGACGATCGCCGACAAGCAGACCAAGCAGGTGAGCTTCCTCGACGTAAAGGGTGCTGCGGCGCAATCGGGCTATGCGTTCGAGAACGGTTGGCTCGGCACCGCGACCGAGCCGCGCAGCGCGGCGAGCGTTCTGCGCTTCGCCAATTCCGCCGGAGCGGGACTCGGCGATGCGCTGCCGGCGGGGACGGTGCGGGTCTATGTCCGCGATGCGCGCGGGCAGGCGCAGTTCACCGGCGAGAACCGGATCGACCATAGCCCGCAAGGATCGCAGATCGCGCTCAAAACCGGCGATGCCTTCGACGTGAAGGTGCTGCCGGTGGTGGTCGAGCGGACGCGGCTGAGCGAATGGAAGTGGCGGACGGCGATGCGGTACACGCTGACCAACGCGAAGCGGACGCCGGTGACGGTGGAACTGACGCAGAGCGGGTTCGACTGGACCGATACGCGCATTATCGCCGAAAGCCGCAAGAGCGAGCGGCGCGATGCCGACAGCACCGTCTGGCAGGTGCCGGTTCCCGCGAACGGCGAGACGATCGTGACGGCGACCTTCGAAACCCGCTACTGATGCGTACGCCCCGGTGGGCCGGAGCTGGCGCGCTGCTCGCCGGTGGGCCGGCGCTGGCGCTGCTCGCCAGTCCTCCTGCGTTGGCGCAGGTCGGCCCGGCGACGGTCGTGTCGCCGGGGCCGGGGCAGGTCGCGGTGACGGTCTATCGCAATCCCGACCGGGGCAGTGCGGGTATCCAGTTGGACTATCTGCAAGGGTTCGCGCTGGTCACCGAAACGCGGACGGTGCAATTGCCCAAAGGGCCGGCGATCGTACGCTTCGAAGGGGTAGCGGAAGGCATCGTGCCGGTGAGCGCGATCATCGACGGCCTGCCCGGCGGGACGATCGAGAAGAACCGCGATGCGCGGCTGCTGTCGCCCGCGTCGCTGATCGACGGTACGCTGGGACGGACGGTTACGCTGGCCCGTACCGACCCTGCGACCGGGCGGCGGCGCAGCGAGGCGGCGACGGTCGTCGCCGGTCCCGCACAGGGCGTCGTGCTGAAGACGGCGGCGGGTATCGAGAGCCTGCGCTGTTCCGGCCTGCCCGAGGCATTGGCGTTCGACGGCGTCCCGCGCGGGCTGTCGGCACGGCCGGTGCTCAGCGTCGCGACCGACACGCCGTCGGCACGCACCGCGACGGTGACCTTGTCCTACCTGACCTCGGGCTTCGACTGGTCGGCGAGTTATGTCGCGACGATGGCGGCGGACGGGCGGACGATCGACCTGTTCGCGTGGTTGACAGTCGCCAACGGCAATCCGGAGACGTTCCGGAACGCGCGGGTGAAGGCGGTGGCGGGGCGGCTCAACCGGACGGCAACCGACGAGTGGATGCGCCGGGCGGCGGGCCTGCGCCTCGCCTGTTTTCCGCTGGGTACGACGACGTCGGACCTGAGAAGCATCGAACTGGAGGAATCCCAGGACATCGTCGTCACAGGCTCGCGTATGATGATGGCGGAGAGCGCGCCACCACCGCCGCCCGCCCCGGCCATGATGGCGCCGCCCCCTCCGCCAGAGGATCTCGGCGATCTGAAGCTCTATACCGTGCCGATGCCGGTGACGGTCGCGCCGCGCGCGCAAAAGCAGGTAGCGTTGCTGCTCGCCAACCGGGTGCCGTTCGAACGGCGCTATCGGCGGCGGATCGGAAAGGGCGAGACGCTGTCCGCTGCGCCGGTCGGCATGGTTCTGGTGGTGCGCAATCGAAAGGAGGACGCGCTGGGACTACCGCTGCCGGACGGCACCACCGCCCTCTATGCGGATCGACCCGGCACGGGCGGACCCGAACGGCTGCTGCTCGGCACCGGCACGCTGGGCGATCGGGCGGTCGGCGAGACGGTGCGGATCGGCGCCGGCACCAGCACGCAGGTACTGGTCACGCAAACGCGGATCGCCGATGGCGACACCGTCCTGACCGTCACCAACGCCAACCGCGGTGCGGTCGATGTCGAACTGCCGATCGGCAGGGCCGGCGAGAAGGTGAAGCCGGTCGGCGCGACCCTGACCGAGATCGACGGTATCGCGACGTGGCGCATGACGCTGCCGGCGCATGGCACGGCGACGCTGCGCTACCGCTAGCCTCCGCTACGGTAGGGCGGCGACCGGCTCGACGGGCGGCATGCGACGCGGGCGAGGCGGGCAACTCGATGCGGGCGGGGTCCCGGTATCGTGCATGAACATCGAGCGTCCGCCGAAGCCCGCCCCGCCGGTCTGGCAGCGCCGCAGCTGGAAGCGCACTTTGCGGGCGCCGAAATCGAGCGAGACACGGCGGAAATTTCCCATCAGGTCGGTGCCGAGCATCATCGCCGGCACATCCCGCAGTTCGAACAGGGCGAAGGGTGGCAGATCGGCGAAGGCGACGGGCACATCGCGCAGCTGGATGCCACCGATCCGCATTTCCGGCACTATCGCGACCGCAACGGCCATCTGGTCGCCGGTCACGCCGACGAGCGTGGCCGAGCTGAATACCGGCGGCTTGCGGCGGCGGAACAGGGCGTCGCGCAACGCCAGATTGCCGATGGTGAGCTGCGAGCCAGTATCGACGACGGCACGGATCGGCACGCCGCCGGCGCGCGCCTGCGTCAGGATCAACTGACCGCCGCGGCGGCGGGCGGTGACGACGATCTCGTCGCGTTGCGCCCGCACCGGACGGCGTGTGTCCTCGATCGCGATCGTATCCGCATCGAAGTCGAGCATCAGGCGCTGCCCGCGCAACGCATCGATGCCCAGCAATCCACTGGCACCCAGAAAGCGTTCGGGCAGCACCGGCGCCGCGATATCCGTGGCGACGCTGCCGCCGACCGCCAGCGTGCCGATCATCACCGTTTCGGTTCGGCTCGCACCCGCCATGCCGTGCAGCATCACCGGGTCGCCGGCAGGCAGGCGCAGGTCGGACGCGAGCCGTTGCCCGATCGCGCTGCGGTCGGCACCACTGTCGACGACGAACCGGTAGGGGCCACGCCCATCGATCCTGACGTCGACCGCCATGCGCGTTTCGATCTGTACCGCGTCGATGTCGTTTCCCGCGATCTCCAGCCGGTCGTCCAGAATCGCCTCGTGCAGCGGGATCGTTGGTGCGCGGCGCGGCGGATCGGGTGCCTGTTGCGGCATCGCCGCCGCCGCCAGCAACAGCGGCAACGTAGCGATGCAGAGAGCGCGTGGCGCGGCCATGACGGATCCTAGCACCGGTGCCGGCAAACAGCCAATGCGGCGTCATCGCGGGCAGGGGAACGTGGGAGCCCGTGCCGTGTTGCAGGCGGAGCCCTCCGGTCAGGACATACCGCTGCCATGGCGATCTGGTTCACCGCCGACACGCATTTCGGCGATCACCGTACGTTGAACATCCACAAGCGCGACTTCGCGGCGACGGCGGCGATGGACGCCGCCATGATTACTGGCTGGAATGCGGTTGTCGCGCCCGATGACGACATCTGGCATCTGGGCGACGTGGCGCGGCGGCTGGACGACGTCGCCCCGCTGCTGGCGCAGCTCAACGGTATCAAGCATCTGGTTCGGGGCAACAACGACGATCCGGCGATCGCGCAGGTGCCGGGTTGGGCCAGCGTCGCCGATTATGCCGAGATCGTGGTCGACGACCGGTTCTGCGTACTGTGCCATTACCCGTTTCGCAGCTGGAACCGCCAGCATCGCGGTGCGATCAACCTGCACGGGCATAGCCACGGCAAGCTGAAGCCGATGCCGCGGCAGTTCGATGTCGGCGTCGATCCGCGCGGGTATCGCCCGGTCGCGCTGGCCGGCCTGACCGGTCAGTCGAACAGCGCCGCGATCGCGACCCGGACCTGAGCATCGGTGAACGGTTTGGCGAGCAAGGGTCAATCCCGAAAGCGATCGGGCATGCTGTGCCGCTGGTTCGCGGAGATGAAGACGAAAGGGATGCCGAGTTCCGCCAACCGGTCGGCGACCGGATAGGACACGTCCTCGTGGAGCTTTACATTGAGCGTCGCCGCACCCGGGAGTGTGTCGGAACCGGTGGGTAGCAGCGCGATCGCCTCTTCGACGCTGGGGACAGGGCCGATGACGATTCCGCCAGCCCGTTCGACGATGGCGCCGAGATGTTCGGCAAGCATCCACTCATCCTCGACGATCAACACGCGTTTATCCGACAGCACCGGCGGCTCCTGCTTGCATCCACTACCGTTCGACAACCGCTTGAAATGTAATCCGATCCCCTGGGATTAGGTCGGAATCCCGGCCGATCTGCGCCGCCCTGTTGAAGATAGGTCCACCATTCGCTATACTGACATCCTTGTCAGTAAGGAAATTGGCCGATGGCGAAGCTTCCTCCCTTTCCCGGCACGACCGGCAAACGCGCGTGGCGCACCGCGTTCGATGCGCTGCGCAAGCTGCTCGCCGATGGCGACGACACGACGCAGGTGTTCCGGATCATGCGATCGCTGAACGTCGGGGATACCGCCAACGGCTATGCCCGGCTGATCGCGACGAGCGATGGTGGCCGCATCGCCTATGAACGCGTCGAACTGTCGCAGCGTTTTTCCGACCGGACGTGGGTGGACGGATTCGTCCCGGGCACGGTCGGCGCAGCCTATCGCGAATTTCTGGCGGCGACGGGCTATTCCGCCGATGGACTGGTCGAGGTGAGCCGGCTCGACCCCGACGAAACCGATGTTGTCCATCCTTATGCCTGGATGGGCCGGCGTACGCGCGACGTTCACGACATCTGGCATGTCCTGACCGGCTACAAGGCGGACGAGACGATGGGCGAGGCATGTCTGGTCGCCTTTTCCTACGCCCAAACGCGGGGCCTCGGCTGGGCCTTCATCGCCGGCGGTGCGGCGCTGAAGTCGTTGCGGGCGACGGGCGGCACCCTGTTCGCCAGGGCGGTGCGCGAAGGCTATCGCAACGGCCGTCGCGCTGCGTGGCTGCTTGGTGAGGATTACGAGGCGTTGATGCACGAACCGATCGACGCCGCCCGGGCAAGATTGAGGATCGCGGAGCCGGTGGCGTACCGGCAGGCACAGACGGTACTGGGCGCGACGCTTGCTTCTTATGCTTCGGCGCAGAAGGAGCGGGCACAGGCGGCTTTGGCATAGGGGCTTCCAGGCGACCTGACGGCTATCACGGCCATTGCCGTCGATAGGTCCGCAGCCTAGTCGCATCGCGATGCTGTCGCGCCTTCGCCTCACCGATTACCGCAATCATGCGGAGCTGGTGCTGGATCCTGGCGCCGGCTTCGTCGTGCTGACCGGCGAGAATGGCGCGGGCAAGACGAATGTGCTGGAGGCTGTGTCGCTGCTGGCCCCGGGCCGCGGGCTGCGGCGGGCGGCGCTGTCCGACATGCAGCGGCAGGGTGGGCCGGGCGGCTTCGGCGTCGCTGCGACGCTGGCGGCGGCGGGCGGCGCGGTCGATGTTGCTACCGGCACGTTGGCCGCGGCGCCCGAACGGCGGCAGGTGCGCATCCAGGGCGCCGCCGCCACCGCCAATACGCTCGCCGAATGGCTGACGGTGTTGTGGCTGACGCCGGCGATGGACCGGCTGTTCGTCGAACCGGCGGGCGAGCGGCGGCGATTTCTCGATCGGCTGACGCTGGCGCTGGTGCCGGCGCATGCGCATCACGCCGCGCGCTACGACGCCGCGATGCGCGCGCGCAACCGGCTGCTGGGCGCGGACGAGCCAGCCGATCCCGACTGGCTGGGTGCGCTCGAAACGCAGATGGCGGACCATGGCGATGCGATCCTGACGGCGCGGCACGACACCGTCGCACTGCTCGGCGGCCGGCTGGTCGAGCAACCCGACGGGCCGTTCGCCCGTGCCGGGATCGCGCTGGAGGGATGGAGCGGCGACGGCGCGGCGCTGCTGGCCGAGCTGCGTCAAAATCGCGCGCGCGACGCCGCCGCCGGACGGGCGCTGGCGGGGCCGCATCGTGCCGATCTGTCGGTGACGCATCTGGGCAAGGGGCAGGCGGCGGCGCTCGCCTCGACCGGAGAACAGAAGGCGCTGCTGCTCGGCATCGTGCTGGCGCATGCCGAGCTGGTCGCGCAGCGGACGGGGCACGCGCCCGTGCTGCTCCTCGACGAGGTCGCCGCGCATCTGGACCCCGTACGGCGCAATGCGCTGTTCGACCGGCTGTCCGGCCACGGGCAGGTGTGGATGACCGGCACCGAGCCGGCGCTGTTCGCCGGCATCGATGATCGTGCGACGCGGGTTTCGGTTGGCTGAACCGCGGCTGTCGGTGCGGGTCACCGGTGGTTCAAGCCCGTTGCTCCATTCCGCCGCCATCGGGCGGGGATATGGAGGATTACATGCTGAAATCGATCGTTATCGCGGCGACCGCGCTGACTGCCGTCGCCACGCCGGCACTGGCGCAGGACCGCTGGGACTGGAGCGGCGGGCGTCCCGGTGACCGTGCCTATCGCCTGATCGGCGCGGGTGTGCAGGGGCTGGATCCCGCATTGCGCGGCACGCCGCGTGGGCGCGCGTTCGTGATGCGGAACTTCGATCGCAATCGTGATGGCCGTATCTCGCCACGCGAGGCGGCGGATGCGAACGCCGCCTTCGTGCGCGTCGCCGGTGCGCGGCGGGATGGCTTCGACTGGGATGCCCGCGATCGGACCGTCGTAGTCGAGACGCGCACCGTCGTACCTGGCCAGTGGGATCGCCGTGCGATGCACGATTACGGCTTTCGTCAGACGCCGCGTGGCGCGACGCTGACCCTGTCCGAGGACGTGCTGTTCGCGACCGACAGCGATGTGCTGCGGCCGGGCGCGATCGAAAAGTTGCGACCGCTGGCGAGCTATCTGCGCTCGAACGGCGGGGTGCGGGTGGCGATCGACGGCTTCACCGATTCGCGCGGGTCCGATGCGCATAATCAGGACCTGTCCGAACGCCGTGCGGCCAGCGTCCGTTCGGCCTTCGACGCGATGGGTGTGACTCGGGCGCGGTTCAGCGTCGCCGGACATGGCGAGGCGAGTCCGGTCGCGACCAACGCCACCGCCGCAGGCATGCGTCAGAACCGGCGCGTCGAGGTGACGCTGCTCGGCCGCCGCGCGACGGAGTTCTGAAGATCGTCCCGATCCTCCCCCGCGTTGGCGGGGGAGGTGGCAGCGAAGCTGAATTAGGGGGCCTTCCCGTGGGTCGCCCAGCTGGTGACGTACCTCCGCCCCGCAGGATGGCGCCATTTTGCTTTCGTTCCGCCCTCGTAATCCCTATATAATCGCTATGGCAGAACCCCAGAATACGAACGACTACGGCGCCTCCTCGATCAAGGTGCTGAAGGGCCTCGATGCGGTGCGCAAGCGGCCGGGCATGTATATCGGCGATACCGACGACGGATCGGGCCTCCACCACATGGTGTTCGAGGTCAGCGACAACGCGATCGACGAAGCGCTCGCCGGGCATTGCGACCGGATCGACATCCAGCTCAACGCCGACGGATCGGTCAGCGTCACCGACAACGGTCGTGGCATTCCGACCGGCATTCACCCCGAAGAGGGCGTGTCGGCGGCGGAGGTCATCATGACCCAGCTCCACGCCGGCGGTAAGTTCGAGAACACGTCCGACGACAACGCCTACAAGGTGTCGGGCGGGCTTCACGGCGTCGGCGTGTCGGTGGTCAACGCGCTGTCCGAATTCCTCGATCTGACGATCTGGCGCGATGGCGAGGAGCATTACATGCGCTTCGCGTTCGGCGATGCCGTGTCGCCGCTGAAGGTCGTCGGTCCCGCGGAGCCGGGCCAGAAGGGGACGCGCGTTACCTTCCTGCCCAGCCCTGCGACGTTCAAGATCACCGAATTCGACTTCGACAAGCTCGAACACCGCTATCGCGAGCTGGCGTTCCTCAATTCGGGCGTGCGCCTGTTCCTCACCGATGCGCGCCACGACGAGCCGAAGACGGTGGAGCTGTATTACGAGGGCGGGATCGCCGCGTTCGTGAAGTGGCTCGATCGGGCGAAGACGCCGCTCTTCCCCGAACCGATCGCGATCAACGGCACGCGCGACGACGTGACGATGGACGTCGCGCTGGAATGGAACGACAGCTATTACGAGAACGTCCTCGCCTTCACCAACAACATCCCCCAGCGCGACGGCGGCACGCACATGGCGGCGTTCCGCGCGGCGCTGACCCGCACGCTCAACAATTATGCCGAGAAGTCG
Source organism: Sphingomonadaceae bacterium OTU29LAMAA1 (assembly GCA_024072375.1). Classification (NCBI taxonomy): domain Bacteria; kingdom Pseudomonadati; phylum Pseudomonadota; class Alphaproteobacteria; order Sphingomonadales; family Sphingomonadaceae; species Sphingomonadaceae bacterium OTU29LAMAA1. Next base: position 3,430,036 of record CP099617.1, read on the forward strand.
GGGCTGCTGAAGAAGGAGAAGGTCACCCTCACCGGCGACGACATGCGTGAGGGGCTGACCGCGATCGTCTCGGTCAAGCTGCCCGATCCGAAGTTTTCGAGCCAGACCAAGGACAAGCTGGTCTCGTCCGAGGTGCGCCAGCCGCTCGAATCGCTGATGGCGGACAAGCTGGCCGAGTGGCTGGAAGAGAATCCCGCGCACGGCAAGTCGATCGTCGGCAAAGTGATCGACGCCGCCGCGGCGCGCGAAGCGGCGAAGAAGGCGCGCGAGCTGACCCGGCGCAAGGGCGTGATGGACATCGCTTCACTCCCCGGCAAGCTGGCGGATTGCCAGGAGAAGGACCCGGCCAAGTCCGAACTGTTCCTGGTCGAAGGCGACTCGGCCGGCGGTTCGGCCAAGCAGGGTCGCGATCGGCATTTCCAGGCGATCCTGCCGTTGCGCGGCAAGATCCTCAACACCGAACGCGCGCGCTTCGACCGGATGATCTCCAGCCGCGAAATCGGGACGCTGATCCAGGCGATGGGGACGGGCATCGGCCGCGACGACTTCAACGCCGACAAATTGCGCTACCACAAGATCGTCATCATGACCGACGCCGACGTCGACGGTGCGCATATCCGCACGCTGTTGCTGACGTTCTTCTATCGCCAGATGCCCGAGCTGATCGAGCGCGGCCACCTCTTCATCGCGCAACCGCCGCTGTACAAGGCGACGAAGGGCCGGTCGGAAGTGTATCTGAAGGACGATAGCGCGCTAGACGAATATCTGGTCGACGCGGGCGTGTCGTCGATGGTGTTCGAGGCGCCGAGCGGGCACCGTTCGGGGCAGGACCTCAAGAGCCTGCTCGACCATGCCCGCCGCATGCGGACGCTGATGCGCTACGTGCCGCGGCGCTACGATCCGGTGATCATCGAGGTGCTGGCGCTGGGCGGCGCGCTCGACCCGACGTTCACGCGCGAACAGCGCGAGGCGACGGTGGCCGAGGTGACGCGTCGGCTCGAATCGGGCGACGAGGAAGCGCGCTGGACCGCGCGGTTGACGGAGGATGGCGGCATCCACTTCGAACGGCTGTGGCGCGGCGTCACCGATCACCACATCGTCGAGGCGACGTTCCTGGCAAGCGCCGAGGCGCGCAAGCTGCACTCGCTGGCGAGTGAGCAGGCGGAGAGCTTCGTCGCCGCGGGCAAGCTGGTGCCGCTGAAGGGCGCCGCCGCGGCTGCCGAGGATGCGGAGCCGACGCCGGAAGGCGAGGGCCAGATCGGGAGCGTCACCAATGTCGTTGCGCGTGGCGAGAGCCTGGTAGCGCGGCCGTCGCAGTTGCTCGACGCGATCCTCGCTTCGGGCCGCAAGGGGCTGGCGATCCAGCGCTACAAGGGGCTGGGCGAGATGAACGCCGACCAATTGTGGGAAACGACGCTCGATCCGTCGAATCGCACGATGCTGCGCGTGACCAGCGACGACGTATCGGCGGCGGATATGATCTTCACCCAGCTGATGGGCGAAGTCGTCGAGCCGCGGCGCGAGTTCATTCAGGACAATGCGCTGAACGTGGCGAATCTGGACGTGTGATCCTGGGGCGGGCTCCGTCCGTTGTCGGACGGGGCTCCCTCGGCAATTCCCTCGTCACCCCGGACGTGTTCCGCGTCGTTCTGGGGCGAGACAAAAGCCACGGAACCCGTCCTTGCGAGCGTAGCGAAGCAACCCAGAGCGTCGCGCGGAACCCTGGGTTGCTTCGCTACGCTCGCAATGACGGCGTCAGTGATGCGGCCGAACATCGATCCAGACTGGCCTCGTGGCGCCGTGGCCCCCTGAAATCGTCCGGTGGGATGTGGGACGATCGCAAGGCGTCACACGAACCGCGCGCGGTGCGTCTTCACCAGCCCTGTCAGCCAGTCGCGGAAGGTCCGCACCTTCTTCGCCTCGCGCATGTCCTGGTGCGTCACTAGCCAGAACGAGCGGCGGATGGTGCGATCGGGCAGCACCCGCCGTAACGTTTCGTCGGCATCGCCGATGAAGCGCGGTAGCACGCCGAGACCCGCTCCCGCCGCGACCAGCCGGTATTGCGCGTTGATGCTGGAGCTGCGGATGCGCGGCTCCAGCCCTTCCTCGATCTCGGTCAGATAGCGCAGCTCCGGCGCGTACAGCAGGTCGGGGACGTAGCCGATCAGGTCGTGGGCTCGCACCTCCGCCGCCGTCGTCGGCAGGGGATGGCGCGCGGCATAGGCCTGCGATGCGTAGAGGCCGAGCGTATAGTCGGTCAGCTTGCCGCTGACCACCGGTCCGGTCTGCGGCCGCGCCAGCAAGACCGCCACGTCCGCCTCGCGCCGCGACGGATTGAGGAAGCCGCTGCTCGCGACCAGATCGACGGTGAGTGCGGGATGGCTTGCGGCAAAGGCGGGCAGATGGTGCGCGACGAACCACGTGCCGAACCCCTCCGACACGCTGACCCGCAACACGCCGGTCAGGTGATCGGGATCGTCGTCGGGTGCGGCGATCCGCGCCGCCGCCTGCTGCATCGCCTCGACCGTCGCGAGCAGCGCCTGCCCGGCGGCGGTCGGCACCTGCCCCTCGCGCGTCTGTTCGAACAGGGTCTGGCCGAGCGTCGCCTCCAGCCGGCGCAGGTGGCGGGCGAGCGTGGTGGGATCGACGCCAGTCGCCGCCGCCGCACGCGCGATCTGGCCAGCGCGGGCGATCGCCAGGAAATCTTGAAGGTCGTCCCACCGCGGCTGCATTTATGCAGGTGTGTGTCGCACTATCCGGCGTTGCGCACAATGCCGCGGCAGGCGATCCTGCGAGCAATAATGGAGAGGTTCATGCGCAATATCGATCATCTGATCGTCGGCCATGCCGGAGGTGGAGCGGGTGCCGGCGTTCGTTACGGCGATGTCTTCGATCCCAACACCGGTCAGGTGCAGGCGCGCGTGACGCTGGGTACGCAGGCCGACCTCGATCGCGCCGTCGCCGCGGCGCAGGCCGCGCAGCCCGGCTGGGCCGCGACCAATCCGCAGCGCCGCGCCCGCGTCATGTTCCGCTTCAAGGAACTGGTCGAGGCGAACATGGACGCGCTCGCGCACCTGCTGTCGTCCGAGCACGGCAAGGTGATCGCGGACAGCAAGGGCGACATCCAGCGCGGGCTGGAGGTCATCGAATTCTGCTGCGGCATCCCGCACATCCTGAAGGGTGAATATACGCAAGGGGCCGGCCCCGGCATCGACGTCTATTCGATGCGCCAGCCGCTGGGCATCGGTGCGGGGATCACGCCGTTCAACTTCCCCGGTATGATCCCGATGTGGATGTTCGGTGTCGCCATCGCCACCGGCAATGCCTTCATCCTGAAACCGTCGGAGCGCGACCCGTCGGTGCCGGTGCGCCTCGCCGAACTGATGCTGGAGGCGGGCGCGCCCGAGGGCATCCTGCAGGTCGTCCATGGCGACAAGGAGATGGTCGACGCGATCCTCGATCATCCGGCGATCAGCGCGGTCAGCTTCGTCGGGTCGTCCGACATCGCGCATTACGTCTACCGCCGCGGCGTGGAGGCGGGCAAGCGCGTGCAGGCGATGGGCGGCGCCAAGAACCACGGCATCGTCATGCCCGACGCGGACCTCGATCAGGTCGTCGCCGACCTGTCCGGCGCGGCGTTCGGATCGGCGGGCGAGCGCTGCATGGCGCTGCCGGTGGTGGTGCCGGTCGGTGAGAAGACCGCCGATGCGCTGCGCGAGAAGCTGATCCCGGCTATCGCCGCGTTGCGGGTCGGCGTGTCCACGGACGATGCCGCGCATTACGGCCCGGTGGTCAACGCCGCGCACAAGCAGCGCGTCGAGAACTGGATCCAGACCGGCGTCGACGAGGGCGCGGAACTGGTCGTCGACGGGCGCGGCTTCACGTTGCAGGGGCATGAGAACGGCTTCTTCGTCGGCCCGACGCTGTTCGACCGGGTCACGCCCGAGATGTCGGCGTATAAGGAAGAGATTTTCGGCCCCGTGCTCCAGATCGTCCGCGCGCCCGATTTCGAGACCGCGCTTCGCCTGCCGAGCGAGCACCAATACGGCAACGGCGTCGCGATCTTCACCCGTAACGGCCATGCGGCGCGCGAATTCGCCGCGCGCGTCAACGTCGGCATGGTCGGCATCAACGTGCCGATCCCGGTGCCGGTCGCCTACCACAGCTTCGGCGGGTGGAAGCGCAGCGCGTTCGGCGACACCAACCAGCACGGCATGGAGGGCGTGAAGTTCTGGACCAAGGTCAAGACGATCACGCAACGCTGGCCGGACGGCACCGCCGAACTGCCGCGCGGTAGCGAAGACGGCGGACCTTCGCGCGTGCAGGATGCGTTCGTCATTCCCACCATGGGTTGAATCCGATGCGCCTGACGATCCTTTCCGCCGCTGTCCTGCCCGCCATGCTGTTGCTCGCCTGTTCGGGCGGCGAGACGACCAACAACGAATCCGGCGGCAGTGCCGCGGTCGAGCCGACGCCGGGCAATCTGTCGATCGATCCGCAGAACACGCTGGTGCCGCTCGACCCGCCGGGGAATGCGGCGGTCGAGGCACCGGTGCCGCTGCCGACCGCCAGCCCGTCGCCGATCGCGGCGATGCCGGCGGCGTTCACCGGGCGCTGGGGGATGGTAGCGAACGATTGCGATCCAAAGCGTGCCGACAACAAGGGCCTGCTGACGATCGCGGGCAACCGCCTGTCCTTCTACGAATCGCGCGGGGAGGCGGCCAAGTTGCGCCAGACCCAGCCGACGCAGGTCGCGTTCGACCTGCCGATGAGCGGGGAGGGGATGACCTGGTCCGAACCGACGACGCTGACCCTGCTCGACGACGGCAAGACGCTGGTGCGCGAGGCGAAGGGCTCGCCCGATCGCGCCGGCTCGTTCCGCTACAGCCGCTGCCCGGCCTGAGGATTTATGGAAAACCAGTTCGACCTGACCGATGACCAGCGCGAGATCCAGGACCTCGCGCGCCGCTTCACCGCGAATCGCATCACGCCACACGCGGGCGAATGGGACGAGAAGCATATCTTCCCGCGCGACACGATCAAGGCGGCGGCCGAACTCGGCTTCGCGGCGATCTACGTGTCCGAGGAATCGGGCGGTATCGCGCTCGGGCGGCTGGAGGCGGCGCTGATCATGGAGGCGATGGCCTATGGCTGTCCCTCGACCAGTGCGTTCATCTCGATCCACAACATGGCGGCGTGGATGATCGACCGGTTCGGGTCGCAGACGGTGAAGGACAAGTATCTCCCCGATCTGGTGACGATGGATCGCCTCGCCAGCTATTGCCTGACCGAGCCGGGTTCGGGCTCCGACGCTGCCGCGCTGAAGACGCGTGCTGTGCGCGACGGCGACGACTGGCTGGTGACGGGATCGAAGCAGTTCATCTCGGGCGCGGGCGAGAACGAGGTCTACGTGACGATGGTCCGCACCGGTGAGGAGGGGCCGAAGGGCATCTCGGCCTTGGTGATCGAGAAGGACATGCCGGGCGTGTCGTTCGGGGCGAACGAGCGCAAGCTCGGCTGGCATTCGCAACCGACGCGGCAGGTGACGTTCGACAACGTCCGCGTGCCGGCCGAGAACATCGTCGGCGGCGAGGGCGAAGGCTTCCGCATCGCGATGATGGGGCTCGATGGCGGCCGGCTCAACATCGGCGCGTGCAGCCTCGGCGGGGCGCAGCGCTGCCTCGACGAGGCGATCGGCTATACCAAGGATCGCAAGCAGTTCGGCAAGGCGATCGCCGATTTCCAGAACACGCAGTTCACGCTCGCCGACATGGCGACCGAATTGGAGGCGGCGCGCGCGCTGCTGTACATGGCGGCTGCCAAGGTTACCGCGAACGCGCCCGACAAGACGCGTTTCGCGGCGATGGCGAAGCGGCTGGCGACGGACACCGGCAGCAGCGTCGTCGATCGCGCGCTGCAACTGCACGGCGGCTACGGCTATCTGATGGACTATCCGATCGAACGCTTCTGGCGCGACCTGCGCGTCCATTCGATTTTGGAGGGGACCAATCAGGTCATGCGCATGATCGTCGGGCGCGAACTGACGCGGCAGTGAACATCCGACGAGGTTTATAAGGAGAGAGCATCAATGGCACGCGTCGCCTTCATCGGCCTCGGCAACATGGGCGGGGGCATGGCCGCCAACCTCGCGAAGAAGGGTCATGACGTCCGCGCCTTCGACCTCAACGCCGACGCGCTGGCCAAGGCGAAGGATGCCGGGTGCCTGCCCGTCGCTACCGCGGCCGAGGCGGTCGAGGGGGCGGAGGCGGTCGTCACGATGCTGCCCGCCGGCACGCACGTCGAAAGCGTCTACACCGATGCGGTGTTTGGCCGGGCGCAGCCGTCCGCGATCCTGATCGACTGCTCGACGATCGACGTCGCCACCGCGCGCCGCGTCGCCGAGACCGCTGCGACCAAGGGGCTTGCCGCGGTCGATGCGCCGGTGTCGGGCGGGATCGGCGCGGCCAATGCCGGCACGCTCACCTTCATGGTCGGCGGCGCGGAGGATGCGTTCGCGCGCGCGCAGCCGTTCCTCGCCGACATGGGCAAGGCGGTGATCCACGCGGGTGCCAGCGGTGCGGGTCAGGCCGCCAAGATGGCGAACAACATGCTGCTCGGCGCGACGATGATCGCGACGTGCGAGGCGTTCAGGCTGGCGGAGCGACTCGGGCTCGACGCGCAGACGTTCTTCGACATCTCGTCGGTCAGTTCGGGCCAGAGCTGGTCGATGACGAGCTATTGCCCGGTGCCGGGCGTCGGCCCCGACACGCCGGCGGACCACGATTACCAGGGCGGGTTCGCGGCGGCGCTGATGCTGAAGGACCTGCGCCTCGCGATGCAGGCGGCGGAGGAGGCGGGCGCGACCACGCCGCTCGGCCGGCACGCGACCGAGCTGTACGAGGCGTTCGTGGCGGACGGGAAGGGCGGCACGGACTTTTCCGGGATCATCCGTACGCTGTAATATGGACTAACCGGACGATCGTCATTGCGAGCGGAGCGAAGCAACCTAGGGCATCGCGGGCTACCCTGGGTTGCTTCGCTTCGCTCGCAATGACGGCGCTCTCTTCTGAAACCTCAGATCAGCCCCTGCGCCTTAAGGCTGACATGGCCGTTCAGCCCCATGATGATGTGATCGTGCAGCACGATCCCCATCGCCGCGCCGGCATCGGCGATGGTCCGCGTGATCTGGATATCTGCGCGACTGGGCGAGGGATCGCCCGAGGGATGGTTGTGGACGAGAATGATTGCCGCCGAGCCGAGATCGATCGCCCGCCGGATCACCTCGCGCACATGCACCGCCGCCTGATCGATCGATCCCTCGCTCATCACCTCGTCGCGGATCAGCATGTTGCGGGTGTTGAGGTGGAGCACGCGAAATCGTTCGATCGCGTGATGCGCCATGTCGGCGCGCAGGTAGTCGAGCAGCGCCTGCCAGTTGGCGAGCACCGGCCGCTCCGCCACTTCCGCCTTCAGCAGGCGGATCGCGATGGCATGCGCGATCTTGATCGCGGCGGCGGAAGTGTCGCCCACCCCCTTCACCCGCGTCAGCGCCGCCGCATCGGCGGTCAGCAACGCGCCGATCCCGCCGAATTCGCGCAGCAGCGCCTTGGCGATCGGCTTGGTGTCGATCCGCGGGATCGCCAGCATCAGCAGATATTCGATCAGCTCGTGATCGAGCAGCGCCTCGCCGCCGCCATCCAGCAACCGCCCGCGCAGCCGCTCACGATGGCCGGTGGTATCCTCCGGCAGCATCGGAAAGCCCTCGTCGGGCAGCAGGGGAAGCGTCGACATCGGACCCAAGCCTAGAGCCGGTCCAGAGCGGGCGCAATTGCGCCGATGCGCGCGCTCCGTCTATGGAGGCGCAGATGGCCGAGGGGGTTGACCAGTCGAGCGAAACGCCCCCCGCCCGCCTGCGCCGCGCGTCGCGGGTCGCGCTGGCACTCGCGCTGGTGGTGCTGGTGGCGCTGATCGGCGTGTGGCTGGCGCGCAAACCGATCGCGACGCGCGTCATCGATGGCGAATTGCGCAAGCGCGGCATCGTCGCGCATTATGGCGTCAGCGACCTCGGCTTCGGGCGGCAACGGCTAACCAACGTCGTCATCGGCGATCCCGCCGCCGCCGATCTGGTCGCCGACTGGCTGGAGGCCGAGACGCGCATCGGCCTCGACGGGGCGAGCGTCGTCGGCGTGCGGGCGGGGCATGTGCGGCTGCGCGGGCGGCTGGTCGACGGGCGGCTGTCGCTCGGCGAACTCGACAAGTTCATGCCGCCGCCGTCGGGCAAGCCGTTCGCGCTGCCCCGGCTGCACGTCGACGTCGCAGACGCGCGGATGCGGCTGGAGACGCCTTTGGGCGTGGTCGGGCTGAAGATGGCGGGGCGCGGCAGGCTCGACGACGGCTTCGACGGGACGGTCGCGGTGGTGAGCACCCGGCTGGCGAGCGGCGGCTGCGCAGTGGACGGCGTGCAGGCGGCGTTGCGTGTCACGATCGCCAAAGCCGCACCGCATATGGTCGGGCCGGTGCGGATCGCGAATGCGGCATGCGCGGGTGCGACGATCACCCAAGCGCGAGCCGACGTGGACGCGCAGCTCACCCCGGCGTTGGACGGATGGCGCGGATCGGCGCGGCTGGCGAGCGGAGCGGTGCGCGGCAAGGGCGCGCGGGTCGCCGGCCTGCGGGGGACGGTTCGCTTCGACGGCAGTGCCAAGGTTACTGATGGCACAATCGACCTTGCCGCTACCAGCGGTCAAACGTCGGTGGCACGTGCCGGAACGCTCGGGATCGCCGGACGCTTCCGGATCGGCGGAGAACAGGTGTTCGCGGGCACGCTCTCCGCTGGTGATGCCAGCATCGCGCCCCGCTACCTAGCCGCACTGGCGCAGCGCGGCGTCGGAACCGGCACGCCCGTTGGCCCGCTGATCCAGGCAGCAACGCGTGCGACGCAGGTTGCCGGACAGCGTTTCGACGGACAGGCCACGATCACGCTCCGGCAAGCCGACGGCAAAGGGCAGGCACGCGTGACGCAGGCTGCCGTCACCGCGGCGAGCGGCGCACGCGTGCGGCTGGCAGGGGGCAGTGGCATCGCGCTAGCCTGGCCCGATGCTCGGGTGCGGGTCGACACGACACTGGCGATGTCGGGCGGCGGCTTGCCCGGCGTCACCATGACGCTGGCGCAGGCAAGGCCCGGCGCGCCGGTGCGCGGGCGGGCGATCGTTGCGCCTTATGCTGCGGGCGGCGCGCACCTTGCGCTGTCACCGGTGACCTTCACCGCGACGCCGGGTGGCGCGACGCGGATCGCGACGCGGGCGTCGCTGTCGGGGCCGCTCGGCGATGGCCGGGTCGACGATCTGATGCTGCCGCTCGACCTGCGCTGGAACGGGCGCGGCACGCTGATCGCCAATCCGGCGTGTACGCCGCTGGCGATCCGGCGTCTGGCCGTGGCGGGGCTGACGCTGGACCCGGTGCAGACGCGGCTGTGTCCGCTGTCCGGCGCACTGGTCACCCTCGCCGATGGGCGGCTGAGCGGTGGCGCGCGGCTGACGGCGACGCGGCTTGCCGGTCGGCTGGGACAGACGCCGCTGACGCTTGCCGCCAGCGGTGCGCAATTGCGCCTGGGCGACCGTGGCTTCGTGCTCGACGGCGTCGCGGCGCGGCTCGGCAGTCCGGAGCGGGTGACGCGGATCGATCTCGGCCAACTGACCGGCCGGATCGATGGCGGCGCGGTGGCGGGCAGCTTCACCGGCGGGTCGGGCCAGATCGCCAACGTGCCGCTGCTGCTCGGTGCCGCGGCAGGGGACTGGTCGCTGCGTGGCGGCGTGGTGGCGCTGACCGCGGCGATGACCGTCGACGATGCCGCACCCGATCCGCGCTTCCGTACGCTCGCCGCACGCGACGTCGCCTTCCGCCTCGCCGACGGTACGGTCGCCGCGACCGGCACGCTGTACGAACCGACCCGCGACGTGAAGGTCGCCGACGTCCGCATCGGCCATGCGCTGTCGTCGGGCAGCGGCACCGCCGATATCGCGGTGCCGGGCATCGCCTTCGACGAGCGGTTCCAGCCCGATCTGCTGACCCGCCTGACCATTGGCGTCGTCGCCGACGTGCGGGGCAGCGTCACCGGCGAAGGGCATCTCGCCTGGAATGCGCAGGGCGTCACCTCCACGGGGCAGTTCGCGACGAAGGATACCGCGCTCGCCGCCGCGCTCGGCCCGGTCAGCGGCATCACCACGACCGTCCGCTTCACCGACCTGCTGGCGCTGGAGAGCGCGCCGGCGCAGGTCGCGACCGTCAGGACGATCAACCCCGGCATCGCCGTGACCGACGGCACGATCACCTACCGATTGCTCGCCAACCAGCGCGTGCAGATCGACAGCGGCCTGTGGCCGTTCGCCGGCGGGACGATGACGCTGCTGCCGACGACGCTCGACTTCGCCGAAGCGGGCGCCCGGCGGATGACGTTCCGGGTCGACGGGGTGCAGGCCGACCAGTTCCTCGGCCAGTTCGATTTCAAGAACCTCGATGCCACCGGGGTGTTCGACGGCGAACTGCCGATGATCTTCGATATCGAGGGCGGGCGGATCGAGAACGGGCGGCTGGTCGTGCGCCAGGGTGGCGGCACGCTCGCCTATGTCGGCGACCTGACGCAGAAGGACCTGGGATTGTGGGGCAATATCGCGTTCCAGGCGCTGAAGGCGCTGCGCTATCGCAACCTGACGATCGGCATGAACGGCCCGCTGGCGGGCGAGATGGTGACCGAGGTGCGCTTCGCCGGCGTGTCGCAAGGCGCGGGCGCGAAGAGCAACTTCATCGTCCGCCGCCTGCAAAAGCTGCCGTTCGTCTTCAACATCCGGATCAAGGCGCCCTTCAGGGGGCTGCTCGATTCGGCGCAATCCTTCTACGACCCGCGTCGTCTGATCCAGCGCAACCTGCCTGCGCTGCTCGACCGGCAAAAGGTCACGCCGCCCATTCAGCCTCCCGCAAGCGGACCCGTGCCATGAACGAAACAGGATTGAAGATGTCGGAGCGAATCACGACCTTGGGACATATTACGGGTATGGCCGCGATCGGGCTGGCGACGACGATGTTGGGCGGATGCATCAACGTGTCGGCGCCGGACAAGCCGATCGAGATCAACCTGAACATCAGCGTCACGCAGGAAGTGGTGTATCGTCTCGACGGGGAAGCGAAATCGCTGATCCAGCAGAATCCGGGGATTTTCTAAGATGCAAAAGGTCATGATGATGTTCGCCGGCGCGGTGGCCCTCGCCGGCCTGTCCGCCGGGGCGATGGCGCAGCGCGACCCCGCCTATGCCGCCGCACGCGAGGCGAAGCAGGTCGGCGAACAGCCGGACGGCTATCTCGGCGTGGTGAGCGGCGGCGCGTCGGTGCAGGCGATGGTCCGCGACATCAACATCAAGCGCAAGGCCGCCTACACCGCCAGCGCACAGGCGAGCGGATCGACCGTCGAGCAATTCGCCTTCACCAGCGGGTGCAACCTCGTCGCGAAGGTCGGTCAGGGCGAGATGTACAAGACGCCGTCGGGCCAGTGGAAGGAAAACACCGGCACCCCGGAACTGGATGGCCGCTGCAAGTAACCTGCTCCCTCTCCCCATGGGGGAGGGGGCAGGGGTGAGGGGCTGCCAAACAACACTGCCGCCTGAGATCGCCAAGTGGCTGCCGCAGAGCTTCAAGCTCCGCACGACACCGCCCGCGGCAACCCCTCGCCCGACCCTTTCCCGCCGGGGAGAGGGCGCAAACCCGGCCATTCGTTCCCCGGTTGACACTCCGGCACCCCCCACCTAAACGGGCCACGCCTTGGCGGGATCGCTCGCCCTACGCGTTTTCTCCCCCGGCTGAACGATACAGGCGAGGGGTTTGCGCGTGGCGGACGACGATACCGGGCGAGACTTCACCAGCGCGGACGATCCGCGGCTTTCCGCGCTCGACGAGCGGCTGAAGGAAGCCCGGCATCAGGAAGCGTTGCGGACGGGGCAGGGGGCGCCGAACGCCGATGCGGGTTACTCGCTCGGCAATCGCGTGCTCGCCGCCCTGATCGGAAGCCTCGTCGGCAGTGCGCTGATCGGCTGGTGTATTGATCACTGGTTCGGCACCACGCCCTGGGCGCTGATCGTGATGCTGTTCCTCGGAATCGCGGTCGCGTTCAGGCAGATCATTCGGATTGCAGGCGAACGCCCGGAATAACCGGGCGTTTGTCGTATTAGGGAGCGTAGGCCCCAGTGGCGGTGGAGCAGATGGCGGCAGAATCGGGCAGCAAGATCGATCCGATGCACCAGTTCCTGATCGAACCCTTGTTCGGTCGGCATTGGGTCGTCGCGGGATACGACATCTCGTTCACCAACTCCGCGTTGTGGATGGTGATCACGCTCGCCAGCCTGTGGCTGTTCATGCTGGGCGGGATGAAGCGCGAGCTCGTCCCCGGCCGCTGGCAGGCCGCGGTCGAGGGCTTCACCGGCTTCGTCTCCAACATGCTGACGTCGAATATCGGGCCGCAGGGCAAGCGCTTCGTCCCGTACGTCTTCTCGCTGTTCATGTTCATCCTGTTCGCCAACATCTGGGGCCTGACCCCGGTCGGCGTCGTTCCGGGCTGGCATCCGTTTACGATCACCAGCCACCTGACCGTCACCGGCGTGCTGGCGGTGATCAGCTTCGCGATCGTGCTGATCGTCGGCTTCGGCAAGCACGGCTTCCACTTCTTCAGCCTGTTCGTGCCGCACGGCACCCCGGCGCTGATGATCCCGCTGATCTTCGTCGTCGAGCTGATGAGCTTCCTGGTGCGCCCGTTCTCGCTGGGCCTGCGACTGTTCGTCGCGATGACCGCGGGTCACATCCTGTTGAAGGTGCTGGCGGCGTTCGTCATCAGCGGCATCAACATGGGTCCGGGCTACGGCCTGCTCGTGTCGCTGCCCAGCTTCGTGCTGATGATCGGCATCACGCTACTCGAACTGCTGGTCGCCGCGATCCAGGCCTATGTCTTCGCGCTGCTGACCAGCGTGTACCTGAACGACGCGGTCAACCTGCACTAGGGTTCGCCACGCGAGTTTGAACGTCTCAACTTTCTCAACTTTAGCTTTTGAATCGGGAGTAAATGACATGGACGCAGAAGCCGCAAAGATGATCGGTGCCGGTCTGGCCGCGATCGGCATGGGCCTCGCCTCGCTCGGCGTGGGCAACGTGTTCGCCAAGTTCCTCGAAGGCGCGCTGCGCAATCCGGGCGCCGCGGACAGCCAGCAGGGCCGTCTGTTCATCGGTTTCGCCGGCGCAGAGCTTCTCGGCCTGCTCGCCTTCGTGACGATGATCATCCTGCTCTTCGTCGCCTAACATCGACATACGCCGGGCGCTTGCGTCCGGCGGATTGTTCGAGGTCGCGCTAAAGGTCATAAATGCCTCAGATTTCGCAGATCGCCGCCACCTACGCTTCGCAGATCTTCTGGCTGCTCATTACCTTCGGCATCCTGTATTTCGGGATCGGCAAGATGATGGTGCCCCGGGTCATCGCGACCGTGGACGCGCGTGAAGGCCAGATCGCGGCCGACCTTGCCGCGGCCGAACAGGCCCGTCTCGCCGCCGACAAGGTGGAAGAGGCATGGCGCCTGAAGATGGACGAGGCGCGCGCCGCGGCGCTCGACGAGACCAGCGCCGCCAAGGCTCAGGCGACCAAGGCCGCCGAAAGCCAGGTGAAGTCCGCCGATGCGGAACTCGCCGAGCGGCTGGCGCATCACGATCTCGCCGTTGGCAATGCCAAGGCGAATGCGATGCTCAACCTCCAGTCCGTCGCCGCGGAAGTGGCGCAGGAACTGGTGACCAAGGTGTCGGGCCTGACCGTCGGCATCGATGCCGCCGCCGATGCGGTGCGGAGGACCAACGCTCATGGCTAATCCCGCCAGCAACATGGTCGCGGCGAACCTCGCCGACGCGGCATCGTCGCAGACCATGCAGCCACGTGAAATCCGCGATGGCAGCGAACTCACCGCCAACGTGTCCGAACCGGGCGCGGAGCATGTCGTCGAAGAGACGGCACTGGGCTTCAACACGACCGGCTGGGTCGGCATTGCCGCTCTGGTCGTGCTGATCGGCATGCTGGTGGTCAAGGTGCCGGCGAAGATCGCCGCCATGCTCGACAAGCAGATCGCCGGCGTGCGCACGCAACTCGACGAGGCGAAGGCGCTCCGTGCCGATGCCGAGCGACTGCGCGCCGAGTATGAGGCCAAGGCCAAGGCTGCCGAGGCGGATGCGGCGACGATGCGCGCGCATGCCCAGCAGGAAGCCAACCAGATCATCGCCAAGGCGAAGCGCGACGCGGAGGACCTGATGGCCCGCCGCACCAAGCGCGCCGAGGACAAGATTGCCGCCGCCGAGCGCAACGCGATCGCCGAAGTTCGTGCGCTCGCCGCGGAGACCGCAGCCAAAGCGGCAGCCGTGCTGATCGCCGAGCATCACGACGCCGGTGCCGACAGGGCGATGATCGACCGGTCGATCTCGGGGCTCAGCCGCTTGAACTGAAACTTCCAATTCCTCCCTCGCAAAGCGGGGGAGGGCGACCGTTCGGCGTAGCCGAATGGTGGAGGGGGCGTTTCCGCAGGCACTGCATTCGGTGCTCACCTACCCTTTGTCAGGGCCTGGCGGTGCCACCTCTTCCTCGCGGGGGAGGACTCGCTGCCCTCATCGACCAGCGTCTCTTCACGGGTTTCCGGCGCGGTCCTGTCATCACGAGCCCGCGCTAGGAGTAACATCCATGTCGTGGCTCATTCTCGCCATCGCCGTGTTCACCGAAATCTGCTGGGCGCTCAGCCTGAAATGGGCGGCGACGCTCGCGACGTGGCAAGCGTCCAGCGTCCCCATCGTCCTGTCCTTCGTCAACATGGGCTTGCTGGCGCTGGCGATGCGCGGCCTGCCCGCCGGCACCGCCTATGCGGTCTGGACCGGCTGCGGCGCGGTCGGCGTCATCATCGGCGGCATGTTCCTGTTCGGCGACAAGGTCAGCCTCGTCCAGGCCTGCTTCATGGCACTGACCGTGGTCGGGATCGTCGGCACGAAGATGTTCGCGCAGGCCTGACCGTCCCACGGTCGTCGGCCGTGCTACAAGCGGCGACCGCATCCTGCCGGTGCCGAGGTGGTCCGATGTCGATCCTGCTGTCGTTGTTGCTCACCGTCGCCCAGGCGCAAGCCTCCCCCGCCGCAGCGGCCGCGGACAAGTTCGCGCTCGACCTGCCGGCGGACGATACGGCGCCGGCGCCGGCCGAACCCGCGGCAGCGGAACCGACGACACTGCCGGTCTCGACATTGGCCTTCTCGATCGACACGCCGATCGCCGACCTGATCGCCGATCCCCGTGCCAAGGCGATCCTCGACCGCGACGTTCCCGGACTGAGCGACGACGAAAATCTGCCGAAGTTCAAGACGCTGTCGCTCCGCAAGCTGGCCCCGCTCAGCGGCGGCCAGATGACTGCGGCCCTGCTGGAGAAGGTCGGGACGGACCTCGCGGCGATCGGCGCGGACGCTCCCCCCGCGAAGACGGTCGAGGTACGCAGGGCGTTACCCAGCGGTCGCTGACCCGCAGCCCCTAGCCCCCACCCGCCGCGACTCCTACATGGCGGGGATGTCGTCCTACGGCCCTCCCGATCGATTCAACGAAGAACGCGCCACCTACACCGTCCGCGGGTCCGATACGCCGGATCTGGAGGCGGGGATCGCCGCGATCCGCAACGTGCTGAAGACGCTGCCGACCCGCTCCGGCGTCTATCGCATGCAGGATGCCAAGGGCGACGTCCTGTACGTCGGCAAGGCGCGCTCGCTGCGCCAGCGTGTCGCCAATTACACGCAGGTGAAGGGGCTGACCAAGCGGCTCCAGCGCATGATCGCGCAGACGCGGTCGATGACGATCGTCACCACCAACAACGAGGCGGAGGCGCTGCTGCTCGAGGCGCAGCTCATCAAGCGCTACCGCCCCGCGTACAACGTCCTGCTGCGCGACGATAAGTCGTTTCCGTTCATCCTGCTGCGCGGCGATCATGACTTTCCCCGCGTGCAGAAGCATCGCGGTGCGCGGCGCGCGGTCGGCAATTACTATGGCCCGTTCGCCAGCGCGGGCAGCGTCAACAACACGTTGAACGCGCTCCAGAAGCTCTTCCTGCTGCGCTCGTGCACCGACAGCTTCTTCAAGACGCGGGACCGTCCGTGCCTGCTCTACCAGATCAAGCGCTGCTCCGCCCCGTGCGTCGGCCGGGTGAGCAAGGACGACTATAAGGAACTGGTCGACGATTGCCGCGACTTCCTCGGCGGCAAGTCGACCAAGGTGCAGGCGAAGCTCGGCGCGCAGATGCAGGTGGCGGCGGAGAACATGGACTTCGAATTGGCCGCCTTGCTGCGCGACCGGCTGAAGGCGCTCACCTTCGTCCAGGGCACGCAGGCGATCAACGCGGAGGGGGTCGGCGACGCCGACGTGTTCGCGCTCGCCTGCAAGGACGGGACGATGGGCATTCAGGCGTTCTTCATCCGCGGCGGCCAGAATTGGGGCCATCGCAGCTTCTTCCCCCAGCATACCAACGAGGTGCCGGAGGACGAGGTGCTGGCGAGTTTCCTCACCCAATTCTACGAAGAGGTGCCGCCGCCCAAGACGATCCTGCTCGACCGCGAGTTGAACGAGGGCGCGCTGCTCGGCGAGGCGCTCGGCGAACGCGCGGGGTATAAGGTCGCCCTATCGGTGCCGCAGCGGGGCGATCGCCGCCGCATGATGGAGCAGACCAAGCGCAATGCGATCGAGGCGCTGGAACGGCGGCTGGCGGAAAGCACGACCCAAGCGAAGCTGCTGCGCGAGGTGGCGGACCTGTTCGACCTGCCCGAACCGCCCGACCGGATCGAGGTCTACGACAACAGCCATATCCAGGGGACCAACGCGCTGGGTGCGATGGTCGTCGCCGGGCCGGAGGGCTTCCGCAAGGGCCAGTATCGCAAGTTCAACATCAAGGGGAACGAGGCGGCGACCGACAGCGACGTCGGCATGATGCGCGAGGTGTTCCGCCGGCGCTTCGCGCGCGCGCAGGCCGAGGACCCCGATCGCGACGGCGGCGAATGGCCCGATCTGGTGCTGATCGACGGCGGCAAGCCACAGCTGAATGCAGCGAAGGCGGTGCTGGAGGATCTCGGCATCGAGGACGTGTGCATGGTCGGCGTCGCCAAGGGGCCGCACCACGGCCGCGAGGGGCGCGAGGTGTTCCACATGCTCGACGGGCGGGAATTCCAGCTGCCGGTCAACGCGCCGGTGCTGTTCTACCTCCAGCGGCTGCGCGACGAGGTCCACCGCTTCGCGATCGGCGCGCATCGCGACAAACGGTCGAAGGCGATCGGAGCGAGCCCGCTCGACGAGGTTCCCGGCATCGGCCCGGCGCGCAAGAAGGCGCTGCTGATGCATTTCGGCACGGGTCGCGCGGTGCGCAACGCCAGTCTGGAGGATCTGAAGAAAGCCCCCGGCGTGTCGGCGGGCGTCGCGCAACAGGTGTACGACTTCTACCACGCGCGCTGAACCCGCGCGGTTTCTCCATTGCCGCTGCACCGGGCCCCGTTAGACTGATCGCCACAACGGGGATGTTCGAGGCATGACGACGCGGCGGCTGGCGCTTTTGGCGCTATTCGGTTCCACGAGCTGGGCGGCGCAGGCCGCGGACAAGGTCGTCTACCAACCGGTGCCCGGCTGGGTGAAGCCGGCGCCGGCGATCGACCCGGCAAAGATCACGCCCGATTCGCCCGTCCTGCTGCTGCTCGACAACCAGCAGCGGCTGGAGGGGGGCGAGGTGTGGCAATATACCGACACCGCCACGCGCATCGCCTCGCCGGAGATGCTGGGGCAGGCCGGCACGGTGACGCTGCAATGGCAGCCGGCGGCGGGCGACCTGATCGTCCACCGTGCCGAGATCATCCGTGGCGCGGAGCATATCGACCTGCTGAAATCGGGGACGTCGTTCGACGTCCTGCGTCGCGAACAGCAACTGGAGCAGCGCACGCTCGACGGCATGCTGACCGCGACGATGGCGGTACAAGGGCTGCGCGTCGGCGACGTCCTTCATGTCACCTCGTCGATCACCCGCAAGGATCGCGTGCTTGCCGGCAAGGTGCAGGGATTCCAGCCACTGCCTGCCGCGCCGCTCAAGATCGGCTATGCCCGCGCCCGCTTGCTCTGGCCCGCCGCCGATGCGGTGAAGTGGAAGCTGTACCTCGACGCGCCCAAGCCGGTGGAGAGCGTCTCCGACGGCTATCGCGAGATCGCCGTCCCCCTGCCGCTCGCCAAGCAGCCCGATCTGCCGTCCGACATTCCGGCGCGGTTCCAGAAGCTCAACGTGCTGGAGGCGAGCAGCTTTCCCGACTGGGCGAGCGTCGCGAGCGTGATGGCCCCGCTCTACGCCACCGACGGGCTGATTGCGGCGGGCAGCCCGCTCGCCGCCGAACTGGCGAAGATCAAGGCCGCCTCGACCGATCCGATGCAGCGCACCGCGGCGGCACTGCAACTGGTGCAGGAACAGGTCCGCTACCTGTTCAACGGCATGGATCAGGGCAATTACAAGCCGCAGAGCCCGGCGCAGACCTGGGAATTGCGCTACGGTGACTGCAAGGCGAAGACGCTGATGCTGCTCGCGCTGCTGCGCGGGCTGGATATCGAGGCGGAGCCGGTGCTCGCCAACAGCAAGCTGGGCGATCTGGTGCCGGAACGGCTGCCGACGCCGGGTGCGTTCGACCATATCCTCGTCAAGGCGAACGTCGCGGGCGAGACCTTGTGGCTCGACGGCACCGACGCCGGCGCGCGGCTGGCCGACCTGCGCGATACGCCGAACTTCCGCTGGGTGCTGCCGGTGCGTGCCAGCGGCGCGACGCTGACCCGGATCACAATGCGCCCGCATGCGCGTCCGGACATCGAAACGGCGATCGACCTCGACGAGACGGCGGGCGTCGGCCTGCCCGCGCCGATGACCGCGACGATCACGCTGCGTGGTCGCGTCGCGCAGATGCTCCAGGCGGCGCAGGCGCAGGCGAGCAAGGACGACGTCAAGACGATGGCGTCGCGGATGAGCGACGGGCTGGTCGGCTCCGCCACCATCGTCGACCGCAAATTGTCCTACGACCCGGTCACCGGCACCGCCGCGGTCGCGATCACCGGTGTCGCCTACCCCGACTGGACCCGCACTGACCTGCGCTTCCGCAGCGTCATCGACAAGGTGATGGGCGAGATGAAGTTCGAGCCGGATCGCACCCGCACCACCTGGGCCGCGCTGCCGGTATCGACCGGCGACAGCGCCTATTATCGCGCGGTCACCCGCATCCACCTGCCCGACGGCGGCAAGGGCTATACGCTGGAGGGCGACCAGAGCTTCGCACGACCCATGGCGGGGGCGACGATCACCCGCGCGGTGCGCAACGAGGGCGGGGTGGTGACGCTCGACGACCGCACCGTCGGCATCGGCGACGAGGTGCCCGCCACCGAGATCGCCGCCAACCGCCGCGCCATCGCCGCGGCGAAGAACCGCCTGCTCAGCATCGTCGCGCCCGCCGACCTGCCGAGCCTCTACACCCGCGTCGCGGCGATGAAGCGCGTCGGCGCGGTCACGCGGATCGCCGCGCTCTACGATCGCGGCATCGCCGACGCCCCGGACGAGGCGGTCGGCTATACCAACCGCGCGTGGTTCTGGGAGCAGGTGTACGATCGGCCGAAAGCGATCGCCGACATCGGCCGCGCGCTCGCGATCACCCCGACGATCGACAGCTATACCTGGCGTGCGCGGCTGTTCCAGGAGAGCGGCGACCGCGACAAGGCGGTGGCCGATCTGGTCGCCGCGCAGGCGCTCGATTCGTCGTCTGACGATGTCGTCGAACGGCTGGCGATGCTGCGTGCCGACCGCGGCGAAAAGGATGCCGCGCTGGAGCTGATCCAGGAGCGGATCGACGCCGGCGGCAAGAGCAAGGCGGCGATGATCGCGCTCAAGGCGGAGGTGCTGGCGCGCACCGGCGACAAGGATGCGGCGATCGTCGCGATCGATCAGGCGGTGGCGGCGAGCCCCGGCAACCCGCGCCTGCTCAACAGCCGCTGCTGGATCAAGGGCACGATGAACGTCGCGCTCGACACCGCGCTGAAGGATTGCACGCGCTCGATCGAACTGAGCGATTCGACCGTCGCCGCGCTCGACAGCCGGGCGTTGGTGTTCTTCCGGATGAACCGGATGGAGGATGCGCTCGCCGATCTGACCGCGGCGCTCGACATCGATCCGGATATGGCGGCAAGCCTGTACATGCGCGGCGTGATCCTGGGCAGACAGGGCAAGCCGGAGGCGAAGGGCGACCTGATCGCCGCCCGCACCATCCGCCCGCGAATCGACGACGATTACAAGCGCTACGGCATCGTGCCTTAGGGGACGGGGCGATCCGCTAGCCATTTGTTCACGCCCGCGCGCTAACCAACACGCATGGCGACCCCCGTATTCTTCACCGTCGATACCGAATTCGCATGGCGTCATCACGCCGCCGGGCTCGATGTCGAGACGATCTATGCGCGCTCGCTGGAGCCGGCCGGCGTCGGGCTGAGCTATCAGCTCGACCAGCTCGCACGGCACGGGTTGAAGGCGTGCTTCTTCGTCGATCCGATGCCGGCGCTCGTCTTCGGTCTCGCGCCGGTGCAGCGCATGGTCGAAACCGTGCTGGCGGCCGGGCAGGAAGTGCAGTTGCACCTGCATCCCAATTGGACCGGCGCGCATGCCGGCGATCGCGCCGCGACCTACGGCCGGTTCCAGATGCACGAATATACGCTGGCCGAGCAGGTCGCGCTGCTGCGCGGGGCGACCGAATTGCTCGTCGCGGCGGGTGCGCCGCAGCCGATCGCCTTCCGCGCCGGGGGCTATGCCGCCAATGAAGACACGTTGCGCGCGCTGGGCGAACTCGGCTTCGTCTACGACAGCAGCCACAATGGCGCGGAGCCTGCGGAAAGCCGCACCGGCTTGTCGCCCGACACGATCGCCCCGGTCGCGCATCACCTGATCGAGGTGCCGGTGACGGTGATCGAGGACGCGCCCGGCATCTGGCGCACGTTCCAGCTGTGTGCGTTGTCCGGCGCCGAGGCGGCGGCGGCGCTCGACCATGCCGCGGCGGAGGGCCACGCGGCGGTGACGATCGTCAGCCATGGCTTCGAACTCGCCAACCGGCTGGGCACGCGCGCCAACGGTGTGCACGTCCGCCGGTTCGAGACCCTGTGCCGGTTGCTCGCCGATCGGGCGGACGTGCTGCCGACGATGCATTTCGCCGACCGGCCCACGCTGGCGTTGGGGCAGACCGATCGCCCGCTCGAAGCGAACGCGCTGCGTCGGCGGCTGCGACAGGCGGAACAGCTCTGGTCGAACTGGGTGTCGGAGCGTGCGGCATGACCGCGGTCGCGCTCAAGTTTCAGGTCGGCGCGCGCACGCTGGCCTCGGTCAAGCGCCGGCTGACCCGCGTCGCGCTGTCGCTGGACGACGTACTCGCCGGACAGGCGCCGGTGCTGCCAGAGGTGACCGGGGATGGCTATCTGGTCACCTCGCTGCCCGAAGCGCTGGCGGGGGAGGTGCAGGGGGGCGGGCTCATGTCGGTGGTGCGGCAGCGTTACACCCGCTTCTACACCGACCTGACGATCGGCCATGACGCATGGTTCGCCGGTCTGTCCGGCTCCGCGCGCTCGACGCTGAAGCGCAAGACCAAGAAGGCGGAGGCTGCCGGGCTGGAGGTGCGGGCCTATCGGACACCGGCCGAGTTCGAGGTCTTCCATCCGCTGGCGCGTGCGGTGTCCGCCAAGACCTATCAGGAACGCCTGCTCGATGCGGGCCTGCCGGAGGATGCGGGGTCGCTCGCCCATTTGCAGGCGCTCGCCGCCGCGGACGGGCTGCGCGCGTGGCTGCTGCTGATCGGCGGCGCACCGGCGGGCTATCTGTGCTGCACCGCGCAGGGGTCCGCGTTGCGCTACGACCATGTCGGGCACGATCCGGCGCTCAACGATCTGTCGCCTGGCACCGTGTTGCAGGCTGCGGCGATGCTGCAGCTGTTCGACGATCGCTTCGCCCGGTTCGATTTCACCGAGGGCGAGGGGCAGCACAAGCGGCTGTTCTCCACCGGCGGCGTGCCGTGCGTCGACCTGCTGTTGCTGCGCCCGACGCTGGCCAACCGCGCGACCTTGGCAGCGCTGGCGGCGTTCGATGGCGCGATGGCGCACGCGAAACAGGCGACCCGTCATCCCAGGCTGGCCGCGCTGGCGAAGCGCATAAGGCGCTGACCTCGATCCTCCGCGAACCGGGAGGACTTATCTGCGCCAGACCCCTATATTCTCCCCATGCACCTCAGCGCAGAAGCCATCGTTCTCGCCGTCCGCGCGCATGGCGAACATGGCGCGGTGGTGCGGGCGCTTACCCGCAGCGACGGCGTGCAGCCCGGTTATGTCCGTGGCGGGCGATCGCGGCAGATGCGCCCCATCCTGCAACCCGCCAACGCCATCGCCGGCGAATGGCGCGCGCGCACCGGCGAACAGCTCGCCGCACTGACGATCGAGCCGCTGCACAGTCGCGCGGCGCTGCATGGCGAGCCGCTGCCCGCCGCCGCGCTGGCGTGGGTGACCGCGTTGACCGCGACCGCCTTGCCGGAGGCGCAGCCTTATCCCCGATTGTACGACGCGCTGGGCGGTGTGCTCGATGCGATCGAGGCGGCACCCGCGGCGCGCGGTTGGGCGAGTGCAATGGTCCGATACGAACTGCTGCTGCTTGCCGAACTCGGTTTCGGACTGGACCTCAGCGCCTGCGTCGTCACAGGTGGACAGGACGATCTCGCCTTCGTCAGCCCGCGCAGCGGCGGGGCGGTATGTCGCGGCGCGGCGCACGGCTATGAAGAACGGCTGTTCGCACTCCCTCCTTTCCTGACGAACGGTGGTGCTGCGGAATGGCCCGACATCGTCGCGGGACTGGCGATCACCGGCCATTTCCTCGCCCGGGACCTGCTGGTCGAACGTCGTGCCGATCCGCTGATCGCGCGCGAACGGCTCGTGGCGATGCTGAAAAGGGCGGTTGCGTGAGGCGCTGACGCGCGGCAAGGCAGCGGCCATGGCAATGATCGCACTCCTGCCGGGCGACGGCATCGGCCCCGAAGTCATCCAGCAGGCCAGGCGCGTGCTCGACGCGCTCGATCTCGACCTGACGTATGAACACGCGCTCGTCGGCGGCGTAGCCTATCACGCCACGGGTCATCCGTTGCCGGAGGCGACGCTGGATGTCGCACGGCGTGCCAATGCGCTGCTGTTCGGTGCGGTCGGTGATCCGGGCTGCGACAACCTCGAACGCGCGCTGCGGCCGGAACAGGCGATCCTCGGCCTGCGCAAGCACCTCACGCTGTTCTCCAACCTGCGCCCCGCAACCCTGTTCGAGGGCTTGGAGGATGCGTCCGCGCTAAAGCCGGAGATCGCGCGCCAGATCGACCTCGTCATCGTCCGCGAGCTGAACGGCGATGTCTATTTCGGCGAAAAAGGCCGCCGTACGACCGCAGACGGCCTGCGCGAAGGCTATGACATCATGAGCTACGACGAAGCCGAAGTGCGCCGCATCGCGCGCGTCGGGTTCGAGACGGCGCGCCGTCGCAAGGGCAACCTGTGTTCGGTGGACAAGGCGAACGTGCTCGACACCTCGCAATTGTGGCGCGACGTGGTGATCGAGGTGTCGGCCGATTATCCCGACGTGACGCTCACCCATATGTACGTCGACAATGCCGCGATGCAGCTGGTGCGCAATCCCGGCCAGTTCGACGTCATCGTCACCGGCAACCTGTTCGGCGACATCCTGTCCGATCAGGCATCGATGTGCGCCGGGTCGATCGGCATGCTGCCCTCCGCCAGCCTCGATGGCGCGGGCAAGGGGCTGTACGAGCCGATCCACGGCTCCGCGCCCGACATCGCGGGGCAGTGCAAGGCCAACCCCTGCGCCGCGATCCTGTCCGCCGCGATGATGCTGCGACATTCGCTGGGGCAGCCGGAAGTCGCCGACCGGATCGAGGCGGCGGTGGCCCGCGCGATCCGCGACGGCGCCCGCACGGCGGATCTCGGCGGCACGATGACCACCTCCGCGATGGGGGATGCGGTGCTCGCAGTCCTGTGAGCGCACTGTTGGAGATCGCGGTCGTCATCCCGACCTTCAACGAAAAGGCGAACGTCCCCACGCTGATCGCCAAGCTGGATCAGGCACTGGCGGGGCGGCGCTGGGAAGCGATCTTCGTCGACGACGACAGTCCCGACGGCACGGCAGAGGCGGCGCGCGAACTGGGCCGACTCGATTCGCGCGTTCGGGTGATCCACCGCATCGGCCGCCGCGGCCTGTCGTCCGCGTGTATCGAGGGGATGTGCGCGACCGCCGCACCGGTGGTGGCGGTGATCGACGGCGACCTCCAGCATGACGAGCGCCTGCTGCCGCAGATGCTCGACCTGCTTCAGCGCGATGCCGCTCTCGACCTCGTCGTCGGCTCGCGCTTCGTCGATGGCGGCGGGACGGGGGACTGGGATCGCGATCGCGTCGCCAAGTCGGCGTTCGCCACGAAGCTGTCGCGCAAGGTGCTGAAGGGCGACCTCAGCGATCCGATGAGCGGCTTCTTCGCGATCCGTACCGACCACGCCCGCCGGCTTGCCCCGGAATTGTCGGCGATCGGCTTCAAGATCCTGCTCGACCTGATGACGGCGAGCTCCGTCGCGCTGCGCTTCGCGGAACTGCCCTATACCTTCCGGGTGCGGACCGAAGGCGAGTCGAAGCTCGATCACGTCGTCGCGATGGAATATCTGATCGCGTTGTACGACCGGATGTTCGGCCGCTTCGTGCCGGTGCGGTTCGCGATGTTCTCCGGGATCGGCGTGCTCGGCGTCGGCGTGCATATGGGTGTGCTGGGGCTGGCGATGCTGCTCGGCGCGAGCTTCCTGCCGGCGCAGATCATGGGCGCGGTGGCGGCGATGACCTTCAACTTCCTGCTGAACAACGCGCTGACCTATCGCGATCGACGTCTGAAAGGGATGCGGCAGTTGCTCGACGGCTGGGTGTCGTTCTGCGTGGTCTGTTCGGTCGGGCTGGTCGCCAATGTCGGCATCGCCGCCTTCGTTCATGACGCCCGCGACGGCGGGGCCGCGGCATCGGCGTTGATCGGCATATTGGTGGGTGCGGTGTGGAATTACGCGCTGTCGTCGAAGTTCGTCTGGGGCCGCTATTAGATCCAGCTCTTCAGCCACATCCAGCCGTGGAACGATCCCGGTCCCTTCAGCGCCACGGCGCCGAGGATGGGGTAGAAGTGGATGAACAGCACGCCGGTCAGCGCCAGAAACGCTTCGTCCCAATAGCGCAACCGTGCCCGCCAGTGGTCGAACGCCGCCGCGATGGCGATGGCGAGCCAGATGCTCGACAGATAGTAATAATAGAAGAACCCGAGCGATTTGGGGATGATCGCCCACATCGCGACGCTGCCGATCCACAGCAGCGCGATGCCGCCAGCTTTGGCGTTGCCGCTGCGGACCCACGCGGCGAAGCAGGCGAGCACCGCGATCAGCCCGCCCCACATCACCGCCGGATTGCCAATCATCAGCACCCCGCGCTGCGCGCCATCGGCAAACTCATACAGATACCATATGGGCCGCCAGTCGAACGGCCATGTCCACCACGCCGACTGATAGGTGTGCGGTGGCAGCACCTGCGTCTGCCGATGATACATGTCGATCTGGAACGGCAGCAGCGTGCGCCAGGTCAGCGGTTGGTCGGCATAGAGGAACGCCGGCCAGAAAGTCGCCAGATACGCGAGTGCCACACCGCCGCCGAGTAGCACCAGTGCGGCCAACGGATGCAGCCCCGGCCAAAGAGCAGGTCGTCGCCAGCGCGCGATCAGGTAGGTCAGGCCGGCAAAACCGACATAGGGCAGCGCCGTCCATTTGGTCCCGACCGCCAGACCCAGCAGTACGCTGCCGAGCAGCCATCGCCACCACCCGCCCGCGCGCATAGCCCACAACAATGCGGCCAGCCCGGTGAAGACGAAGGCGGCCATGAACCCGTCGAGCATCGCCGTGCGCGCCTGCACGAAAACGGTGAAGTTGAGCGCCGTCAGCACCGCCCCTACGCTCGCCGTCCGCACCCGCCCGAACAGCAGCCACAGGATCGCGAACACGCCCATCACCACCGCGCTCGCCGCGACCGTGGAGAGCGCCCGCCAGCCGAGCGCATTGTCGCCGAACAGCGTCATGCCCAGCGCGATCAAGGTTTTGCCGAGCAGTGGATGTTCGATGTTCACCGGCCCGGCGAGGCTGCGCAGCATGCGCGCGGCGGGTACGTAGTGCACCTCGTCGAACACCAGCACGTGCGGCGTCGTGAGCCGCCAGCAGAAGAGCAGTTGCGCGAGCAGGCCGATGCCGAACGCGGCGGGAAGGGGACGGGAGAGGAACGCGCGCACAGGCTGCTTTGTCTGCGGGATGCTGTAGATTGGCAAGCCGATCGCGTCGTTTCACCATCACCGTCATCCCGGTACTCGCCGGGATGACGGAGGAGGGGGTATGCATCACCTCGCTATCGCCTCATGCCCCGGAGGAGTTAGGCACCAACGCTTGCACCCCCCGCCCGCGTCCGGCAAAGCGGCGCGCATGAAGCGCAAGGCAGGCCAGGACCCCTCGATCACCTCGCAATGGCGTCCCGCGACGCTGGCTGTCCGCGGCGGCACCGCCCGCAGCGAATATGGCGAGACCAGCGAGGCGTTGTTCCTCACCTCCGGCTATACCTACGACAAGGCGTCCGATGCGGCGGCGCGCTTCGCGGGCGAGCAGGAGGGAATGACCTATTCCCGCCTGCAGAACCCGACGGTCGAGATGCTGGAAAAGCGGATCGCGCTGCTCGAAGGCGCAGAGGCGTGCCGGACGATGGCGACCGGGATGGCGGCGATGACCGCGGTGCTGCTGTGCCAGTTGCAGGCGGGCGATCACCTCGTCGGCGGGCGCGCGGCGTTCGGGTCTTGCCGCTGGCTGACCGATACGCTGCTGCCCAGGTTCGGCATCGCCACGACGATCGTCGATGCGCGCGACCCGCAGCAATTCCTCGACGCAGTGCGGCCGGAGACCAAGGTCTTCTTCTTCGAAACGCCGGCCAATCCGACGATGGATGTCGTCGATCTGCGCGCGGTGTGCGCCATCGCGCGCGAACGCGGCATCACGACGGTGGTCGACAATGCCTTCGCGACGCCGGCTTTGCAGCGTCCGATGGACCTTGGCGCGGACGTCACCGCCTATAGCGCGACCAAGATGATGGACGGACAGGGCCGCGTGCTCGCCGGCGCGGTGTGCGGGACCGAGGATTTCATCACCAACACATTGCTGCCCTTCACCCGCAATACCGGCCCGACGCTGTCGCCCTTCAATGCCTGGGTGGTGCTGAAGGGGCTGGAGACGCTTGATCTGCGTATCACCCGCCAGTCGGAGAATGCGCTGAAGGTCGGTCGTTTCCTTGAAGCCCGTGTGCCGAAGATCCTGCACCCGGGCCTGCCGAGCCACCCGCAGCACGAGCTGGCGATGAGCCAGATGGTCGCGACCGGCCCGATCTTCGCGTTCGAGGTCGCCGATCGCGCGCAGGCGCACGGCCTGCTCGACGCGCTCGCGCTGGTCGACATCAGCAACAACATCGGCGACTCGCGTTCGCTGATGACGCATCCGGCGTCGACCACCCACGCCAGTGTCGCCGAGGACAAGCGGATCGAAATGGGCATCGGCGAGGGCATGTTGCGCCTCAACGTCGGGCTCGAGGATGCGCAGGACGTAATCGACGACCTCGATCAGGCGTTGCGGCAGGTCGGCCTGTGAGTACCGGGGCATGAAGGAGTTCTTTCCGCACGCCGAAACCACTGATGGGGTGACCGTACGGGTGGCGGTGAGCTACCTGCCCGAACAATCCGAACCGCGTCGCGGGCGCTGGTTCTGGGCCTATCATATCCGGATCGAGAACCATTCCGAGCGCACCGTCCAGCTGCTGACCCGTCACTGGGTCATCACCGATGGCCGAGGTGCGCGCCATTCGGTCGAAGGGGAGGGCGTCGTTGGCGAGCAGCCGCTGATCGCACCCGGTGCGAGTTTCGACTATGTGTCGGGCTGTCCGTTGCAGACACCGAGCGGGGCGATGCAGGGCAGCTATCGGCTGATCGATGAGGATGGCGCGGCATTCGACGCGGCGATCCCCAAATTCGCGCTGTTCGCGCCGTCGGTTGATTCGTGAAGCGGACGCACCTGCCGCTGAATGGGCTGCGTGTGCTCGACGCGGCGGCGCGGCACCTGAGCTTCACCCGTGCCGCGGACGAGTTGGCGGTGACGCCGGCGGCGGTCGGGCAGCAGATCCGCGCGCTGGAGGATACGTTGGGCGTCGTCCTCTTCCGTCGCACCACGCGCGGACTGGAATTGACGCCGGAGGCTGAGGCGGGACTTGGCCCGTTGCGCGACGGCTTCCTGCAATTCGAAGAGGCCGTGCGGGCGATGCAGGCGGGCCAGTCGTCCAAGTCGCTGACCATCGCCGCGCCGCGCGACCTGACCGAGAAATGGCTGATGCCGCGGCTGGCCGAGGTTGCGCAGCGGGACGGCGAACTGCGTTTCGTACTGCTGTCCTCCGACGATGCGATCGATTTCACCGAAGCCAATCTCGATCTCGCGATCCGCTGGGGTGAGGGGCCGGGCGAGCATGAGGGTGAGGCACTCGAATCGGACGGCATGGTGACGATCGCCGCGCCGCATGCCGGTGACGCGGTGATCGGCTGGCCCGGCTGTCCGGGGGGTGAGGGCGGCGCGCTGGTCCGGGTCGCGGATGCCGGTCTGGCGATCGATGCGGCCGTCGCGGGGCTTGGCCGCGCAACGGTGCCCGAACTGCTCGCGGCGCATGCGATCGCTGCCGGCATCGTCGTGGTGATCGGCGATCCGCAGCCGTCGCGGTTCGGTTATTGGTTGGTCGCGCCGCTGCCGCAATGGCGGCAGGCAAAGGTACGGGCGCTGGTCGACGCGCTGACCGCGTGAGCGCACCGTTAACAACCGCGCGACTGACGCTGCGGCCGAGGGTTCCCGACGATGCAGACGCCCTGTTCGCGGCGATGGCGGACGCCGACGTCATGCGCTGGTGGTCGCGTGCGCCGTTCGCGACGGTAGACGAGCTGCAAGCATATTTCTCGGGCGTACAATGTGCCTGGACGGTGACGCGCACCGGCGACGATCGCGCGATCGGCTTCGTATCGGTGATGCGCCGACGTGAGGGGGTATGCGAGATCGGCTATCTATTCGCGCGCGAAACATGGGGCTGCGGGATCGCGTACGAGGCGGTGTCGGCGGTGATCGCGGATCTGTTCGCTGCGGGCGAGCGGCGCATATTCGCGGATACCGATCCCGACAATATTGGCTCGATCCGCTTGCTGGAGCGGCTTGGCTTCCTTTTCGAAGGCAGGCTGCGCGCCGAGTGGGAAACGCATATCGGCGTGCGCGACACGTTGATCTACGGGCTTTTAAACCCCTGCTAGGTCTTCTTTCGTTTCGAGGGGGGGGGGCGTTAGTCGGCGGTGGGTGATACTTCTTCACATGCTGTGAACTCTTAGCTTACCTCCCCTCCGTCATCAGCGTCAGCGCGCGCGTCACCAGCGGCAGGAATTTCGCTTCGTCCACCGCCGCATCTGGCCGATGCCAGCTGCCGCTCACCGCATACCAGCGACCGGCCTTTGTCCGGGCCAGCAGGTTCAATGCAATCACGCCCGGTTCCGACCCGCCTTTGAACCCCACATAGTCGAATCGCGCGGCCGTCACCGGATCGACGCCGTGGTTGATCGACAGGATGCCACGCACGATCGGCCCGGCCTCCTTCAGCGCCGCCAGCAGCCGCGCCATGTCGCGAGGGCGCGCGAACCATTCGACGCTATCGTTCGCCAGCGGCCCGGCGGAGAACATCATCGGATCGAGTGCCGTCCCGGCGATCCGCGACGCCTGCGCCGCCAGAAGCGCACGACGCTGCGCTGCATCGCCTTTGCTCCAGTCCGCGACCAGCGCGGGATCGCTCTTGATGACGAACGCCTCGCGCGTGGTCAGCACCGGGCCGATTGCACCGAATGTCGCCGCCGTCGCATCGACCCGATCCCGACCCAGCAGCGTCAGCAGCGTATCCGTCGCGGTGTTGTCGCTGATCGAGATCATGAGCGTCGCCAGCGTCTGCACCGTCACCGGCGATCCCGCCGGCCAGCTCTGCAACACGCCCGACGGCAGCGACGGTGTGCCGACCGGCACCACCTGATCCCAGCGCAGCGTTCCCGCCGCGACCTGTCGCGCCGCCTCTGCCAGCACCCATAATTTGAATGCCGATCCAAGCGGGCCGGGACCATCGCCCCGGGTTTCGAACACCGGCGCCAGGGTGGAGCCATCCAGTGCATAGACGCCGATCTGCGCCGTTCCCGGCAGCGCCGCGACCTCCGCCTGCACCCTGGCCGCACTATCGTCGCGTGGGGCGGTTCCGGTGATGAGCAATCCGGCAATCGCATGCGGCGCGGCGGGATCCAGCGTGATGCGCCCGGTCGCGGTCCCCCGGTCGTAGCCGATGACGATGGTTGCTGACCAACGGCCGATTGGCTCGAACCGTTCGATCCCGCGCGGCTCGCCCAGAGTGGTGCGAAGCTGCTGCGTCAACGGACCGAACCGCGCCTCCGGCACGGCCCGCTTGAATGAATCGGCGAACAGCGTGGCATAGCCGGGCTTGCCCGCAAGCACGGGGATCAGCGCATCGGCGCGCGATCGCACGGCCGGGTCGACGGCGATTGCTGGGGCGGCGTCGGCGGCATTCAACGGGGGCGCCGACTGCGCGGCGACAGCGACCGGAGCCAGGATCGCCATCGCCATTCCCAACGCGGCGATTAGTTTTTGAGCTTCCATCCTTTGCGCAGCAGCAGATAGCATGTGACCCCCAGCACGATGTCCACCGCGAGGATCGCGATGCTCCCGACCATGATCGGCGAATCGGCGGTGCCGAGGAAGCCGTATCGAAATCCCGAAATGATATAGAAGAACGGGTTGGCGTGGCTGAATGCACGGAAGGCGGGGGCAAGGCGGTCGACGGAGTAGAAAGTGCCGGACAACAACGACAGCGGCGCGATCACGAAGTTAGTTACCGCGGCGGCATGGTCAAATTTCTCCGCCCAGATCGATGTCAGCACACCCAGGAACGACAGGAACGCCGCACCGAGGAACCCGAACCACAGGATCGCGACCGGATGCACCGGCGTGACGTGGACGCCGGGGTACAGTGCCATCGCGCACCAGCAGATGAAGCCGACGATGAACGCCCGCGTCATTGCGCCGCCGACCAGCGCCGCCAGCAATTCCGCCGTCGATAAAGGCGGTTGCAGGTAATCGACGATCGTCCCCTGAATTTTGCCGACCAGCAGCGAGAAGCTGGCATTGGCGAAGGCGGGACCCATCATACCCTGGCTGATGATAAGGCCAGGGGCGATGAAATCGGCGAAGGGAACGACGATGCCACCGACATGGACCGGGCTTTTCGCGCCGGTCGCGATGGTGAAGACGATCAGAAACAGCAATGTCGTGATCGCCGGCGCCCATACGGTCTGGAGGTGGACCTTGAAGAACCGGCGCACCTCCTTCACATAGAGGGTCTTCAGGCCGCCCCAGTTGACGTTCCGGATCACCGGCACGCCGGGGGCTGACCGGATCGCCGATTGGATTTCGCCGATTGGGGGCTGGCTGCTCATGGGCTCAGCGGGTAACCGCAGCCGCAGCCGCCCGCAACCCGGCGCGAGAGTAAGGAAGACAAGAATGTCGTGGACCGACGAGCGGATCGAAACGCTCAAGACGATGTGGGAGGCGGGACAGACCGCCAGCCAGATCGCCGAGGCGCTGGGTGGCGTCAGCCGCAATGCGGTGATCGGCAAGGCGCATCGCCTCGACCTGCAATCGCGCCCGTCGCCGGTGAAGCCGAACGAGCCGGCCGCGCCCGTGGCAGTGGCCGCCGAACCGGAACCTGCGGTCGCCGCGCCACCACCGCCGCCGCCTGCGCCCCCGGCGCGCCCCGAACCGGCTCCCGTGCCCGAACCGGTGGCTGCCGAGGTCGAGGAAGACGACGAGGATGAGGAGGAAGAGGTCGTTGCGGCACCCGCGCCGGTGCGCGAACCGCAGCCGATCCTGCGGTCCGTCGGTCCGGGCGGTTTCGTCCGCCAGTCACCCGGCGAACAACAGCCGCCCTCCACGCCCGCCCCACCGCGCCGGCTGGTGCCCGCCAAGCCATCGGCCGAGATCGCCGGCAAGACGACCTTGCTCGATCTCAACGACCGCATCTGCAAATGGCCGCTTGGTCATCCCGGCGAGCCGGACTTCCACTTCTGCGGAGACAAGGTGAACCCTGGCTTCCCCTATTGCGTCGCGCATTGCGGCCACGCCTATCAGGCGCAGCTGCCCCGCCGCGACCGGCGCCCCCCGCCGCCGCTGCCGTTCGGCGGCCCGCGCGTACGCTGAGCTGCGTCGGACGTCAGGGGCGTTTCCTGTGACGGCTATTTGATGAGGCCGCTTCCCGCGTGGGAGGCGGCCTTTTTTTTGTTGCTGTGCCGGTAAGCATATGGGCCGGGAAGGTTAGGATAGATCGACCCCATCCGCCTCCGTTCGCCACGAAAAAGGGGTCAGCCCCCTCATGGAAGCTGACCCCTTTCATCATCATACC
The DNA here is from genome assembly GCA_024072375.1 of Sphingomonadaceae bacterium OTU29LAMAA1. Lineage (NCBI taxonomy): Bacteria > Pseudomonadati > Pseudomonadota > Alphaproteobacteria > Sphingomonadales > Sphingomonadaceae > Sphingomonadaceae bacterium OTU29LAMAA1. Next base: position 3,462,777 of record CP099617.1, read on the forward strand.
GAGTCGCCGATCGTAACCGAAGCGACGCCGGTTAGGCCTACACCGCCCAGTTCAGCTTCGCTGATCCGGGCGGTCCTGTGCCTTAGAAGCGGAACGCCGCCGTCGCGCGCAGCGAGTGCCAGCGGAACTTGTCGTCGGAACGACGGAAGTCCGTCGTCGCGCCGCCGGCCGGCAGAATAAACGGGTTGTTCGCCGCTGCCGTACCCTGCGACACGCGCACGCGGGCGTCGTCGTCCTGATACTGGTGGTAGGTGTATTCCATGCCGATCGAGAAGTTTTCGCCGAGCTTCTGCTCGACGCCGCCGCCACCGACGATACCGAACTGCTTGCGCTTGCCGAACTGTGCGAAGCTGTTCGCGGTGTTGGTCGAGGTGAAGCTGCGATCGATGTTCGCATAGCCGGGGCCGAACGTGCCGTAGAACAGCGTCGTACCGGCCGCATAGCCTGCGCGGGCGCGAATGCTCGCTTCCCACTTCACGTCGCGCGTCATCACGTAGTTTGCGGGCGTGGTCGAGAAGGCGCTGACGCTATCGGTGATTTCGGTTTTGCCGAATTCACCCAGTGCACCGACGACGATGTTGCCACGCTGCGTATCGAAGCCGACGCGACCATAATAGGACCAGCCGTCCTTGTCGTTGCGGCAGCTGCCCGGCAGCGGCGTCGCGCCGACCGCGCGGCCGTTGCAGAAGCCCGGCGAGAACGCATTGGCGCCTGCTGCGGTCGACACGGTGTCGCCGAAGCTGCCGTTCGAACCACGATCGAACAGGATCGACGAACCGACGTCGTTCGGCTGAACGTCGTAGCCGCCCGATGCGCCGACGTAGATGCCGCTGAACGGCGCACGATCGGTGGTGTCCTGAGCCTGGGCGGCGGTGGCGAAAGTAGCGGCGGCGACGGCGCCGATAAGCAGGATGTTACGCATGGTCTCTCCCGAGGGGGTGTTGCAGTCGGTCGAGGAACGTCCTTGGCGGCCTTAATATGCATCTATGCTGATGATTTGCCGCAACTGTGGCTTTCAGGCATCACCCGGGACATGGTGTAGCAACATCCGCGGTGGTCTGGCGCTGGCATCCTCGCGGATGTTCCCTTATGGTTCCATCGATGGCCCAAGACCTGTTCGCGTCCCCCGCGGCGCCCGCCAATGCTTATGACGCGTCGTCGATCGAGGTGCTGGAGGGGCTCGAACCCGTCCGCCGCCGTCCTGGCATGTACGTCGGCGGTACCGACGAGCGCGCGCTGCACCACCTTGCCGCCGAAGTGCTCGACAATGCGATGGACGAAGCCGTCGCGGGGCACGCGACCCGGATCGAGGTGACGCTGGAACCCGGCAACCGCCTGACCATCGTCGACAACGGCCGCGGCATCCCGGTCGATCCGCACCCGAAGTTCCCCGACAAGAGCGCGCTGGAGGTGATCCTGTCGACGCTCCACTCCGGCGGCAAGTTCGCGGGCAAGGCCTATGCGACCAGCGGCGGCCTGCATGGCGTCGGCGTGTCGGTGGTCAATGCGCTGTCGTCGGACACGCTGGTCGAGGTCGCGCGCGATCGCCAGCTCTACCGTCAGCGCTTCAGCCGCGGCCTGACGCAGGGGCCGCTGGAGCATGTCGGCGCGGCACCCAACCGCCGCGGCACCTCCGTGGCCTTCACCCCCGACACCGAGATATTCGGCCCCGAACTCGCCTTCAAGCCGAAGCGCCTCTACCAGCTTGCCCGGTCGAAGGCGTATCTGTTCGCCGGGGTCGAGATCCGCTGGCGCTGTTCGCCCAAGCTGGTCGAGGGCACGGACACGCCGCCCGAAGCGGTCTTCCAGTTCCCCGGCGGCCTCGCCGATCACCTCAAGGAACAGATCGGCGGGCGCGAATGCGCGACGGCCGACTTCTTCGCGGGCAATCAGGATTTTCCCAACGAACAGGGCCGCGTCGAATGGGCGGTCGCCTGGCCACTGTGGAGCGACGGCAGTTACAGCTGGTATTGCAACACCATCCCGACCCCCGATGGCGGCACCCACGAACAGGGTCTGCGTCAGGCTCTGGTCCGCGGCCTGCGTGCATTTGGCGAACTGGTCCACCAGAAGAAGGCGAAGGATATCACTGCCGACGACGTCATGGTCGGCAGCGAGTTGATGCTCAGCGTCTTCATCCGGGAGCCGCAATTCCAGAGCCAGACCAAGGATCGTTTGACCAGCCCCGAAGCCGCCAGTCTCGTGGAAAAGGCGGTGCGCGATCATTTCGACCATTGGCTCGGCCACAACATGGACCGCGGCAAGGCGCTGCTCGGCTACGTTCTCGACCGGATGGACGAGCGCCTGCGCCGCAAGCAGGAACGCGAGGTCAAGCGCAAAACCGCGACCAGCGCGCGCAAACTGCGCCTGCCGGGCAAGCTGACGGACTGTGCCAACGACGGCAACGAAGGTACCGAGCTGTTCATCGTCGAGGGTGACTCGGCAGGGGGCTCGGCGAAGCAGGCGCGTGACCGCAAGACGCAGGCGATCCTGCCGATCCGCGGCAAGATACTCAACGTCGCCAGCGCGACCAGCGCGAAGATCGTCGCCAATCAGGAGATCGCCGACCTGATCCAGGCGCTGGGCTGCGGCACCCGCAAGGATTGCGATGCCAGCCAGCTCCGCTACGAACGAGTCGTCATCATGACGGACGCCGACGTCGACGGCGCGCACATCGCGACGCTGCTGATGACCTTCTTCTTCCAGGAAATGCCCGACCTCGTGCGTCGCGGGCATCTCTACCTCGCGCAACCGCCGCTCTACCGCCTGACGGTCGGCGCCAAATCCCTCTACGCCCGCGACGACGCGCATCGCGCCGAACTGGAACGCACCGCGTTCAAGGGCAAGAAGGTCGAGGTGTCACGCTTCAAGGGCCTCGGTGAGATGAACCCGGGCCAGCTGCGCGAAACGACGATGGACCCCAAGACCCGCGGCATGATTCGCATCACCTTGCCGCAGGAATATGAAGAACGCGCCGGCGTAAAGGACTTGGTCGATCGTCTGATGGGTAACAACCCCGCCCATCGCTTTGCATTCATACAGGAAAATGCAGCGCGTCTGGATGAAGAGGCGATCGACGCCTGAGGGATCGACGCTGCGCTATAGTCGTGGCATGCTTCCGTATCGCGGAGGTGATCTGAGCATGATCCTATTGGCATTATCGCTTCAGGCTGTCGCCGCCCCTTCGGTCGCGATGGTGTCGGAAAAGCGGGACATCGTCGTCATCGGTACGCCACTTAAAGACAGCGAACGATACTGGCAGGCATGCCGCAAACGCCATTGCCCGCCTGACGAAGAGATCAAGGCGGCGCTCATCCATGGCGAGAATCTGTTCGTCGCGGGTGACTACCGTCAATCCCGGGCTGTGCTGAACGCGACGATCGCGAACACGCGTGGCAGCGAAGCCCGCTTTCCGGTAGCCGTCAGCGATCTTCGTCGTGCCGAAGCGCGCGTCGCGACGCATATGGGAGAAACCGACGACGTGCGGCGGGGAATGGTCGCATCGCGCGACGCCCTGAAGGCGGGATTGGGCGCCAAGGATCAGCGCACCCTCGCCCAACGACTGCAAATCGGCGACAGCATGATGCTGGAGGGGCCGCAGTCGATGTCGTCGGGTCCCAACATGTTTTACAACGACTATCGCCTCGGTGCGCTCCGTGCCTACGAGTCGGTTGCGCGCGATGCCGAACAGCTTGATCTGCCGGAGATTCGCGGGCGCGCGATGATTCGTGTCGCATCCTTGCTCACGGTTCTCGCCGCCGGCAACCCGTCGGCGTATGAAACCCGGGCGCGGGCAGCGTTACGTCGGATCACGGACACGACCGACCCCAGACTTGCCGTGTTCCGCGACGCCGCGGTCCTGCTCGGGGGCAGGATGGACATTGCGCGGGGCGATCCGGGCGCGGTGGATCGGCTCGTCGCATCGTACAAAGGTCCGCCGAGCGATCGACCCGTCCTGCTGTACGCGCCACCAATCGACTGGAACGCCAGCCATGACCGGACGGCCGCCGCAGCTGGTGTCATCGCCGCGAGTGGGACGGGGCATACCGATGCCGGGCATGCCGACGAATGGATCGACGTCACGTTCGTCGTGCGGCCCGACGGCCGCGTCGAGGATGTGGAGATGCTGCGCGAAAGCGGTAACCGGCGATCGGACTGGGTCGGACCGGTGTTGCAGCAGATCGCCGGGCGTCGCTACGCACCCCTGATGGTAGAAACCGGTGCACCCGGGCAGATGCGGGTCGAGCGTCATACCTATACGGCGAGCTGGGGTGGTGGAACGGGAAGCCGGATTCGCAAACAGGTCGGCAAGCCGCGGGTGGTCGTCCTCGACCTGACTGCCGAGCAATCTGCGGGCCCGCCCGTGACGCGACCCGTTCCGGCAACCGCGTCCGGTGTCGCTCCGCGCGGATAATGGCAAGCCTGTCGACCTGCGCCATATCCCGATCATGCGGAATATGGCGGCCGGCGGACCCAGGGTCGGCAACCCTTACTTGACCACGAAGGTCACGCCTGCGGTTTCCCAGTCGGCGCGGGTCTGGCAGATCGTTTCCGGCATCTCGCGCGTGGCGGTCTTGCCCAGCGTCGTCTTGGGCATGCAGAGGCGGCCGGCGGGGTCCTGAGCGGCCTTGGCGGTCAGCGTGATCTTCGCCGGGCCCTTGGTGCGCGCGAGGGCAGGTGCGGCCACGCCCGTAGCGATCAGCCCGGCAGTGGCGATCAGGGCAACGGAGCGGCGCAGCGATGTCGAATGGGTCATGGGTTATCCTTCTCGGTAATTCGGCGAGACGTTTTCGCCTCGTACCCGGTGCACTGCATTACCCATGCCAAACACTAAAACCCGATGAAAACAGCAGGTTAGTGCCACGGCTGTCACGCCGCTGTCGTATCCCCCCGCCGTGGGTTGGTGAAATCCGCCAAGGACTGGCGAGCTTTCGTCGATACGGTCGTGCGTCATCACGTGTGATGGAGTTGACCCGTCACGCGTGCGGCTCGTATGCAGGAACGGGCGGTCTTTCGAAGGCCGCCCTTTCTCGTTTGGAGAAGAGGAGACCTCTCGTGACCATTACGCCGCTCATGCCCGTCTATCCACGGTGCGGTGTGCGTCCGGTCCGAGGCGAGGGGTGCTATCTGATTGCCGAAGACGGCACGCGCTACCTCGACATGGCGGCCGGCATCGCGGTCAATGCGCTGGGTCATGGCCACCCGCATCTGGTCAGGGCGATCGCCGAACAGGCTGCGACGCTGATGCACGTGTCGAACCTCTACGGCAGTCCGCAGGGCGAAGCGCTGGCCGAGCGGATCGTCGCTAACAGCTTCGCCGACACCGTGTTCTTTACCAATTCAGGCGCCGAAGCGGTCGAATGCGCGATCAAGACGGCACGCCGCTTCCATTATGCCGAGGGCAATCCGCAGCGGCACAAGATCATCACCTTCAACAACGCCTTTCACGGGCGGACGATGGGGGCGATCTCGGCGACCAACCAGCCGAAGATGCGTGACGGGTTCGAGCCGCTGCTGCCCGGATTCGCCTATGCGGCCTTCAACGATCTGGAGGCGGCGCTCGCGTTGATCGACGACGAGACCGCGGGGTTCATGGTCGAGACCATCCAGGGCGAGGGCGGCGTGTCGGTCGGCACGCCGGAATTCATCACCGGCCTGCGCAAAGCGTGCGACGAGCACGGCCTGCTGCTGATTCTCGACGAGGTGCAATGCGGGTACGGACGCACCGGCAAGATGTGGGCGTACGAACATTATGGCATCGAACCCGACATCATGTCGGTGGCCAAGGGGATCGGCGGCGGCTTCCCGCTCGGCGCGTGTCTCGCCACCGAACATGCCGCCAAGGGCATGGTGATCGGCACGCACGGATCGACCTATGGTGGCAATCCGTTGGCAATGGCGGCGGGGCAGGCGGTGCTCGACGTGATGCTGGCCGATGGCTTCCTCGCCAACGTCGAGGCGATGGGCGAGCGGTTGCGCGGGGCGTTGGAGCAGATGATCCCGAACCATGATCATGTGTTCGAAGGCGTCCGCGGCAAGGGGCTGATGCTCGGCCTCAAGTTGAAGGCGGGTGTGGAGCCGCGCGAATTCGTGGCGCATGCGCGTGACAACCATCAGTTGCTGCTGGTCGCGGCGGGCGAGAACGTCGTGCGTATGCTGCCGCCGCTGGTGATTGAGGACGCGCACGTCGCGGAATGCGTCGACAAACTGAGCGCCGCTGCCCGCGTGTTCGTGCCGGCTAGCGACGACTAAAGATCATGCTTCCCCCGCGAGGGGGAGGTGGCAGCCGCAGGCTGACGGAGGGGGAGGTAAGCGGTGAGTTCGGTGTTTTCGGAAACGCCCCCTCCACCAGCTTCGCTGGTCCCCCTCCCCCGCTTCGCGAGGGAGGATTTAATATGCGCCATTTCCTGAACCTGTCGGATGCCGGCGCCGATGGCGTCGCCGCGATGCTCGCCGATGCAATCGACCGCAAGGCCGCCCGCAGGGGCCTCCCCAAAGGCCGCGCCGATGCCGACGCGCCGCTCGCCGGCCATGTGTTGGCGATGGTGTTCGAAAAGAACTCCACCCGCACCCGCGTCAGCTTCGACATGGCGATCCGCCAGCTCGGCGGCACGTCGATTGTCATGGACGCCGGCTCGATGCAACTCGGCCGCGGCGAGAGTGTCGCCGACACCGCGCGTGTCCTGTCGGGCTATGTCGATGCGATCATGATCCGCACAGACGATCACGCCAAGGTCGAGGATATGGCGCGCTATGCCAGCGTCCCCGTCATCAACGGCCTGACCGATTTCTCGCATCCCTGCCAGATCATGGCGGACCTTCAGACCATTCTGGAGGACGGCAAGGCGCTGCCCGGCCTCAAGGTCGCGTGGCTCGGTGACGGCAACAACGTGCTAGCCTCGCTGATGGAGGCGGCTGGGCTGATGCAGTTCGACGTCGTCGCCGCCTGTCCGCAGGGTTTCGCTCCGCCCGAGCAAGACATCGCGCTGGGGCAGGGCCGCGCCCGCGTCGTCTCCAGCCCGCAGGAAGCGGTCGCAGGTGCCGACGTCATCGTCACCGATACGTGGATTTCAATGGGGCAGGCGCATGCGGACACCAAGCTCGCCGCGATGATGCCCTATCAAGTCGACGAGGCGCTGATGGCGCATGCCAAGCCCGATGCGCGCTTCCTCCACTGCCTGCCCGCGCATCGCGGCGAAGAGGTCGTGGACGCTGTGATCGACGGCCCCCAGTCGCTGATCTGGGCGGAGGCGGAGAACCGGCTGCACGCGCAGAAGGCGGTGCTGCGCTGGGTGTTCGGGCAGATCTAAGGTCTCGCACTCATCCTTACCCAGCGCCGGCTACCGCCGTCTCCCTCTCCCGCCGGGAGAGGGAAGGGGCCCGCCGCGTTAACGGTGGGAAGGGTGAGGGCGACCCAAACTTGACCCCCACCACCCCGCATCCCATCTCCCACCCATGCAACAGACCACCGATCTCGATCGCGCGCTCGGCTTCGCGATCCCTTCCCGCTCGGCGCGCGGACGTGTCGTGCGGCTCGGCCCGGCGCTCGACCGGGTCCTCGCCGCACACGCCTATCCGCCAGCGATCGAGGCCCTGCTTGCCGAGGCGCTGACGCTCGCCGCGTTGATCGGGTCGACGCTGAAGGACCCGACCGGTCAGCTTACCATGCAGACGCGCACCGAGAATGGTGTCGTCCAGCTGCTCGTCTGCGACTATCGCGGCGGCGAGGTGCGCGGTTACATCGATTACGACGCTGACAAGCTCGCCGCCGCGCCCGAACAGCCGACGTTGTTCGCGCTGTTCGGCCAGGGCTATCTTGCGATCACCTTCGATCTCGCCACCACCGGCGAACGCTATCAGGGCATCGTGCCGCTGGATGGCGAAACGCTGTCCGAGGCGGCGGAGAGCTACTTCACCCAGTCGGAACAGATCCCCAGCCTCGTCCGCGTCGGCATCGCCCGCGATGCTACGGGGCGGACTATCGCCGGCGGCTTGTTCCTCCAGCATCTGCCGGAGGGGGAGGTCGGCCGCGAGCGGCTACACACCCGACTCGATCATCCCGAATGGGAGCATGTCGAGGCGCTTGGCCGCACCACCGGGGCGGACGAACTCGCCGATCCGTCATTGCCGCTGGAGACGCTGATCTGGCGCCTTTTCAACGAAGAGGAGGACGTTCGCGTGCTCGCGTCGACGCCGCTGTCGCGCGGCTGTCGCTGCACCGGCGAGTATATCGCCAGTGTCCTGTCGAAGTTCTCGATCGAAGAGCGCCGCGAGATGGCGGACGACACCGGCTTCATCCAGGTCGATTGCGCATTCTGTGCGACCAAGTTCCCGGTGGCGGCTGAAACCGACCCGGTTGCCTGACGCAATCGACCTCCGTTGGCCGCATCCGTCGGAACGTTCGATCTTAAACGGATTTTAACCGGCACCCCCTTAGATAAGGCGTGTGCAGGATTTCGATCGTCGCACGCTTTTCTCCCTTAAAGAGCGGGTACGCTCTTCCCCTTCAAAGGGCCGCCTTACCCGCGGCCCTTTTCTTTTGCCGGCCATGGGTCTAGCGCCGCGTGGATCATGACCACCACACCCCTGGCCGTCGTGCTCGTCTCCGGCGGGCTCGACTCGATGATCTCCGCCGCCAGTGCGCGCGAGGCGGGCTATCGCCTGCTCGCCCTGTCGATCGACTATAACCAGCGCCACCGGGTCGAACTCGCCGCTGCACGGCGCGTCGCCAATATGCTTGGCGCGGAACGCCATATCGTCCTGCCGCTCGATCTGTCGGCATTCGGTGGCTCGGCACTGACCGACGACATCGCCGTACCCAAGGATGGCGTCGGCACCGAAGACGGCGGCGGTATTCCCGTCACCTATGTGCCGGCCCGCAACACGATCTTCCTCAGTCTGGCATTGGGCTGGGCCGAGGCGGCAGGCGCGCGCGACCTGTTCATCGGCGTCAATGCGCTCGATTATTCGGGCTATCCCGATTGCAGACCGGAGTTCATCCACGCCTTCGAAGGGCTGGCGGAGATCGCCACCAAGGCCGGTGTCGAGGGCCATCCGTTCAAAATCCACGCGCCGCTTCAGCATATGACCAAGGCCGATATCGTCCGCGAAGGTACGCGCCTCGGCCTCGACATGGGGATCAGCTGGTCGTGTTACGATCCGGCACCCGGTAGCCTGCATTGCGGCACCTGCGACAGCTGCCGCTTGCGGGCGAGGGGGTTCCAGGAGGCCGGTATCGCCGACCCGACGGTCTACGCCGTTCGGCCGTGATCCGATGAGCTACGCGGTCAAGGAGATGTTCCTCACCCTGCAGGGTGAGGGCGTGAACGCGGGGCGGCGGGCGGTGTTCGTGCGCTTTGCCGGCTGTAACCTGTGGAGCGGACGCGAACAGGATCGTGCCACCGCGGTGTGCCGGTTCTGCGATACCGATTTCGTCGGTACCGATGGACTGGGTGGCGGCAAGTTCATTGATGCAAGCGCGTTGGCCACGGCGGTGGCAGACTTCTGGGGACCGGGCGACGACGAACGATTCGTCGTCCTTACCGGTGGCGAGCCGATGCTCCAGATCGACGACGCTCTGGTCGATGCGTTACACGATGCCGGCTTTCGCATTGCAATCGAAACCAACGGTACGCTGCCCGTGCATCCCGGAATCGACTGGGTGTGCGTCAGCCCCAAGGCCGGCAGCGTCGTCGTGCAGCGGTCGGGTGACGAGTTGAAGCTGGTCTGGCCGCAGGTCGGCACCGATATTGGTGAGATCGAACGCTGGGATTTCGCACATCGCCTGTTGCAGCCGATGGATGACGCACGGGGCGTCGCCAATGTCGAGGCGGCGATCGCGGTGGTGATGGAGCGTCCGTGGTGGCGTCTGTCGTTGCAGACGCACAAATACCTCGGACTGCGTTGAGCCTTTGCGCGCAGCGGATGTGCTGTCCGCCCGCGCGCAATTCCCTTACCGTAATGCAGTCTCCGTGCCCGTCGTCCTCGTGGTCGCCGCAACGGCCGTGGTTGCCGGCGGCCAGGCGAAGATGCCGCATTTCTTGGTGACCCACTCGCCCTTCTTGTTCCAGCAGATCGGGTCGAACCGCGGCTTCGACGCGTAATCGCGGCCGAGATAGCGCTGGAAATGCTGCTCGCCGTACGGGATCAGGCTGTTCCGCAATTCACGGATACGGTCCATCGCCAGATCGCCGAAGCTGCCACGCGGCGTGAACGTCGCATCACGGCCGATTTCGCTCGCGGTCTGGCAAAAGCCATATTGCGCCGCGACGGTCGCGAACGTCGAATAGGTGCGCGTGCCGAACTGGTCGAGCGCGTTCTGACCGGCCTTGGGCGTCTTTGCGACGCGATTGAAGTATTTGGTAAGCGTGTCGAACGAACCCTTCAGCTCCGCCTCATGGTCCTTCAGGATCGCATTGTAGTTGTTGACCGTCAGCAGGGTCGGCTCGAACTGGCACTGCAATGCCGCGACGTTGAGCGCCGCGCGCATGTTCCAGGCCATCGCCGCCCGCAACTCCGTCTCGGTCGCGCCCGGCAGGGGCTGGCCGAGCCCGTCTTCGTGGCCCTTCACGGTCGTGCCGCGAAAGTCGTGCGAGCGCAGGAAGAACTGTGCCGAGGCCGGCATCGCCGCCGTCAGGCTGATCGCCGCGCCGCCAAGCGCCAGCGCGGTACGCAACAGGGTCATTCGAACGATCCTCCCGGAGGAAACTTTATCGGGCGATTCTAGATGGTTTTCCGGCCAGACCCAATCCCCGATTAAGCATCTTTGGCAGGAATACGCGAAAAATGCGCCAAAGCGTTGGAACCAAAAGAAAAGGCCGCCCGGTTGCCCGGACGGCCGTTTCACGCACGTAATGATCCCGAAGGGATTACATTGCGTTCGTGGTCATGGTGTCGTTCGACATCATGGTGTCGTTCGACATCATCGTGTCGTTGGCCATCATGCCGCCGTTCATGCTGCCGTCGACGGCAGTCATGTTGTCGCTCATGGTGCCCATGTCGTCGGTAGCGTTCATGTCGGTGACGACGGTGTTGTCGGGGGTCTCGGTCTTCGGGCCACAAGCCGACACGGCGAGTGCAGCGCCGGCGATCAGCGAGCCGGTCAGGACCTTGGAGATGAGTGCACGCATTGGAAGCTCCCTAGATAACGATTTGGACGGCTTGCTGGCCCTTTAATACCCAAATCTCGGTGGACATTAATCGCATAACGCCCCGCCCTCAAGCCTCGTTTTCTGCATTGCAGGAAAGAGTGCCAAGAAACGACGGGGCGCTCAACGCAAGCGCGGCGTCAAAAGTTGCCAGATCATCGCCTTGGCCCAGCGCGGCAAGGCTGGTGACGGGGTATTCCGCAAGGCCACAGGGAACGATCCCGTTGAAATGGCTCAGATCGGGATCGACGTTGACGGCAAGGCCATGCAGCGTGATCCAGCGCCGGACGCGAACGCCGATCGCGCCGATCTTCGCCTCCTCGCCGCCATCGCGGGTCCAGATGCCGACGCGGCCGTCGGCCTGAAATGCCGTAACGCCCAGTCCGCGGAGCGCCGCAATCACCCAATTCTCCACCGCATGGACGAAACAGCGCACGTCGCGACCGCGCCGGTTGAGATCGAGGACGAGGTAGACGATGCGCTGACCGGGGCCATGATAGGTGTATTTACCGCCGCGTCCGGTCGCGATCACCGGAAAGCGCGGATCGATCAGGTCGCGCGCATCGGCGCTGGTGCCCCCGGTGTAGACCGGCGGATGTTCCAGCAACCAGATCAGTTCGCGCGCCTCGCCAGCCAACACCGCCGCCGCGCGCGCCTCCATCGTCGCCAACGCCTCGTCATAAGGCGTCAACCCGGGCGTCACCCGCCATTCGATCCCGTCGATCTCGGTCATGCGGTGGCATGTGCGGGACGGGACCGCCGGTTGCAAGATCGTGCCCCATTCAGCTCGCCGCCCGACCCGGACGTCCAAGGTCATGGCCAAGCCGCGGCGCTTGAGCTAACCGGACGGACTTGCGGGCAGAATGGGGTCGCCGGATGGTCAGGATGGGCAATGTGTGGGATCGCACCGGCGAGGTGCTGAACGGGCGCGGCGGCATGCTGGCCGGTATCGCCATCCTGACGCTGTTCGTACCCGGCGCGATCAATGCCGCCTACAAGATCTTCACGCCGGCGAGCAGTGCATCGGTCGCGGTCGGCATGCTGCTGACGCTGGCGGCCACCGTCGCGGCTCTGTGGGGGCAACTCGCGATCATCGCCGCGGCCAGCGATCCTGCCACGACCCGCGCCGCCGCCAACCGACAGGCGAGCGCCCGGCTGGTCCCGGCCGTGCTCGTCGCGCTGGTGCTGGGTGTGGCATTCTCCATCGCGTTCATGCCCGCGATCCTGCTGCTCGTCGTCGCCGGCTTCGATTTCGCCATCGCCTTCGGGGGTGGCACACCCGCACCGCCGATCGCGCCGGGCGCGGGGCTGCTCGCGGCGCTGTATATGATTGTCGTCCTGATCGCGGCGCTGTTCCTGTTCTCGCGCCTGCTGCCGCTCTATGCCGTCGTGCTGTACGAACGGCTGTCGATCGGTGCGATTGCCCGGACGTGGCGGCTCACCCGCAAGCATACCTGGCGGCTGGTCGGCGTCATCCTGCTGTTCCTGATCGTGCTGATGATCGCGACTTGGGCGGCGCAATCGGTCATCGGCCTCGTCGCCCGGCTGGTGCTGGGCGGAAATGCCACCGCCACCGTGACCTACATCGCGGCGCTGGCCGGACAGGCGGTATCGACGGGGCTGACCCTGGTCGCCGTCGTCTTCTCGGCACAGGCGTACGTTGCGCTGACCGAGCGCGAACGGCTGCTTCGCGAACGTCGCGAACAGACGGTCGCCGCGACGTGAAGGTGACGCTCGCCGCCTTGCTGAGCGATGCGTGGGCGATGTTCCGGCGGGACGCCGATCTGCTGCTGCGTGTCGCGGGGCTGTTCTTCTTCCTGCCGACCTACGCCCTGCTGCTGCTCGTCGGCCCGTTACCGATGCCCGACGCCGAGATCGTCGATACGACCGCGCGGGCGCAGGCGTGGATGACCGCGCTCGATGCGTGGGTGGGCGACTATGGTCTCGGTTCGGTCGGCGCCTATGCCATCACCTATTTCGGGCTGGCGGTCGTGTTCTGTCTGTTCCTGTCGCCGGAGCGCCCGACGGTCGGCGAAGCGGCCCGTCGCGCCGGCCTCACCTTCCCGCGGTTCATCCTGGCGATGGTCGTCGTGTCGATCCCGGCGGGGGCGGGCATGTATATCCTGCTGCTGCCCGGCCTGTGGCTGATGAGCCGGTTCATGCTCGCCGGCCCGATCCTGTTCGCCGAGGCGCCGACCGGCGCGATGGCGGCGGTGGGGCGGTCGTGGCGGATGACCCGGCGCGGCCAGTTCTCGCTGCTCGGTGCGATCGTAACCGTCTATCTCGCCGCCATTCTCGCCGGCCAGCCTTTCATGCTGCTGTCACGCTGGCTGGGTGGCGACGGTAGCGCGAATCCCATCGGAGTCGCGATCGTCGAGGCATTCGCCGCCGGCGTCGCGATGTTGACCCAGCTGGCCGGCGCGTTGATCGCGGTCGCCGCCTATCGCCGGCTGCGTCAGGCCGGGGCGGCCAGATAGGGAATATGACTGCCGGCATCGGGCGGCAGCAGTCCCAGTACGCGCGGATCGGCGAACGTTTCGATCGTCCGCCGGATCGCGACGAAACCCTGCGCGCGGTAGAAAGCGAGTGCAGATGGATGGTCGAGCGTGCAGGTGTGCACCCAGAGCCGCGCGACACCCGGCAGCCACGCGCGCATGAACGTCTCCGCCATGAGCCACCGGCCGTGACGCTTTCCGGCGAGTTCGGGCACCAGTCCGAAATAGGACAGCTCGCACGCATTCGGATGGCGGAAGTCGAGTTCGACCAGTCCGATCTCCACTCCGGCGCGATCGGCCACCGCATGGACCTGAACGTCGCGATCGTGGATGATCGCAGTCAGCGTCGCATCGTCCATCGCCAGCCGCGAATACCATAGCCAGGGCCCGCCGACGCGGCGAAACAGGGTCCGGTAGCGGGCGGGATCCGGACGGTCCCACCGCACCAGCCGCAAGGGCGAGGCGGGCAGGGGGCGCAACGGCGGCCGTCGCGTCATCTCCAGCGTGGTGACGATCGTCGCCAGTTCTTGCGGATCGACGGGGATCAGCGCCACGCCGTCATTCCCATGTCGCGAGGGGCGGCAGGCTCATCAGGATCGCGTCGATATTGCCGCCCGTCTTAAGGCCGAACAGCGTGCCGCGATCGTAGACCAGATTGAATTCGGCGTAGCGCCCGCGCCAGTTCCGCTGGGCCGTCACGTCCGCATCGTCGAACGGATCGTTCATCCGCCGTCGTACGATTCGCGGATAGGTGTCGAGGAATGCCTCGCCCACCGCGCGGGTGAAGGCCAGGTTCGCGTCGAAATCGCCCTCCAGATGATCGTAGAAGATGCCGCCGACGCCGCGATGGACCTGCCGGTGCGGGATGTAGAAATAATCGTCCGCCCATTGCCGAAAGCGGGGATAATGTGCCGGATCGTGCGCGTCGCACGCGGCCCGCAGTGTCGCATGGAAGTCGGCGGTATCCTGTTCCACCGGCAACGGGGGATTGAGGTCCGCACCGCCGCCGAACCATCGCCTGGTGGTGACGAGGAACCGCGTGTTCATGTGCACTGCGGGCACGTGCGGATTGGCCATGTGCGCGACGAGGCTGATCCCGGTCGCGAAGAATCGCGGGTCGTCGCCCGCGCCATGAATGGTCTTGCCGAATTCGCCGTCGAGCAATCCGCCGACGGTCGAGACGTTGACGCCGACCTTCTCGAACACCTTGCCCTTCATCACGCCGCGCACCCCGCCACCGCCCGGCGCCCCCGACGGATCGGTGCGGTCCCACGCGATATAGTCGAACGCCGCATCCGACCCCGCCTCGCGCTCGATGCTCTCGAACTCGGCGCAAATCCGGTTGCGCAGCGATTCGAACCAAGTACGGGCGGTGGTCTGTTCGGCGTCGAGGGTCAGCATCATGGCGCCTTACCGAACCGGGCGTACCGAAGTCGAGCGTCGCGCTGCCCCGATTCACGGGAAGGCGAGAAGAAGGCAGAGCCATGCGGAGGCTCGGAGGCGTCGTACTCACGCCGGCGTCCGCCGCCCTCGCCGTTGTGAAAGCTTCTTCTTCCTTGTTCTCCGCGTCTTCGCGTGAACATCACGTGGGCCACCCACCGGTCTGCCGCAAAGCCTCAGCCGCCACGATCCCCGCAGACACCGACAGGTTCATCGACCGCAATTGCGGTGCCATGGGAATCACCACCCGCGCATCGGCCCGCGCATGCACCTCCTCCGGCACCCCGGCGCTCTCGCGGCCGAACAGCAGCACGTCGTCCGCTGCAAACGCGAAACCGTGCAACGGCGTCGCCCCGCGTGTCGTCAGCAGCACCAGCCGCCCCGTGGCCTGACCGGCGAAGGTGTCCCAGTCGGCATGACGGGTCAGCGACACGTGATCGATGTAATCCATCGCCGCCCGCGCGACCCGCTTGTCGTCCCACTGAAAGCCCATCGGCTCGATCAGGTCCAGCGCGATGCCCAGACAGGCGCAGGTGCGCATCACGGCGCCGACGTTGCCGGCGATATCGGGTTGGTAGAGCGCGATGCGCAGGGCCGTCGTCATGCCGCATCCCTAACGTCGCGCAGCCCGGTGGTAAAATGCTGTTGGCAAAGCGATGGCGTGCCGTCTATCAGGCCAGCAGCCCGCCGTGGGGATGGTAGGGCTCGGTGGGCGCTCAAATCCCGAATCCTCACGGCGGTGAGGCGTTCCTCCGCGATAATAAAGGTTAGGGCAGAGACGAATGGCGACTGACAACATGGTTCCTCCCGGTGAATCGCCGGAGCCGTTCCACGAGGAAGTCCACGACCCCCGCCGCCGCGATTTCATCAATATCGCTGCCGTGTCGTTCGCCGGGGTTGGCGCGCTCGCGATCGTCCTGCCGCTGATCAATCAGATGAACCCGTCGGCGGACGTGCTTGCGCAGTCCACCACAGAGCTCGATCTGTCGAAGATCCAGCCGGGCCAGGCGATCAAGTCGCAGTTCCGCAAGCAGCCGTTGTTCGTCCGCAACCTGACGCCGGCGGAGATTTCCGCCGCCAATGCGGTCAGCATTTCCGAGCTGCGCGATCCGCAGACACTCGCCGAGCGCACCAAGCCGGGCAAGGAAAACTGGCTCATCACGCTGGGCGTCTGCACCCATCTGGGCTGCGTACCGCTCGGCGCGGGCGAGGGTGAGAACAAGGGGCCGTTCGGCGGCTATTTCTGTCCGTGCCATGGTTCGGCCTACGACACCGCGGCACGGATCCGTCAGGGACCGGCGCCGAAGAATCTCGTCGTTCCCGATTACACATTCAATTCCGACACCGTCGTTACGGTCGGCTGAGGGAGACCCGGATCATGAGCTTTCCCTGGGCCAAGCATTACGAGCCTAAGCAACCGCTGATGCGGTGGCTGGACGAGAAGCTGCCGCTGCCGCGCCTCGTCTACAACGCCGTCGGCGCGGGCTATCCCGTGCCGCGCAACCTCAATTATTTCTGGAACTTCGGCGTGCTCGCCGGCGCCGCACTGGCGATCCAGATCGTCACCGGCATCGTGCTGGCGATGCATTATGCCGCCAATGCCGGTGTCGCCTTCGGGTCGGTCGAAAGCATCATGCGCGACGTCAACGCCGGTTGGTTCCTGCGCTATGCGCATGCCAACGGTGCGTCGATGTTCCTGGCGGTCGTCTACATCCACATCGGTCGCGGCCTCTATTATGGGTCGTACAAGGCCCCGCGCGAGATGGTGTGGCTGCTCGGCGTCGTCATCTTCCTGTTGATGATGGCCACCGCCTTCATGGGCTACGTGCTGCCATGGGGCCAGATGAGCTTCTGGGGCGCGCAGGTCATCACCGGCTTCTTCTCGGCGATCCCGCTGGTCGGCGAAACGATCCGCGTGTGGCTGCTGGGCGGTTTCGCGCCGGACAACGCCGCACTCAACCGCTTCTTCTCGCTGCACTATCTGCTGCCGTTCGTCACCGCGGGCGTCATCATCCTGCACATCTGGGCACTGCATATCCCGGGGTCGAACAACCCCACCGGCGTCGAGGTGAAGGGCGAACAGGACACCGTGCCGTTCCATCCCTATTACACCGCCAAGGATGCGGTCGGGCTGGGCGTGTTCCTGCTGCTGTTCGCGGCGCTGATCTTCTTCAGCCCGAACCTGCTGGGTCACCCGGACAATTACATCGAGGCAAACCCGCTCTCGACGCCCGCACACATCGTTCCGGAATGGTATTTCCTGCCGTTCTACGCGATCCTGAAGAGCTTCACCGCCGACTTCATCATCGATGCGAAGCTGTGGGGCGTGCTCGCGATGTTCGGGTCGATCCTGCTGCTGTTCTTCCTGCCGTGGCTCGATACCTCGCCGGTCCGTTCGGCGAACTATCGTCCCAAGTACCGCATCTTCCTCGGCATCCTGCTGCTCGATGTGGTGGTACTCGGCTATGTCGGCGGCGCGGAGGCGAATGCCCGCAACGTCATCATGGGCCAGATCGCCTCGGCCTATTATTTCGCCCATTTCCTGATCATCCTGCCGTGGGTCGCACGTTCCGAACGTCCGCGTCCGCTGCCGAATTCGATCACTGAAGCGGTGCTCGCGAAGCAGGGCGGCACCAGCCCGGTCCAATCCGCGGCGCACGCCTGAACCGACTGGGGATAACAGACCATCATGCCTCGCATCATCGCATCCCTGATCGGCGCAGCGTTCGTCTTCGTGCTCGCGCTGGCGCTCTTCGGCACTGCCCGTACCGCCATCGAGGAGCCGGCGGCGGAAAGTGCCGAACACGTCTTCCATCTGCATCCCGAGGATATCGGGCTGTCCTCGAACGGCTTCTTCGGGAAGTTCGACAACCAGCAACTGCAGCGCGGCTTCCAGGTGTACAAGGAGGTTTGCGCCGCCTGTCACAGCCTGAAGTACGTGTCGTTCCGCGACCTCGGCAAGATCGGCTATTCCGAGCCTGAGGTGAAGGCGATCGCCAATCAGTGGGCGATCGAACAGCCATCGGTGAACCCCGAAACGGGTGAGGCGGCGACGCGCAAGAACGTGCCGTCCGATCGCTTCCCGTCGCCGTTCGCGAACGAGGTCGCCGCCCGCGCCGCGAACAACAATGCGCTGCCGCCCGACCTGTCACTGATGACCAAGGCGCGCCACGACGGTTCGAACTACGTCCATGCATTGCTGACGGGCTATCGCCAGCAGCCGGCGGCGCTGCTGAAGGAGTTCCCGGGCGCGAAGACGCCGGAGGGGCTGCACTACAACCCCTATTTCGCCAATCTTAACATCGCGATGCCGCCGCCGATCACGTCGGATGGTCAGGTGACCTATTCTGACGGCACGAAGGCGACCAAGGACCAGATGGCGCGCGACGTGTCCGCATTCCTGACGTGGACGGCGGAACCCAACCTCAACGCCCGGCACGCGGCCGGCGTCGCGGCGGCGCTGTTCCTGCTGATCTTCTGCTTCCTTGCATGGGGCGCCTATCAGAACGTCTGGCGCGACGTGAAGCATTGATCGCCGCGCCTTCGGGCGTAGCGACCGATCAGAAAACGGCGGCTGGAGCAAAAGCTCCGGTCGCCGTTTTCGTATCATCCCCTTCCGTCATCCCGGCGGACCCCGGGACCCGTCAAGGCAAGCGGCTGGCAGTCGTGCCCGCCCGCGGGATCATCCCATCCATCGATCCAGGCGTTCGTCAGAATAACGCAGCAGGGACGGTGGTGAGTTGGGTCCGCCGCGTCAGGTTGACCTCCCGCCACCACGGCACCACAGCTTCGCCCATGAACGATGATCTCAAGGCGCTGATCCGCACCATCCCCGACTTCCCGAAGCCCGGCATCCAGTTCCGCGACATCACCACCTTGCTGCTCGATCCCGCGGGGTTTGCGACGACGATCGAACGGATGGCGGCGGCGGCGATCGGTCCGATCGATCTCGTCGCCGGGATCGAGGCGCGAGGCTTCATCTTCGCCGCCGCGCTCGCGCTGCCGCTGCGTGCCGGTGTGCTGCTCATCCGCAAGGACGGCAAGCTGCCGGGGGCAACGATCGCGGAGGATTATACGCTGGAATACGGGGAGGACCGGATCGTCATGCATGAGGACGCGCTGGTGCCCGGCCAGCGCGTGTTGCTGGTCGACGATCTGATCGCCACCGGTGGCACCGCCCGCGCGGCAGTCCGCCTGCTCCGCAAGGCGGGGGCGGCGGTGGAACAGGCCCAGTTCGTCGTCGACCTGCCCGATCTGGGCGGCGCGGAAACCGTGCGCGCCGATGGCGTCCGCGTCGATTCGCTGATCCAGTTCGCCGGTCATTAACCGTTCAGCCGGAACTTGCGACAAGTCGCCCTCGTTGAACGACGATCGGCGCGTATCTGCCTTTGCTCGCGCCCCTCGATGACGGGAGAGCATCATGTTCCTGAAGCGTCTGGCCCTTGCTGGCCTTATTTTCGGTGTCGGCATCGGCACCGCGGCTTGTACGGACGGATACGGCTATAGCGGCGTGTCGGTCGGTTACGGCGGTGGCGGTTATTACGACGACGGCTACGGTTATGCCGATCCCTATTATGGCGGCGGCTACGCCGGCTATCCCAGCTATTTCGGCTGGTATGGCGACTATTATTATCCGGGCACCGGGATCTACGTCTACGACCAGTATCGCCGGCCGTTCCGCTGGAACAACACGCAACGGCGCTATTGGGAGGGCCGCCGCAACACGTGGCGCGGCGATCGCAACTTCCGCAACGACTGGAACGGGTTCAACCGCAACAACGGCCAGTGGCAGGGCAATCGTACCCCCGGATACCGCAACGACGGCTATCGTGGCGATCGTACGCCGGGCTATCGCGGCAACCGCGGCGACGGGACACCGGGCTATCGTGGCGACGGCAACCGGGGCGATCGGACACCCGGCTATCGTGGCGACGGTAACCGCGGTGATCGCGGTAACTGGCGCGGCAATCGCCCCAATGTATCCGGGCAGTCCGTCACCACGCCGCGCGTCGCGAGGCCGGACGCCAACCCCGGCGGCAACCAGCGTGGCTGGGGCGGCAATCGGGGCCCGGGCGGTAACAGGGGCTGGGGCGGCAACCGCACCGGCGGCAATCGCGAACGGCGCTGACCTGCACGACCGTCATCTCACGCAGGTGGGATGACGGTTGCGCCCGACGGACTAACGCGGTCTGGTTTCCACCAGACCGTTCGACACGAACGTCATCACCACGATGTCGTCCTGATTGAACACGGACATCCGGCTCTTGAAGATGCCCATTTCGGGCCGGCTGGCGGAGCGACGCTTTTCCAGCACCTCGCTTTCGCAGCGCAGCCGGTCGCCCGGATAGACCGGCTTCAGCCAGCGCAGTTCGTCGATCCCCGGTGATCCCAGTCCCGCCTGGGCGTTCGCCTTCAGATGTTCGACGAGCATCGCCATCGTCATCGCACAGGTATGCCAGCCGCTCGCCGACAATCGGCCGAAATGGGTCTTCGCCGCGGCCTCGTCCGACAGGTGGAACGGCTGTGGATCGTACTTCCCGGCGAAAGCGACCACTTCATCACGGGTCACCGGATAGTCGCCGAAGCTGGCCCTGGTCCCGACCTCGATATCCTCGAAATACTGCACGGCCGCTCTCCTATCGTTTCAACACCTGCCTAAACGGTGCGTCGCTGCCGTCCAGTCCGGCCGCCATGGGCAGTCCGATCAGGTCGCGCAGCAGCGGATTGATGTCGGTGTTGTCGAAGCCCGCGAGCCGCTTGCCACCGACGAAGGCCGGCCCGTTGGCGATGAACAGCGCCGCCATGTCGGGCGCACGATTGTCGTAGCCGTGGGCACCGCCCTGGAAGGCGTCGGCGGTCGCACTCTTCAGGATCAGCCAGCCGGGTTCCGCCAGACAGACGTACGGCGGGATGCGGGGATTGCCGCCATAGCGGAACCGCGCCGGCACTGCATTCTTGCGCCAGCACGTCATGTGCGGATGCGGCCGGAGCAGCGCCGCCTCCAGTGCGGCTTCGCGCCCCGCCACCGGGAACAGCGTCGCATAGGGGCCGCTTTCCAGCAGGCGATAGTCGGTCACGTTCGCCACACGGTCGAGCGGGATCGTGCGCGTGCTGTCGGTAGCGGCCATGCCGTGGTCGGCGACGATCACCAGATTGGCCGGCTGTCGCAGCTCGCGCAGGCCCTGCACCAGTCGACCGATCTGGACGTCGACGTCCGCTACCGCCTGTGTCGTTGCCGCCGCCTGCGGCCCGTTGGCATGGCCGGCACTGTCGACCGTGTCGAAGTATAGCGTCACGAAGCGCGGGCGCGTCGCCTCCGGTCGGCGCATCCAGTCGATCACCGCATCGACGCGGCTCGTGCCGGTCACCGCCTGATTGAACTGCTGCCAAACCTTCGGGCGGGTCGCATCGCGGATCGCGCCATGGCTGTCGGGAATGATCGTCCCGCCCCAGCCCACGTTGGCACCGGGCCAGAACATCGTCGCGGTCCGGACGCCCGCCTTCTCTGCGGTCACCCAGATGGGTTCTGCGGCGTTCCACCAGAACGGGTCGTCGCTCGCCATCGTGAAGGTTTCGCCCGGACGTGCGGGGTCCTCCATCCTGTTGCCGACGATGCCGTGATGGTCCGGCACCTTGCCGGTCACCAGCGTCCAGTGATTGGGGAAGGTGACGGAGGGAAACGACGGCCGCATCGACGCGCTGACACCGCCGGCAGCAAGTTCGGACAGGTTCGGTGTCACCCCGCGGTCGAGGTAATCGGGCCGGAAGCCATCGATCGACACGAGGATGGTGACCGGCGCCCCCATCGTCCGCGGCATCGGTGCCGGGGGCAGGGTCGTGCCCGACGCTGCCGGGGCGGGCTGGGTCACCGGCGAGAGGGCCGGCGGCGTGTAGGGCAGGGCGCAGGCGGCGAGCGACAGAATGGAGCAGGCGAGGGGAATCAGTCTCACGAGGCGATCGTCCCGGACGTTGAAGCCGGAGCCGCCTTACGCGGGAGCAGGCCAGGGCGACAAGGTCACCTGACACCGGTTTTGCGGGTCCTTCCTTCAGGCACTCCGCACCATCGGATGGCGACGTCCTTGCCGAGGCAGGCCGTCGCTTACCTCCCCCTCCGTCACGGCTAACGCCGCGCCACCTCCCCCTCGCGGGGGAGGATTTGAAGAACCGGCCGTTTCAAAGACGAGACGGTTCTCGCTGCTATCCGCGGACTAAATGACGTGAGCTCAACTTCATTCCTCCCCCGCAAGGGGGAGGTGGCGCGGCGTAGCCGTGACGGAGGGGGAGGTACGCGCCGTCTCGTGCGATCGGATCACGACCGCCCGTTCGCTCGACACCGGTCGGGCATCGACGAACGAGGCACCAGCAAAGTTCTCTCCCACGGGGACATCGCCCGTTCCGGATGGGGAGATTACGAGATCACACGTTGAAGCGGAACAGCATCACGTCGCCGTCGTGGACGACATACTCCTTGCCTTCCTGCCGCAGCTTGCCCGTTTCGCGCGCGCCGGCTTCGCCCTTGCAGGCGATGTAATCGTCGTACGCGATGGTCTCGGCGCGAATGAAGCCGCGTTCGAAGTCGGTGTGGATTTCGCCTGCCGCATTCGGCGCCTTCGCACCGGCATGCACGGTCCACGCCCGCGCTTCCTTGGGACCGACGGTGAAGAAGGTCAGCAGGTGCAACAGCTTGTATCCGGCGGTGATGACGCGGGCGAGGCCGGTTTCCTCCAGCCCAAGCTCGGCGAGGAATTCGCCGCGATCCTCGGGCGCCATCGTCGCGATCTCGGCTTCGATCGCCGCGGATACGACGACCGCCTCGGCACCCTCCGCCTTCGCCTTCTCGAACACCTTCGCCGACAGCGCGTTGCCGTTCGCCGCATCGCTCTCGTCGACGTTGCAGACGTACAGCACCGGCTTGGCGGTGATCAGCTGCGCGCCCGCGAACACGCGGGCTTCCTCCGCATCCTTGGGCTGGGTGAGGCGAGCAGGCTTGCCCTCGCGCAGCAACTCGAGCGCCTGGCCGAGTACCGCTGCACCGATCTTCGCCTCCTTGTCGCCCTGCTGACCCTTCTTGATCAGGTTCGGCACGCGCTTTTCGAGGCTTTCGAGGTCGGACAGCATCAGCTCGGTCTCGACCGTCTCGGCGTCGGCGATCGGGTCGACCTTGCCCTCGACATGCGTCACGTCGCCATCGGTGAAGCAGCGCAAGACGTGGACGATCGCATCGACTTCACGGATGTTGCCGAGGAACTGGTTGCCGAGCCCTTCGCCCTTCGACGCGCCGCGGACGAGGCCGGCGATGTCGACGAACGCGAGCTGCGTCTCGATGATCTTGGCCGATCCCGCGATCTCCGCCAGTTTGTACAGCCGCGGATCGGGCACCGCGACGTTGCCGACGTTGGGTTCGATCGTGCAGAACGGATAATTGGCCGCCTGCGCCGCCGCCGTCTCGGTCAAAGCATTGAAGAGGGTGGACTTGCCGACGTTGGGCAGGCCCACGATACCGCAGCGGAAACCCATGGGAACACTCGCGTCTGGATAGGGAAAGCGCGCGCCTTACCGGTTGCGCCGCCGCTTGGCCAGTCGCGAGCCGCCAGTGCCCGTATCCGATCATCGAGCACCCGGTTCAATTCCTGGCGACAATCCTCTAGGCGACGGACACGATGCTGCCGCCGCTTCCCCAGACCGCCTCGCTGCTGCCCGCATTCGCGCCATGGTTCGATGTGGCGGGCCTCGCCGTGTTCGCCGTTTCGGGTGCCCTCGCAGCGGCGAAGCGCGGGCAGACCGCCGTGACGCTGGCCTTTTTCGCGCTCATCACCGGCGTCGGTGGCGGCACCGTGCGCGACCTGCTGATCGATGCGCCGGTGTTCTGGGTCCACGACCCGCGGGCCGCGACCGTCTGCCTGGCGATGGCGGCGGCGGTGTGGGTGACGCCCGAGCGCTGGTGGAAGGATAGCGCGCTCGACTGGTTCGACGCGATCGGCCTCGCCGCCTATGCCGTATATGGCGCGGCGAAGGCGGTCGGCTATGGCGTGCCACCGGTGCCCGCCGCGCTGATGGGCGTCGTCACCGCCTGTGTCGGCGGTATTATCCGCGATGTGCTGGCAGGGGAGCCGTCGATCCTGATGCGGCCGGAGCTGTACGTCACGGCTGCGGCGCTGTCGTCGTCGCTCTACGTCGCATTGGGTCTGGCCGGACTGGCGGGGGCGCCCGCGGCGGTCATCGCCGCCGCCGCCGGTTTTGCCCTGCGCGCGATGGCGATCCGCTATCACATCGCCTTGCCCGCCTATCGCAGCCGTCCCTAGGCGATCAGGACGTCAGCGACTTGACGTACAGATAGAGGAACATGCCGAGTCCGACGGACAGCAGCAGCGGAGAGGCATGGCGATACAGGTTGATCTTGCCCGTCAACGGTTTGCCCGAGAAACGCGCCTCCACGATCAGGCCGGTCGCGAAGAACGAACTGAACGCCGCCACCCCGATCACGACCAGCGCCATGACGACGGATACGGCGGATCGGCCATGCACCTTGTCGGCGAGCGCCGCCACGCCGGCCAGCGAGAAGAGGCATAGCGAGGTGAGATGCTTGAGATAGTCGTACAGCATCGCATCGCCGCTGGTGCCGGCCTGCGCGTCGTCGTCGTTCATGCGTCTGCCTCCCGATCGGCTTCGATCGCGATCGCGGCCTGCGACAGGGGCGTGGTCACCCTCGCACGACGCCGGTGTCCGCGAAACGGCGCGGTTCATCGGGCGGTGTCGTGGGCTCCGCGAGTTCGCACTGCCAATAGCCGACGTCGATCCACTGCCCGTGCTTGTAGCCGATCTCGCGGAAGACGCCGGCGCGGCGGAAGCCCACCGATTCGTGCAGGGTGATCGAGGTGCTGTTCGGCAGCGCGATCCGGCCGATCGCCTGGGTGAAGCCCTGTGCCCGCAACGTGTCGACCAATGCTTCGTACAGCAATCGCCCGACACCCTGCCTTTGCGCCACGTCGGCGACGTAGATGCTGGTCTCGACCACCCAGCGATACGCCTCCCGCTCCGAAAAGCGCGTCGCATAGGCGTAACCCAGCACACCCCCGGTCGCATCGCCGTTGGTGGCGACGATCCACGGGTACAATCCGGCGGACGAGGCCATCCGGGTCCGCATCGCGCGGGTATCGGGCGCCTCCGTCTCGAACGACACCGTGCCGGCAAGCACGTGGGGGGCATAGATCGCGGCGATCGCGCCCGCATCCTCGGGCGTCGCCGGGCGTATCGCGATCATCCTACAGTCCGACCCGGGCCAGGATCAGGTCGAGCAGCCGGGCGTCCGACCCTGCGGTGTCGCTCGGCCCGAGGCCACCGCATTCCAGGCAGCGGACCTGTACCGATCCGGCGGTGGCGAGGCGCTTCACGTCGCCTAGCGCCTGTGCGAGCAGCCCGCGCCGCTCCGCCGCGATCCGCGCGAACACGTCGCCGCCGGTCGCGTCGTCGTCGTCCTTTTCGGCGAAGCTGGCTGCGATCTGTGCCGCGAAGCCGGGCTCCTTTTCCAGATATTCGGCATGGATCTTGGCCGGATCGAGCCGGGCGCGTTTCGCCGCCTCCGCGATCGCGTCCTGCAACCCGCCGAACCGGTCGACCAGCTTCAGCTGCCGTGCCGTGCCGCCATCCCACACGCGCCCCTGTGCGATCTGGTCGACCCGCTCGGGCGTCATGCCGCGCGACTGTGCGACCCGGCCGAGGAACTGGCGATAGCCGTTCTCGATACCCGCCTGCAGGATCGCATCCAGCTCCGGCGTGGTGCCGGCGTACACGTCCGGCTGTCCCGACAGCGGCGTCGACTTCACGCCGTCGGTCGTGACACCGATCCTGGCCAGCGTCTTCTCGAAGGTCGGGATGATGCCGAAGATTCCGATCGATCCGGTGATCGTCGCCGGCTCCGCAAAGATCACGTCACCGGGTGTCGACACCCAATAGCCACCCGACGCGGCCAACCCGCCCATCGAGACGACGATCGGCAGCCCCTTCTTCTTCGCTTCCAGGATCGCCAGCCGGATCCGCTCCGATGCCAGCACCGATCCGCCCGGCGAATCGACCCGCACCACCAGCGCCTTCAGGTTCTTGGTGGCGAGCCCGTTCAGGATCAGCTTGGCGATGGTATCGCCGTGCGCGCTGCCGGGGCCGCCCTCGCCATCGACG
Source organism: Sphingomonadaceae bacterium OTU29LAMAA1 (assembly GCA_024072375.1). Classification (NCBI taxonomy): domain Bacteria; kingdom Pseudomonadati; phylum Pseudomonadota; class Alphaproteobacteria; order Sphingomonadales; family Sphingomonadaceae; species Sphingomonadaceae bacterium OTU29LAMAA1. The sequence continues at coordinate 3,489,034 of CP099617.1, forward strand.
ATGTCGCCGGCGATCGTGACGACGCCAATGCCGTCGCCCGCCTTCGACAACGGATGGGCGCCGATCCACGCGTCGTACCGGATCGTCGTAAAATTGCCGATCGGCTTGCGTGTATCGCTGCCAACCAGGGCGGCGACGCGCTGGCCGAAGGCGGTGCGGTCGCCCAGCTTGTCGACGATGCCCGCCGACAGATTCGCCCTGGCGATGTCTCCGTTCGCCGCGACGATCACCCGTTCGGGACTGTTGAGGAATTGCGCCACCTGCGCTTTCGGCCGCGCTTTGGCGACCGCGTCCTGCCACTGGCCGAACAGCGATCCGAGCAGTTGCCGGCTCGCCTCGCGCGCCTCCGGGCTCTGGTCGGTGCGGGTATAGGGCTCGACGAAGCTCTTGAACTTGCCGACGCGGTAGACGTGCGTGTTGACGCCCAGCTTGTCGATCAGACCCTTGTAATACAGCTGGTTGCCGCCCGGTCCGGTGAACAGCGTGCCGCCCAGCGGGTTGACCCAGATCTCGCTCGCGTTCGCCGCGAGCCGATAACCGGAATCGGTATAGGCGGTCGCATAGGCCAACACCGGCTTTTTGGTATCGCGGAATCGGCGGATCGCATCGGCGATCTCGTTCAGCGTCGCCGGATAACCGCCACCGAACCGGTCGAGGTCCAGCACCAGTGCCTTGACCCGATCGTCGGTCCGCGCCTCGTCGATCGCGCGCAGCACATCGCGGGCGCGATATTGCCGCGGCATCGACTGCCCCGACAGCGCGGCGAACGGCGCCTGCTCCTCGGGCTGTTCGACGATGGTGCCGTCGAGGTCGAGCACCAGCGCACCCGTCGGGATCGCCTTCGTCCCCGGCCGCGCATTGAGCGCCGCGAACAGCAGACCGAAGAACAGCAGCATCGCGATCAGGACCAGCCCGTCCTTGATCGCCACCAGCAGCTTCCATGCGCCCCGAACCAGCTTCACGTCATGCTCCTACAAACCTGCTCCAGCGCTAGAGCAGGGGAGGGCGCGACGCAACGGCCCGTATTAGGATGGTAAGACAGGGGCGCCGGCATGTTTGTTGAAGGATCGTGGGACCAAAATGCGGTAGCGGTTGGTTGACCGAAGGTGACGGGTCGGTGGACCCGGTCGCTGAGGATGAGGGGGAGCTGACATTGGCGGTCGTCCGATTGTTTTCGCTGGATTCCCGCACCTCGATCGCGCGCTGGCTGGTCGTCCTGGCCTGCGTCCTAGCATCGCTTTGGTGCCTGATCCGACTGTTGCGGTTCGTCGACGGCATTCCGATCATCCCGGTCTGGACGCTGGCCGCGCTGCTGCTCGGCAAGCTTTTCGTCGAATCGGTTCGTCGACTGCACGATTGCGGGCAGAACGCGGGGGTCGCGCTGGCAGGCATGGCCGGAATCGGGATTCTGCTGGCGACGGCATCTCTGAGATGGTCGGGGCACGGCGCAGACGGAATTGCATGGGGCGCGCGGATGTTCGCGATCGTCGCGACGGGCGTGATGTTTCTGCGGCCGGGAAGTGCGTACGCCAATGCATATGGCCCGCCCGCACAAGGCATGGCTTCTCCGGTATCGAGCGTGTCCGGTGGCAAGGCCGGAGTGTTCGTAGCCACGGGTTTTGGACTGGTGGGCCTTGCTGCCGGACTGGGGGTTCTCGCCTGGCAATCTGCCCTCGACAGCCAGCGCGACGCGCGCATGGAACGCGTCGCGACTGATCCGCCGCCAACGTCGGCAGACATCGGAACGCGGTCGGACGACACTCCGCTCGACAACGAAAATGCCGCGACATCCGATCGTATCGATGCCCTGTTAAACGAAGGGGGCGTCCGATGATCACGGGTAACGCAACCCGGCTGAAAGCGGCCCAGACCCTGTTATTGCGGTTCATCGAGATCGGCCGGAATTCCGATCCGAAGCGCCGTCCGGCCCTGCAACGCAGCCCGGCGGGCTGGCCGATTGCGCGTGACCCGTTCGCACGTCAGATCAAGGCGCGCCTCGATGGCCAGCTCCCCAATCAGCTCGAGACATCCTATTGTGGTCCTGCGGCCTTTTTATACTGCCTGTTGCACGATCGTCCCGACGTTTATGTCACATATGCTCTGTCGCTGTGGGAGCGGGGGCATTTCCGATTCGGCAATCGCAATGCCACGCTGACCCTGTCGAGCGACGACGGGCAGGTCGCAGCGGCCAAGGCGTTGACGACCGTACGTGCGAAAGACGCCGGTCACCGGCATATCGACGACATCGACTGGATGACGATGTCCTGTCTCAGCGCATCGACGCGACCGCTGGATGTCGGGGCGGTGAAGCCCAAGGATCAATTCGGCTCGATCTCCTATCCCGGCGTCGTCCGAAAATGGTTCGTCGCAGCCGGTGCGGGCGTCAGGGCCGACACGATGGGTGCAGGGCTTATGAAAAGTTCGATGCTGGCGACGTTGAGTCTGATGAAGCAATGGACCGGCAGCTGGATCGTCCTGCAGATCGATTCCAGCCTGTTGCAGGGCGGCACGACCAACACTTTCACCAAACGACACTGGGTCGTGGTCGATCCGCATCGTCGCCCGATGGTCCGCAAAGGCGCGGGCGGACCTGTGGTCCCGCTCGGTGATGCAGCGGAAGATCTTTGGAAAGAACCATCCGGGGATATCGCGCGCGGATTGCAGGGTGCGCACATGCGGGACTGGGATACGAATCTCAGCATCGTGACATGGGGCGACGAGCATCATGCCATTCATGGGCGAAAGCTCGGGCAGACGATCGGCCGTATCTATGGCGGGTTCGCCTTTTCCCGGTTCAGATAGTCTAGCGGTCGCTCCGCCTGTCCCGCACGATGCATGACTGGTGATTTCCCCGTCGCCACGCCCTTGACGACTCACGCCCTCCGGCACATATCCCCGGCGTTGGCACTCGCATAATGTGAGTGCCAGAAATCTGTCACACTGACCAAAAGAGGGACTCAGCAATGAACTTTCGTCCGTTGCACGACCGCGTCCTCGTTCGCCGCGTAGAGGCGGAAGAGAAGACGGCCGGCGGGATCATCATTCCCGACACCGCCAAGGAAAAGCCGCAAGAGGGTGAAGTCGTCGCCGCCGGCACCGGCGCGCGCGCCGAAAACGGCACGATCACCCCGCTCGACGTCAAGGCCGGCGACAAGATCCTGTTCGGCAAATGGTCGGGCACCGAGGTCAAGGTCGACGGTGAAGACCTGCTCATCATGAAGGAATCCGACATCCTTGGGATCGTTGGCTAACGCCAACAGGCTCGAGAATATCGGCTGATTCTCGCGTCCGGGAGCGATTTCGACCCGGACGTAGTGTCAACTTCCACAACTTCCAATTTTCGAAAGGGTAGCCACCATGGCAGCCAAAGACGTAAAATTCGGCCGCGACGCGCGTGAGCGCATCCTGCGCGGCGTCGATATCCTCGCCGACGCGGTGAAGGTGACGTTGGGTCCGAAGGGCCGCAACGTCGTGATCGACAAGAGCTTCGGCGCTCCCCGCATCACCAAGGACGGCGTCACCGTCGCCAAGGAGATCGAGCTGAAGGACAAGTTCGAGAACATGGGCGCGCAGATGGTGCGCGAAGTGGCCTCGAAGACCAACGACATCGCCGGCGACGGCACGACCACCGCGACCGTTCTGGCGCAGGCGATCGTCCGCGAGGGCATGAAGTCGGTCGCGGCCGGCATGAACCCAATGGATCTGAAGCGCGGCATCGACATCGCCGTCCTGAAGGTCGTCGAGGACATCAAGGCCCGCTCGAAGCCCGTCGCGGGCACCAGCGAGATCGCCCAGGTCGGCATCATCTCGGCCAACGGCGACCGTGAAGTCGGCGAGAAGATCGCGGAAGCGATGGAGAAGGTCGGCAAGGAAGGCGTGATCACCGTCGAGGAAGCGAAGGGTCTCGATTTCGAGCTCGACGTCGTCGAGGGCATGCAGTTCGACCGCGGCTATCTGTCGCCTTACTTCATCACCAACCCGGAAAAGATGACGGTCGAACTGAACGATCCGTACATCCTGATCCACGAGAAGAAGCTGTCGAACCTTCAGGCGATGCTCCCGATCCTGGAAGCCGTCGTCCAGTCGGGTCGTCCGCTGCTGATCATCGCCGAGGACATCGAGGGCGAGGCTCTGGCCACGCTCGTCGTCAACAAGCTGCGTGGCGGCCTGAAGGTCGCAGCGGTCAAGGCTCCGGGTTTCGGCGATCGTCGCAAGGCGATGCTGGAAGACATCGCGATCCTGACCAAGGGCGAGATGATCTCGGAAGACCTCGGCATCAAGCTCGAGAACGTGACCGTCGGCATGCTCGGCACCGCCAAGCGCGTCACGATCGACAAGGACAACACCACCATCATCGACGGTGCGGGTGAAGCCGATTCGATCAAGGGCCGCACCGAGGCGATCCGTGCGCAGATCGAGAACACCACCAGCGATTACGACCGCGAGAAGCTCCAGGAGCGTCTCGCCAAGCTCGCTGGCGGCGTCGCGGTCATCAAGGTCGGTGGCTCGACCGAGGTCGAGGTGAAGGAGCGGAAGGACCGCGTCGACGACGCGCTGCACGCGACCCGCGCAGCCGTCGAAGAAGGCATCGTCCCCGGTGGCGGCACCGCGCTGCTGTACGCGACCAAGGCTCTCGAAGGCGTCACCGGCGTCAACGACGACCAGACCCGCGGCGTGGACATCGTCCGCAAGTCGCTGACGGCTCTGGTTCGCCAGATCGCGCAGAACGCGGGTCACGACGGTGCCGTCGTGTCGGGCAAGCTGCTCGACCAGTCGGACACCTCGTTCGGCTTCAACGCGTCGACCGACACGTACGAGAACCTGGTGACCGCCGGCGTGATCGACCCGACCAAGGTCGTCCGCACCGCGCTGCAGAACGCCGCTTCGGTGGCCGGCCTGCTCATCACCACGGAAGCGACCGTGTCCGAACTGCCGGAGGACAAGGCTCCGAGCATGCCCGGCGGCGGCGGCATGGGCGGCATGGGCGGCATGGACTTCTGATTTCGGTCGGGCGGAGCCAAGGCTCCGCCCGACACGAAATCAGAACCGGCCGGCGGGATCGGCAACGCCGAACCCGTACCGACGTGCCAGCACCGGCTTTGCCGGTGCTCGTTCCAGGCAAAAACGAAGGGCCGGGGAAGCAATCCCCCGGCCCTTCGTCATTCCCGTCAAAGCAACTCACAACCCGTGCTCCTGCGAACGCAGGAGCCCAGTGTTCCGAATACTTCAAGCCGTGGTCCTGCCCCACCCTGGGTTCCTGCGTTCGCAGGAACACGCAGATGCGATGTCATGCGCAAGCCTCGCTTCACCGGACGAAGCAACCCACGCCCCACCCGCACGTTGCCGTCATCATGAACATCGACGCGACCCGCCCCGACATCCCCGCCGACGGCGCGATCCTCGGCTACGGCCCGATGCTTCCGCTCGTCGCGGCCGGCGCGGGCGCATGGCTGCTTCCCCAGCCATGGCCATTCTGGGCGGTGCAACTCGGCATTATCTGGGGTGCATTGGTGCTCGCGTTTATCGCCGGCGTCCGCCGCGGGTTCGGCTTCGGCTATCCGAACGCCTCGAAGCCGGCGGAGATCAGCGCCAGCATCGCCTATTTCACGCTCGCGGGTCTCGCCCTCGTCATCGGCCGCCCGTCGATGGCGTTGATGCCGCTGATCATCGCCTACGGCCTCGCCGCCCTGCTCGATCGCCGTGCCGCACTGGCGGGGAATGCACCCGCCTATTTCGCGACGCTGCGGCCCCGTCAGCTGCTGATCGGCGCTGCGGGGCTGGCGGGTTTATGGGCGTGGACGATCAGCTACTGATCAGGCGTCTTTCATCGCCTCGATCAGCTTCTTGACCTCCTGACTTCGGCCACGCGGCAGGATCAGGACGTCGTTGCCGCTCGCCACGACGATCAGGTCGCTGATCCCGACCGCCGAAACGCGGATACCGTCGGTGCGGATCAGGCAATCGCGCACGTCGATCGCCAGCACCTCGCCACGGTGGGCGTTTCCGTCGCCGTCGCGATCGCTGATCGCATGCAGCGCGTCCCAGCTGCCGACGTCGCTCCAGCCCATATCGACCGGCACGACGGCGACACGCTCGGCGCGTTCCATCACCGCATAGTCGATCGAATCCGACGGGGACGCGGCGAAGGCGTCGGCATCGGGATAGATCCGCCCGCCATCACGCCGCGCCCCGGTCATGGCATCCTGCGCGGCGGTCAGCATCGCGGGAGCATGCGCTGCCAGTTCACCGAGAAAGATATCCGCGCGGAACAGGAAGATGCCGCCGTTCCACGCGTGATCGCCGGATGCCAGCATCTCTTCGGCCCGCTCCCGGATCGGTTTCTCGACGAAGCGGGCGACCCGGTGAACGCCGTTCGTCAGCGGCTCGCCGATCCTGATCCAGCCATACCCCGTTTCCGGCGCGTCGGGAGCGATCCCGAACGTGACCGGCCAACCCTCCGCGACCAGCGGCATCGCTGCCTCGATGGCGGCGTGAAAAGCGGCGACGTCGGCGATGACGTGATCGGACGGCATCACCAGCAACGCATCCTCGCCCTTCGCTGCCAAGGCGGCAAGCGCGATCGCCGGCGCGGTGTTACGCGCGACAGGCTCGAGGATCACCGCCTGCGGCGTCGCGCCTACGGCGCTCAACTGTTCGTCGATGTGATCGGCGTGCCGGGCGCTGGCCACCACGATCGGCGCTGCGAACGCCTCGCCATGCGCTCGCCTCGCGGTCAGCTGCAGCATCGTTTCCTCGGCGGTCAACGCCAGCAGCTGCTTGGGCATTTCCGGGCGCGACATCGGCCATAGCCGGGTGCCTGATCCTCCGGAAAGGATCACGGGAACGATCGTCATGGTGGGTGAGAAACTCCTTGGACGTATCATCATAGCTGAACGAGCCGTAGCTGAACGAATGCAGCGACGAAACGACCCAGATGAAGCGCCTCTTCAAGCTTTCTTTGCTTTTTTCTGCGAGGCGGAAAGTTGCCTGTCGGAAAAGCTTACAGGCGCGGTCGGAAGGAAGCGGGGATGATCCGCGTTTTCAAGCATTACGTTCCCTATGCCGTGCTGCTGCTCGGACTGGTGGATGCGGTCCTGCTGATCGCCTCGGCGGAACTGGGCTGGGTGATCCGTGCGCACCAGATCGGCATGCTGATCGAGCCAACCTCGTCGCGCCTGCCGCAATTGCTATCGTTCGCGTTCGCTCTTCAGATCGCACTGGTCGCGGTCGGCGCCTATGGCGTCGCGTCGTTCCTGTCGCTGCGCTTCGCCGCGGCACGGCTGGCGGTTGCGATCCTGCTGGGGGTCAGCTTCCTCTCCATCCTCTTCTTCCTCGTTCCACCACTGGCATTGTGGCGATCGAACCTCGCCTATGCGACGCTGATCGCGGGAATCCTGCTGGTCGTGGTTCGGGCGTTGCTGGGCCGGACGTTGGGCAGCGAGACCTTCAAGCGGCGGATCATCGTGCTGGGGGCGGGGCATCGCGCCGCCCGCATCGGTGGACTGGCCGCGCTACCGGGATCGAATGTCGTCGTCGCCGGCTATGTCGCGATGGGGGAGGCCAACCCGGTCATCACGGACGCCGTTCCGCGCGACCGGATTCCCAATCTCGCCGCGCATGTCGTCGATAACGGCGCGAGCGAAGTCGTTCTGGCACTCGAGGAACGCCGCAACGCCTTGCCGCTGAAGGATCTGCTGCGCGTCAAGACGACGGGCGTGATGGTCAGCGAGATCTCCAGCTTTCTCGAGCGCGAGACGGGGCGGATCGACCTCAATTCCGTCAATCCGTCGTGGCTGATCTTCTCGGACGGCTTCGCCTCCGGCCGCATGCTGTCGAGCGCCTTCAAGCGGGCGTTCGACGTCGTCGCCAGCCTGCTGCTGCTGTTCCTGACGCTCCCGGTGATCCTCCTCACCGCCGCCGCGATCAAGCTCGAATCCAAGGGCCCCGCCTTCTACCGCCAGCGCCGCGTCGGCCTGTACAATCAGGGCTTCGACATCATCAAGTTGCGCTCGATGCGGCAGGATGCGGAAGTTGCTGGCAAGGCTGTATGGGCGGAAAAGGACGATCCCCGCATCACCCGGGTCGGCCGATTCATCCGTATGGTGCGCATCGACGAACTGCCGCAGACGTGGACGGTGCTGAAAGGCGAGATGAGCTTCGTCGGCCCGCGTCCCGAACGCCCGCAATTCGTCGAACAGCTCGAACAGCAGATTCCGTATTATGCCGAGCGCCACATGGTGAAGCCCGGCATCACCGGCTGGGCGCAGATCAACTACCCCTATGGCGCGTCGATCGAGGATGCCCGCCACAAGCTGGAATACGACCTCTATTACGCCAAGAACTATTCGCCCTTCCTCGACCTGCTGATCCTGCTCCAGACGCTGCGCGTGGTGCTCTGGCCGTCAGGAGCACGCTGAGGCCGTGCCGACGCTGATCCTCTGGGGCCATGCGCTCGCGGCGCTGGCGTTCGGTGGGCTGGCGCTCGCCTGGCTCCGCCATACCCAGCCGCTGGCACCGCGCGCGCCGCTCGCCTGCGCGCTGATCGCCACTGCGCTGTGGGCACTTGCCGTCGCGGGTATCGGCGCGGGCGACGTGGTGGCGCGGCTCGCCGAATCGGTGCGCAATCTCGCATGGCTGGCGCTGATGCTCACCTTCGTCCGGCAGGCACGTAGCGGCAGCATGCCGCTTTACGCGGTCTATGCCGCCGCGGGATCGATCACCGTCTTCGCAACGGCGCTGGCGCTGTTCGAAACCCTGCCGCTCGGTATCGAGGCACAGGCGGCGGTCATCCAGTTCAGACTGATCGCGCGCATGCTCGCGGCGATCGTCGGGCTGATGCTGGTCCATCAGCTCGCCTTCGTCGGTGCACCGCGCAACCGCGGCCGTACCGTCCTGCTCGCCGCCGCCATCGCGACGATGTGGGGTGCGGACCTGTTCGCCGCGGCGCTCGGCTGGGGACTCGGTGGCCGGCCTGTGGTCGTCGTCGCCGCAAGAGGCTTCGTCATGACCGGCGTCGCCCTGTTGCTGGCGCTGGCCGCCCGGCGTGGCGAACGAGGGCTGACCGTTTCGCATGGGGTGGCGCTGCGGCTGTTTTCCGTCGCCGCGGTCATAACGTATGCCGGCTTCACCATCCTGCTGACCCAGATCGCGGAACGGTTTGCCGGCCATACCGCCCGGATCGTCCAGACCGCGATCGTGCTGGGTGCGACGACGGCGCTGGTCACCTTGCTGTCCACCCCATGGCTGCGGGCGTGGGCGAAGGTGAAGGTCGCCAAGCACTTCTTCCGCCATCGCTACGATTATCGCGCCGAATGGCAGCGGTTCACCGCGACGCTGGGATCGCCCGGGCCCGGCGCCGACCCGCTCGACCAGCGGATCGTACGGGCCATCGCGGACCTGACCGGATCGCCTGCCGGCTTGTTGCTGGTTCCCGACGGGGCCGGGCTGGGCCCGGCCGCGGCCTGGCACTGGCCAGACACCGGCAGCACCGAGGCCGCATTGTCGGAGCATCTCGCCGCCAGCACGCGAATCGTCGAGCTCGATCAGGTCCGTCGCGGCGAAGCTCCGGCCGAGGAAGCCGCCGCCGTGCCGCAATGGATCTGTGACCACCCGGAAGCCTGGGCGCTCGTGCCCCTGATCCACGGCACAAGCCTGATTGGCGCCATCCTGCTCGCTCGCCCCCCGATCGACCGTGCTCTCGACTGGGAGGACCTCGACCTGCTCCGCGTCGCCGGGCGACAGGCCGCGAGCTATCTCGCCGAGGATCGTGCGCACGCCGCGCTCGCCGACGCCGCACGGTTCGACGAGTTCAATCGTCGCTTCGCCTTCATTATCCACGATATCAAGAATCTGGTCAGCGGCCTCAGCCTGGTCGCGCGCAACGCCGAACGCCATGCCGACAATCCCGCCTTCCGTGCCGACATGATCGAAACCCTGAAGGATTCCGCGGCCCGCATGAACGCGCTGCTTGCCCGCCTGTCGCAGCACCATCGCGCGGAACCGGAACCCGTGCAGCCGGTCGATCTGGCGGCGCTGGCGCTGCGGCTGGCGGCTGTGCGGCGCGCCCAGCACCCGATCGTGGTCGAGGGTGCGGGCATGGCGCTCGCCCAACCCGGCCGGCTGGACCAGTTGCTCGGGCACCTGTTGCAGAACGCGATCGAAGCGAGCCCTTCGGGCACCCCGGTCACCATCCGCGCCGGGTACCACGACGGCCGCACGGTCGTCGACGTAGTCGATCGCGGATGCGGGATGAGCGCCGCTTTCGTCCGCGATCAGTTGTTCCGCCCGTTCGCCTCGTCGAAGCCGGATGGCTTCGGCATCGGCGCCTATGAAGCGCGCCAGCTTGCCGAGGCGATGGACGGTACCATCGACGTCGATAGCCGGCAGGGCGAGGGGACGCGATTCCGCCTGTCACTGCCCGCGGCCCGCACCATGGAGCAGGCGGCATGAGCACCAAGCCGGTCCTGCTGATCGTCGAGGACGACCTTGCGCTGCAACGCCAGTTGCGCTGGGCCTATGAGGGGTATGAGATCGTCGGCGCAGCCACCCGTGCCGAGGCGATCGAGGCGTTGCGTCTTCACGAACCAGCCGTGGTGACGCTGGACCTCGGCCTGCCGCCCGACCCTGACGGTACGGGCGAAGGCTTCGCGACGCTCGCCGAGATCCTCGCGCTGAAACCCGACACCAAGGTGATCGTCGCGTCCGGCCATGGCGCGCGGGAGAGCGCCCTGAATGCGATCGGACTGGGGGCATGGGATTTCTACGCCAAGCCGATCGACATCGACGCACTCGGCCTGATCGTCGCGCGTGCGTTCCATGTCCATGCGCTGGAGGCGGAGAACCGTCGCCTCGCGGCGCGCGAACCGGGCGGCTCGGGGTTCGGCGGATTGATCTATGCCTCTGACGAAATGGCCAAAGTCGTCCGCACCGTCGAACGGGTTGCCGCCGCCGACGTATCGGTGATGCTGCTCGGCGCGAGCGGCACCGGCAAGGAATTGCTGGCACGTGGCATACATGACACATCGCCGCGGCGGCGTGGCGAGTTCGTCGCGATCAACTGCGCCGCGATCCCCGACACGCTGCTGGAAAGCGAATTGTTCGGGCACGAGAAGGGTGCATTTACCGGCGCGGTAAAGACGACGCCGGGCAAGATCGAACAGTCGGCAGGCGGCACCCTGTTCCTCGACGAAATCGGCGATGTGCCGCTGCCGTTGCAGGTCAAGCTGCTGCGGTTCCTGCAGGAACGCGTGATCGAGCGGATCGGCGGGCGCAAGGCCATCCCGGTGGACACGCGGATCGTCTGCGCCACGCACCAGAATCTGGAGGCGATGGTCGCCGACGGGCGCTTCCGGGAAGATTTATATTATCGACTTGCCGAGATCATCGTCCGGATCCCCAGCCTCGCCGAACGGCCCGGTGACGCCGGCCTGCTGGCACGCACGCTGGTGCGCAAGCACGCCGATGCGATGAAGCTGGCGATTACCGGACTGGCGCCGGATGCGCTGGCAGCGATCGAGGCATGGCCCTGGCCCGGCAATGTGCGCGAACTGGAAAATCGCATCAAGCGGGCGGTGATCATGGCGGACGGAAAGCTGATCACCGCAGCCGACCTCGATCTGGGCGGCGACGCGGGCGAGGCGTTGCCGCTCAACTTGCGCACTGCGCGCGAGCATGCCGATCGCAAGACGATCCGGCAGGCGCTGGCGCGGGCGGACGGCAATATCTCCGGCGCGTCGCGGCTGCTCGGTGTCAGCCGGCCGACGCTGTACGACCTCCTGAAGAGCTACGACCTGCATGGCTGAATCCCGCTATCCGATGATGCGCCGTAGACGCCGTCGCGCGTTGCGACTGCCGCGTCTGCGTCTGGCACATGGCATCGCGCTGGCCATGCTGGTCGCGATTGCGGCGATTCTGGCTTTCGTCCTGCTGCGTCCGGCCCCGCGAGTCGATCCGGTGCGCGCCCTGCACGATTCCCGCGCCGCCTATCGCATCGGCAACTACAGCGCGGCGCGCAATCACGCGCTCGCTGCCCTGGGCGCCGTCCCTGCGTCGCAGCCCACGTTGCTGCTGCTGGCGCGCAGTTACCTGAAACTGGGCGATGGCGTGGCCGCCGAAGGCGCGGTGAGCCGTGCACGCGCGCTGAACGTTCCCGAAATCCGCGTCGCGGGCCTGCGGGCGCAGGCGCGTTTCCTGCAATCCGATTATCAGGGCGCGATCGATGCCGCCGCGATGGCACCGGCAGACGACGTGGATGCCGTTCGCGCACGCGCGCGGGCGCTGGCCATGCTCGGCGATGCCGGCACCGCCGCAGCGCTGCTGGAACACCTGTCGGCGCGAGCGCCGCGGGACGCCGCGATATGGGCCGATCTGGGGCGGGTACGACTGAATGCCGGCGAGATCGCCGGTGCCACCGCAGCCGCCGCGCAGTCCGCGCGACTGTCGCCGGGTGATCCGGTACCGTTGACGCTTCAGGCGGAGATCGTGCGGACACGCTACGGCATTACCGCCGCGTTGCCGTGGTTCGAGGCGGCGTTGTCCCGCGATGCCTATTACCATCCCGCGCTGATCGAATATGCGGCGACGCTGGGCGAGGCCGGGCGCCATGCGGACATGCTCGCCGCGACCCGCCGTGCACTCGCCGCACGACCGGGCAGTCCGCAGGCGTTCTACCTGCAGGCGGTACTGGCCGCGCGGGCCGGACGGCTCGATCTGGCCCGCGAGATGCTTCAGCGCGCCGGAACCACGATCACGACATTGCCCGGGGCGGCGCTGCTCGGCGGCGGGCTGGATTTCGTGGCCGGGCGTTACGAGCGGACGATCGGCAGCTGGCGTCCGCTGGCCGCCGACCAGCCGATGAACGTCGTGCTGCGCCGGCTGCTCGGTGCGGCGATGCTGCGCTCTGGCGATCCCCAGGGCGCACTTGCCCAATTGCGTCCGATCGCGTTGCGCGACGATGCCGACGCCTACACCCTGACCCTGGTCGCCCGGGCGTTCGAGGCGACCGGCGACCGCGTCAGCGCCGCGCGCTTTCTCGACCGGGCGGCATCGGGCGCGCGCGGTGGTCCGGCGGTGTTCGCCAGCGACGACAGTGTCGGCGTGGTGCTGGCCGAGGCACGCGACGATCCGTCCGACCCCAATTACATGCTGGGCGTCATCCGCGCCCAACTGACCGCGGGCGATGCCGCGGGTGCGATCGAGCGAGCGCGGACGCTGGTTGCGGCCAGTCCCGGCGCACCCGCCGCGCAGGTCGCGCTGGGCGATGCGCTGAGCGTCGCCGGCCGGTTCCCCGAAGCGGCACAGGTCTATACCCGTGCCGCGAGCCTGACGTTCGATGAACCGACGATGCTGCGGCTGGTCGATGCATGGGCACGCGCGAACCGGCCGCGCGAGGCGGCGGCGGCGCTGTCGCTCTACCTTCAGCAGAACCCCCAGAGCCTGTCCGGCCAGCGTATCCGCGCGCGCCTGCAAGTGGCGAACGGCGATGCCGACGACGCGATCGAAACACTGGAAGGCTTGCGCCGGATGACCGGCAACCGCGATGCCGCGGTGCTCGCAGATCTGGCGAGGGCCTATGCCGCGAGCGACGACGGTCCGGTCGCGCGCACCTATGGCCGCGCCGCCTATCGTCTGATGCCGATGAACGCTTCGGTCTGCGATGCCTATGCACTGGCGCTGGCCGCCGACGGCGATCTGGCCGGTGCACGGCAACTGGCGGCGAAGGCGGTGGCGCTGGCGCCGACCGATCCGACGATCGCGTCGCACGCACGCCAGATCGCCCGCTGACGGTTGCGCGTGCGCGCGTGCCGCGTCATGAGCGCGACCATGGCCGACCCACTGGAGCGTATCGCCGCGGCGCTCGACCGCCTTGCCCCGCCGCCACCGCCCGGCGACGATGCCGCCGCGCATCCGGCCTATGTCTGGCGAAGCGGTGCGCTGATTGCCGCGCGTGCGTTCGCGCCGTTGCCACTCGATCTGCTGATGCGTGTCGACAAGCAGAAACTGGCGTTGGTCGAGAACACGCGCAGGCTGGCGGCGGGCGCTGCGGCGCAGGACGTGCTGCTGTGGGGCGCGCGAGGAACGGGCAAGTCGGCGCTGGTCAAGGCCGCGATCGGTGCGGTGCAGGCGGATGGCGGAGATGTCGCGCTGATCGAGGTCGGCGATCTGGATGCCTTGCCGGGTCTGTTCGCGCTACTGGCGCCGGTGCGGCGGTCGTTCGCCCTGTTCCTCGACGACCTTGGATTCGATGCCCCCGCGGAAGCGCGGACGCTGCGGTCGCTGCTGGAAGGCGGTGCGGAGGCGCGGCCGGACAACGTCCGCCTGATCGTGACCGCCAACCGCCGTCATCTGGTGCCGCGCGACATCGCCGAACAGGATGGTGCGATCAACCCGCGTGACAGCATCGACGACCAGCTTGCGCTCGCCGATCGCTTCGGACTGAGCCTGGGTTTTCACGCGCTCGATCAGGACGGTTATTGTGCGATCGTCGCCGTTTATGCCGCGCGCTTTGCCTTGCCCTACGACGCAGCGGAGGCGGTCAACTGGGCGACCCGCCGCGGTAGCCGGTCGGGGCGCGTGGCGTGGCAATACATCACCGAACTGGCCGGGCGAGAGGGCAGGGCGCTGCGTTAACCCAACCCCTCGACCTGCTCCGCCAGCTCCAGCCAGCGCATCTCCGCAGCATCCTTTTCAGCCCGCGCCGTCTCGATCGCCTGCGTCAGCGCGGCGAAGCGTTTGGGATCGCGGACGTACAGTGCGGGATCGGCAAGCAGCGCCTCGTCGCGGGCGATCGCGGTGTCGATCGCCTCGATCCGCCCCGGCAACTGGTCGTAATCGCGCTGGTCCTTGTAGCTGAGCTTGGTTCGCGCCTGCGGCGGGGGCGGGGGAGCGGTTCTGGTTGCGGCGGGTTTGCGGGTTTCGCTGGCGCGTTTGCGCTGCCGTTCCCAATCCTCATAGCCGCCGGCGACGACGTCCACCGCGCCCGATCCGTCGAGCCCCAGCGTGACGGTAACCGTCCGGTCGAGGAAGTCGCGATCGTGGCTGACGATCAGCACCGTGCCGCCGTAATCGGCGATCACTTCCTGCAACAGGTCGAGCGTTTCGAGATCGAGGTCGTTGGTCGGTTCGTCGAGCACCAGCAGGTTCGACTCGCGGGCGAATTCGCGTGCGAGCAGCAACCGCGACCGCTCGCCGCCCGACAGCGTGCCGACCTTTGCCTCGACCAGGCTGGGGTCGAACAGGAATTCCTTCAAATAGCCGTGGATGTGCTTGCGCACGCCCAGCACGTCGATCCAGTCGCCGCCATCGGCCAGCACCTCACGCACCGTCTTGTCGGGTGCCATAAGGCTGCGCTGCTGGTCGATGACAATGCCGTCGAGCGTCTTCGCCAGCTTCACCTGACCCTCGTCAGGTTGCAATTCGCCGGTCAGCAGCTTCAACAGCGTCGTCTTGCCGGCGCCGTTGCGGCCGACGATGCCGATCCGGTCGCCGCGGGTAACGCGCAGGTCGAGGTCGCGGATGATGGTCCGCTCTCCATAGCTCTTCGACGCATGCTTCACGTCGATGACGATCTTGGTCTTGCTGTCGTCGGACGACGTGGCGAGGTTCGCCGCACCTTGCGGCCCCATCATCGCGGCGCGTTCGGCGCGCATGTCCTTCAGCTTGGCGAGGCGGCCCTGGTTGCGGCGGCGGCGGCCGGTGACGCCGCGTTGCAGCCAGTGCTCCTCGATCTTCAGCTTTGCGTCGAGCCGCTGGGCATTTCGCTCCTCCTCGGCATAGACCTGCTCGGTCCACGCCTCGAACCCGCCGAAGCCCACCTCGGCGCGGCGGATCGCGCCGCGATCCATCCACAATGTCTGCTTGGTCAGTCGAGTCAGGAAAGTGCGATCGTGGCTGATGACGATGAACGCGCCGCGGAAGCGCCCAAGCCATTCCTCAAGCCAGTCGATCGCGGCGATGTCGAGGTGGTTGGTCGGCTCGTCGAGCAGCAGCACGTCGGGGTCCTGCGCCAGTGCACGGACGATCGCCGCGCGTCGCCGCTCGCCGCCGCTCGCCGAGGCGGACTCGCGGGTGAGATCGATGCCGAGTTGGTCGGCGATCGCCTCCGCCTCGTGCGGCGCGGGCGCATCGTCGCCGCGCAGCACGTAATCGGCGAGCGTCTCGCATCCGGCGAGGCTGGGCTCCTGTTCCAGCAGCACGACACGGGTGCCGGGAACGATGACGCGCCGCCCCTCGTCGCTGTCGATCGTGCCGGCGATCAGCTTCAACAGCGTCGTCTTGCCGGCGCCGTTGCGCCCGATCAGCGCCAGCCGGTCGCGTGCGCCGATGTGGATGTCGAGGTGGCGAAACAGCCAGCCGTGACCCTGGATGACGCCAAGGTCTTCGTAAGCGAGAATAGGTGCGGCCATGGCGGGCGCAGGTAGGGGGTGGAACCCGTCCCGGCAAGCACACCCGCTACGCCGCATTCCGGATGCGGTCGGGTGAACGGCATGCGACCGCTCCATTCACAGGGTGTTCAATGCCTTCTGCCTATGCCAGTCCTTATGAAGATGGTCTTGCCCCTCTTGCTTCTCGCCGTCGTGCCTGCGCTTGCTCCCGTTGCGGCGCAGGCTCCGGATCAGCGTCGCAGCGATCAGGAGCGCGCCTATGACGCCCGCCGCAAGGGTGCGGTGCTCTCGCCGCGCCTGATCGAGGGGCGGGTACTGCCGACGATGAAGGGTTATGAGTATCTCGGCTTCGACCTGGATTTCTCCACGTCCGTTTACACGTTGAAATTCATGCGCGATGGAGTCGTCGTCTGGGTCGACGTCGATGGACGTTCGGGCCAGATCATCGGCCGCACCGGTCGCTAACAGGGGTATGACATGCGCGTTCTGATCGTCGAGGACGAGCCCAATCTCGGCCAGCAGCTGAAGAACACCCTCGAGGGTGCGGGCTATGCCATCGATCTCGCCACCGATGGCGAGGAGGGGCATTTTCTGGGGAGCACCGAGAATTACGATGCTATCGTGCTCGACCTCGGCCTGCCGGAGATCGACGGGCTGACCGTGCTCGATCGCTGGCGCAAGGAGGGCAAGACGATGCCCGTGCTGGTGCTGACCGCACGCGACAGCTGGTCGGACAAGGTCGCCGGCCTCGACGCCGGCGCGGACGACTACGTCGCCAAGCCGTTCCAGACGGAGGAGCTGATCGCCCGTCTGCGTGCGCTGATCCGCCGTGCATCTGGCAACGCATCGTCCGAACTCACCGCTGGCGACGTGCGCCTCGACACGCGGTCGGGCAAGGTCACACGGGCAGGCGAACCGGTGAAGCTGACCGCGCAGGAATACAAGCTGCTCAGCTACCTGCTGCATCACAAGGGCAAGGTAGTCAGCCGCACCGAATTGATCGAGCATATCTACGATCAGGATTTCGATCGCGATTCCAATACGATCGAAGTGTTCGTAACGCGCATCCGCAAGAAGCTGGGTCAGGACGTGATCACCACGATCCGTGGTCTGGGCTACAGTCTCGAAGACCCGGACGCCTGATCGAACCGTCATGGATACGCGGCCGCCAGTTCCCGTTTTGGCCGAAGCCCCGCCGCGCCTGCGCGCGGTCACGACCGGGTCGTTATCGCGACGGATGATCCTGATCGCGACGGCCTGGATCGGGCTGCTGCTGTTCGGCGGCGGCTTCGCGCTCGACCGGGTGCTCGCCAATGCGGTCGAGCGCAACTTCGACGACCAGATGCAATATGTCCTGCGTTCGCTGATCGCGTCGGCGGAGATTGGCCCGGATGGCGAGGTGGTGTTCGCGCGTGACGCGGCGGCCGACCCCCGCTTCCTCGAACCCTATTCCGGCCTTTACTGGCAAGTTTCGGCACCCGGCTTGCCGGTCACCGAAGCCTTTCCCTCGCGATCGCTGTGGGATCGGCGCCTGTCCTTCGGCACCGCGCATGACGACCGCAACGTGCATTTCTACAACAGCAGTCAGTTCGCCGACGAGAAGCTGCGCGTCGTCGAACGTGATGCGCAGCTGCCGAAATCCCGGGTCCACTGGCGCTTTCAGGTGGCGCAAAGCCGCCGCGGCCTCGATGCGCAGATCACCGTGCTGCGGCGGACGCTGGTGCGCAGCTTCGCTTTGCTCGGGCTGGGTCTGGTCGTACTGGCGTGGTTGCAGACGCTTTACGGTCTGTGGCCGTTGCGACGGGTGCGCGAAGAGATCGCCCGGATGCGCGCCGGCCAGTCGAACCGCGTCGATTCGGCCATGCCGATCGAGGTCGCGCCGATGGTCGAGGAACTGAACGCGCTGATCGAACATAACGAACGGCAGGCGGAGGAGGCGCGTCGACACGCCGGCAATCTTGCGCATGCACTCAAGACCCCGCTCACCGTCATCATGAACGCGGCGACGGCGCAGGCGGACGATCTGGCGGATACGGTGATTCGCGAAGCACGGACGATGCGGCGGCAGGTCGACCATCATCTCGCCCGCGCGCGCGCTGTCGGTCGCCGCGGATCTGCGCACAGCCGCGCCGACGTCTGGCCGAGCGTCGAATCGGTCGAGCGCGCGGTCGCCCGGCTCTATCGCCATGTCCGCATCGACGTGACCGGTCCCAAGGACCTGAAGGTTCACGTCGAACGGCAGGATCTGGACGAGATGCTCGGCAATCTGATTGAGAACGCGGCCAAATACGGTGGCGGCAGCGTGTTCGTGACGGTGGCCGCGCAAGCCGGCTTCGTCGAATTGCTGGTGGAGGACGACGGCATGGGCATCCCCGACGAGGATCGCGTCCGCATTTTCGATCGTGGCGTGCGGCTGGATACCGGCAAGCCGGGCACCGGGCTTGGATTGGCGATCGTCCGCGACGTTGCGGAAATCTATGGCGGCACGGTCAGTCTGGAAGAGAGCGAGGATCTGGGCGGTCTGCTGGTGCGGCTGAGGCTGCCCGCCGCAACGTGATCCTGACCGCTTGCGGGGCGCGACAGAGACGCTAACGCGCTGATCATGCGTATCTTTCGTCCGATCCTGTCCGGTGCTGCATGGAACGACCGGCTGCTTGCGGGCGTCGGTGCGGCGTTCGGCATCCTGCTGACCGGGCTCATCACGAGCCTGCTCGCGGGCGGCTGGCCCGTGCCGCAGTTGATGGCTCCGATCGGGGCCAGCGCGGTGCTGGTGTTCGCGGTGCCCGCCAGTCCGCTCGCACAGCCATGGGCGGTGATCGGCGGCAACGGTCTGTCCGCCGCCTTCGCCCTGCTGGTCACGGTGGTCACGCATCAGCCGATCATAGCCGCACCGGTTGCGGTCGGCGGCGCGATCGTCCTCATGTCGCTGCTACGATGCCTGCATCCGCCGGGCGGTGCCGTGGCGTTGAGCGTGGTGCTGCTCCACATGGCCGGCACGCCGGCGGACTGGCATTTCGCACTGTCGCCGGTCGCAGTGAATTCGGTTTTGCTGGTGATCGCGGGCGTGCTGTTCCACCGCATCTCGCGGCACAGCTATCCGCATCGCCCGGCGACTGCCGTGCCATCGCCCGCGTTTCTGACCGAGGACGTGGATGCCGCACTGGCCGAGATGCACGACACCTTCGACATCGCGCGCGAAGATCTCGATGCGCTGCTCGCCGCCGCCGCGCGACACGCGGCGATCAGGCGGGGACGGTCAGGCCGCTCATCACCTCCGCGGTGATCGCCAGACTGCGCTTGCGGGCATCGTGGTCGTAGATCGCGCTGGCGACCATCACTTCGTCCACCCCGGTGCGTTCTATGAAAGCGGCGGTCTGGCGCGCGACCGTTTCGGGCGAACCGACCGCAGAGCATTGCAGCACATGGTCGAGGATCGCGGCGCCTTGCGCGCCCAGACTGGCCCGATAGCCGGCGACCGGTGGCGGCATCTGGCGCGGATTACCGGTACGCAGCGCGACGAACGACTGCTGCTGCGAACTGGCGAGCAGCTCCGCTTCCTCATCGGTATCGGCGGCGAAGACGTTGAAGCCGGCCATGGCATGTGGCTTGGCAAGTTGCGCGGAGGGGCGGAAATCGCGGCGATAGATCGCCAGCGCACTGTCCAGTGCATCGGGGGCGAAGTGTGAGGCGAAGGCATAGGGCAGGCCTAGCGCAGCGGCGAGCTGCGCGCCGAAGGTGCTCGACCCTAAAATCCATAGCGGCACGTTCGCGCCGGCACCCGGCGTAGCGGCGATGCCGGTTCGCCCGTCGTCCGCGAAATAACTCTGCAGCTCCATCACGTCCTGCGGGAAGGCATTGGCATCGCTTTCCAACGTCCGTCGCAGCGCGCGGGCGACGCGCTGGTCCGATCCCGGCGCGCGGCCGAGGCCCAGGTCGATCCGGCCGGGGAAAAGCGCATCGAGCGTGCCGAACTGTTCGGCGATGACCAGCGGCGCATGATTGGGCAGCATGATCCCGCCCGCCCCGACACGGATACGGTTGGTCGCGGCGGCGACATGCGCGATCACGACAGCGGTCGCAGCACTGGCGATGCCGCGCATGCCATGATGTTCGGCGACCCAATATCGCTGAAAACCGAGCGTTTCGGCGTGCCGCGCGAGGTCGGCGGCATTGGCCAGCGATTGCGTCACGGTGCCGCCTTCGACGACCGGCACCAGATCGAGCAGGGAATAACGTGTCATACCCGGAAGATGGGGGCGGAGCCGCGTTCCCGCAATCCGGCGGGCATCGACCGGCGGCTTGTGCCTGCCGTTGCCGCCGCCTAGACGCGCCCGACATGCTTGCCAGCCTCGCCTCTATCGACACCTGGATCTTCGATCTGGACAACACGCTCTATCCGGCGCGCGCGAATTTGTTTGCGCGCATCGACGCCCGGATGACCGCCTATGTCGCGCGCCGCCTCGGCCTGCCCGAGCAAGAGGCTCGTGATGTCCAGAAAGAATACTTCCATCGCCACGGCACGACGCTGACCGGGCTGATGGCGGATCATGGCGTCGATCCGCACGAATTCCTCGCCGAGGTGCACGATGTCGAGATGGATGTGCTGGAGCAGGACGCGCCGCTCGCCGCCGTGATCGCGCAACTGCCCGGTCGCAAGCTGGTCTTTACCAACGGCGACAAGCCCTATGCGCTGAAGGTGCTCGACCGGCTGGGTCTGGGCGAGAGTTTCGAGGCCGTGCACGACATCCATGCGATGAACCTCGTCCCCAAGCCGCACCCGTCGGCCTATGCGGGTCTGTGCGCAGCGTTCGGCATCGATCCGACCCGGGCCGCTTTCTTCGAGGATATGGCGCGTAATCTAACACCGGCGAAGGCGATCGGCATGACCACGATCTGGGTCGACAACGGGTCCGAACAAGGGCCTGAGCCGCGCCGCGATCATATCGACTACACCGTCCACGACCTAGCGCCGTGGCTGCAGCATATCATGGAGGCATCATGAGCCAGCATCTGGCGACCGTCATCGACTCTGCGTGGGAGGATCGCGCGAATCTGGGCTTCGATACCGGTGGCGAGGTTCGCGACGCGGTCGAGGCGGCGCTCGCCTCGCTCGACGCGGGCGAGGCGCGCGTCGCCGAGCCGGACGGTGAAGGCGGCTGGCGGGTCAACCAATGGCTGAAGAAGGCGGTGCTGCTCAGCTTCCGTCTTAACGACAATGTCGTCATGCCGACCGGGCATTTTGACAAGGTGCCGCTGAAATTCGCCGATTGGGACGAGAGCGCGTTCCGTGCCGCGGGCTTCCGCGCGGTGCCCGGCTCCGTCGTCCGCCGCGGCGCCTTCATCGGCAAGGGCGCGATCCTGATGCCCAGCTTCGTCAACATCGGCGCCTATGTCGGTGAGGGCACGATGGTCGATACCTGGGCGACGGTGGGGTCGTGTGCCCAGATCGGCAAGAACGTCCATCTGTCGGGCGGTGCGGGCATCGGCGGCGTGCTGGAGCCGTTGCAGGCGGACCCGGTCATCATCGGCGATGGCGCCTTCATCGGCGCGCGGGCGGAGGTCGCCGAGGGCGTCCGCGTAGGCGAGGGGGCCGTGCTGTCGATGGGTGTCTATCTCGGCGCTTCGACCAAGATCGTCGATCGCGCCACCGGCGAAGTGTTCAAGGGCGAGGTGCCGCCCTATGCGGTCGTCGTGCCAGGCTCGATGGGTGGCGGCGACGGCAAGCCCGGGCTGTATTGCGCGGTGATCGTGAAGCGCGTCGATGCTCAGACGCGGAGCAAGACCAGCATCAACGAATTGCTGCGGGATTGACCGAATAGCACTTGCCCTCCAGCCTCGACCCGTCTTCCGTCATCCCGGCGAACGCCGGATTGCGGACGGGTGGGGAAGGTCGGCTGACGTAGAGCGTGACGCATCCGCCACACGTTCCCGCGAACGCTCCGATCGGCGAACCAAAGCCGGATCGATCCGTTGTCGGCTTCGGCGGTGCGTCGCCGTGCGGATTTCTCGACAGGTTTCGATGACGTTTTCTCCCTTGCGCGCCGCCACGGCCAGCTTCGTTTCCCTGCTGCTCAGCGGTGCGGCCCAGGCGCAACAGGTGGATGTCGGTGCTTCGCCGCCCGCTCCGGATGCTGCAGAGGCGGCGCCGGACAGCAGTCCGGGCGATACCCGTCGGCGTCCCGCGACACCGATCAGCCGTGTGCGCGATACGTCGCCGTCCGCGTTGATCGGTGACACGCAGAGTTCGCCGCCGCCCGGCCTGATCGGTGACTGGCAGACGATCCGGACGCGGCTGGGTGAGCGCGGCATCGGCGTCACCGCGCGCTACGCCTCGGAAAGCGGCTATAATTTTGCAGGTGGCGACCGGAAGCTGTTTCGCGAAACGGGGCAGTTCGATGCGGGCGTGTTGTTCGATCTCGACAGGCTGATCGGGCTGACCGGCGGTGCGCTTCAGGCGACCGTGACGTGGCGGCGCGGGCGTAATCTGACCAGCGATGCTGGCATCGAATCGCTCCAGCAGGTGCAGGAGGTCTACGGGCGCGGGCAGACGGTGCGCGTGACGCAGCTCTGGTACGAACAGCGCATCGGGCCCGCGGTCGAGATCAAGCTCGGCCGTACCAACCCGGGCGAGGATTTCGCGGTCTTTTCCTGCCATTTCATGAACCTCAGCTTCTGCGGCGCACAGCCGGGCAATCTGGTCGGCGATCACTGGCAGAACTGGCCGGTAGGGCAGTGGGGCGCGCGTGTCCGCGTCTCCTTGCCCCGGGACCTGTACGTGCAGGGCGGGGTGTACGAGATCAATCCGCGCAACCTCGACAACAGCTTCTTCATTGCGCGATTCACGGGCGCGACGGGCGTGCTGATCCCGGTCGAGATCGGCTGGACACGGGGCGGCAATACCGGGGAGCGCGGCGGCAACGTCGGGTCGTACAAGGTCGGCGGCTGGATCGGCACCGCGGATGGCGACGACGTGCTGTTGGACCGTAACCGCAACGCGAGCATCGTCACCGGGCTGTCGCCACTTCGACGATCGAGCCGCTACGGCGTCTATGCGACGATGCAGCAGCAGCTGACCGGCACGTCGAAGGACGGCAAGTCGCTGACCGGGCTGTCGATGTTCGCCAATGTGACGCAGGCCGATCGCGCGACTTCGGTCACGGACAATCAGGTGTCGCTGGGGCTGTTGTACAAGGGACTGGTGCCGGCGGTGCCGGGTGACGTGCTCGGATTCGGTTTGGCGCGCACCAACGTGAACGGGCGCGCGGCGCGCACGGACCGGCTGGTGCCGGGAACCGCGGTGCGACACGCCGAATATGCGGCAGAGGTGTATTACAGCATCCATCCCGCCGACTGGCTCGAACTGCGGCCCAACCTGCAATACATCCGTCATCCCGGCGGGATACGGCAGGCGGACGACGTCGGTGTGCTGGGTATGAAGGCAGCGATCACCCTGTAGATCGGCGGCGACCGCTTCCATGCTCGACAAGCCCGACGCACGGGCGTATCGACTTGTTATACACGTTAAACAAAGGGAACAGCATGCCCGACGCCAGCCCCAATTCGAGCCAAGTTCTCGACCGCGTTCTCGTCCTCGAAATGGTGCGCGTGACCGAGGCGGCGGCGATCGCCGCGTCGACGCTGACCGGGCGTGGCGACGAGAAGGCGGCCGATGCCGCAGCGGTCGAGGCGATGCGCGAGGCGCTGAACGAGCTCGACATGGACGGGACGGTGGTCATCGGCGAGGGCGAGCGCGATGAGGCGCCGATGCTGTTCATCGGCGAAAAGGTCGGCACGGGCAAGGGACCGGCGATCGACATCGCGCTCGATCCGCTGGAAGGCACGACGATCTGCGCCAAGGCAGGCCCGAACAGCCTCGCCGTGCTGGCGATCTCGGAAAAGGGCGGTCTGCTCAATGCTCCAGACGTCTACATGGACAAGATCGCGGTCGGGCCGAACCTGCCTGCCGGGATCATCGACCTCGACAAGACGCCGACCGAGAACGTGAACGCGATCGCCGCCGCGAAGGGCGTCAAGCCGAGCGATATCATCGCCTGCGTCCTCGATCGGCCGCGGCACGAGGCGCTGATCGCCGAATTGCGCGGCATCGGTTGCGGCGTGATGCTGATCGGCGACGGTGATGTGGCTGGCGTCATCGCGACCGCCGATCCGGACACCACGATCGACGTCTACATGGGCTCCGGCGGCGCTCCCGAAGGCGTGCTGGCCTGCGCCGCGCTGCGCTGCGTCGGCGGCCAGTTCAAGGGTCGCCTGCTGTTCCGCAACGACGACGAACGCGGCCGTGCGCGGAAGTGGGGGATCGAAGACCTCGACAAGCAATACGATCTCGAGGAGCTAGCCAAGGGCGACTGCATCTTCGCCGCAACCGGCGTCACCGACGGTTCGCTGCTGGAAGGCGTCAAGCGTCGCAAGGGCAAGATGACGACCGAGAGCGTCGTGATGCGCGCCTCGACGGGCACCGTGCGCTGGGTAAAGGGCGAGCATCGTACTGCGTGACGGGATGATGCGGCCCGACGGGCTTACCGTCGTTGCTTCGCCTCGCCCGCAATGACGAACCCGGTGTTGTTCTTTACTCTCTGTCACCACGGACGTGTTCCGGGGTCCACTGCGCCGCTTGGGGGAGTGCCTGAGCCTCAAGCCTTTCCGTTGCCGCACGGTGGAGCCCGGGCACGTCCGGGGTGACGGATTGCATGGAGCGGGCGAGTGCCTGCCTTCGGGCGGCGAATTCCCGGTTTCCTGACCGTCCCGTTATGGGTGAGCGATGCTCGTCTTCATCCTCCTCACGCTGACCCTGGCGTATCAGGCTGCGTTGCTGCGGCGTGGCGGCATGTTCGCGCCCCTCCGCCTGCGCCTGGCATCGCGTCATCTGCGCGGGGCGTCGGCCCTATGGCTTGGCTACGGCCTGCCAGCGCTGGTCGGCCTGCTCGCGACGGTGCGGCTCGCCGGCCTTGCGCACCTGCCGCCGGAATTCCTGCCGTTGGCCTGGTATGTGGGGGTGCCGCCCGGCTCGATCGGTATCGCGCTCGTGCTGGTCGGACTGGGCGCGGGCAGCCTGCTCGGGCTGGTACTGACATGGTGGCGGGCGCGTCGTGGGCGAGCGCCATGGACCGCGGGCGACGTGCGATCGATCATGCCGGCGAGCGATGCCGACCTGTGGCCGGCCGCGGTGCTGGCGGTGTCGGCGGGGGTGGCGGAAGAGTTGTTCTATCGGCTGTGGCTGCCGCTGATCGTCGCCATGGCCAGCGGATCGGGAACCGCGGGGGTGATCGTCGGCACGCTCTGCTTCGCGGCGATGCACCGCTATCAGGGCTGGGCCGGTGTCGCCGCCAACACGATCGGCGGCGGGCTGCTCATGGCGCTCTACATGGGCAGCGGCGCCCTGTGGCTGCCGATCGCGGTGCATGCGCTGGTCGACCTCAACGCGCTGGTGCTGAGACCGGCGCTGTCCGCACGCTGGCGGCGGCAGCTCAGTTCTTCAGCCGCCAGCCGCTCTTGAAGATCCACGCGATCACCGCGAGGCACGCCACCAGGAATCCGAGCGTCACCCCCAGGCTGACCGCGATGTCGACGTCGCCCTTGCCGAAGAAGCTCCAGCGGAACCCGCTGACCAGATAGACGACCGGGTTGAACAGGCTGACCGTCCGCCACGCCGGGGGCAACATGTCGATCGAATAGAAACTGCCGCCCAGGAACGTCAGCGGGGTGATGAGCAGCATCGGCACGAAGTTCAATTGCTCGAAGCTCTTCGCCCAGATGCCGAGGATGAAGCCGAACAGGCTGAACGCCACCGCGGTCAACAGCAGGAACGCGATCATCGCGCCGGGATGCAGGACCGTGATCGGCACGAAGAACGACGAGGTCGCAAGGATGATAAAACCCAACACCACCGATTTCGTCGCCGCCGCACCGACATAGCCCAGCACCATCTCCATCGACGAGATCGGCGCGGAGAGCAGTTCGAAGATCGTGCCGGTGAATTTGGGGAAGTAGATGCCGATCGAGGCATTGCCGACGCTCTGGGTCAGCAGCGACAGCATGATGAGGCCGGGAACGATGAAGCTCCCATAGGCGATGCCGTCCACCGTCTGCATCCGGCTGCCGATCGCCCCGCCGAAGACGATGAAATACAGGCTGGTCGTCAACACCGGCCCGACAAGGCTCTGCCACAGGGTGCGCAGCGAACGCGCCATTTCGAAGCGATAGATCGCCCAGATGCCATGCAGGTTCATGCGCGTGTCTCCACCAGATCGACGAAGATGTCCTCTAGGCTCGATTTGGAGGTCTCGAGGTCCTTGAAGCCGATGTGGCGATCGGCCAGTTCGCGCAGCAGCGAGGGGATGCCGGTATGCTCTTCGGTCGCATCGAAGATGTAGCGCAGCGTCCTGCCATCGTTGACGAGGCTGAGCTGCCAGCGTTCGAGGCCGGGCGGCACTGCGTCGAGCGGATCGACCAGAGCGAGGTCGAGTTCGCGCTTACCGAGTTTTTTCATCAACGCCGCCTTTTCCTCGACCAGCAGCAACTTGCCCTGGTTGATGACGCCGACGCGGTCGGCCATCTCTTCGGCTTCCTCGATATAATGCGTCGTCAGGATGATCGTGGTGCCGCGTTCGCGCAGGCCATGGACCAGTTTCCACATGTCGCGGCGCAAGGCGACGTCGACACCGGCGGTGGGTTCGTCGAGGAACAGGATTTCGGGTTCGTGCGCCAGCGCCTTGGCGATCAGCACGCGGCGCTTCATCCCGCCGGACAGCTCCATGATCCTGGAATCGCGCTTGTCCCAGAGCGAGAGGTCACGCAGCACCTGTTCGATATAGGCGCTGTGGCCCGAGCGGCCGAACAGCCGGCGGGAAAAGGTGACGGTGGCGAGAACGGTTTCGAACATGTCGACCGACAGTTCCTGCGGCACCAGTCCGATGCGGCTTCGTGCGGCCTTGTAGTCGGTGAGCGCGTCGTGACCGGCGACGGTGATCGTGCCGGTCGACGGGGTGACGATCCCGCAGATGATGCTGATGAGCGTGGTCTTGCCGGCACCGTTGGGGCCGAGCAGCGCGAAGATCTCGCCCTTGTTGATCGTCAGGTCGACGCTGTGCAGCGCAGTGAAGCCGCCCTTATACGTCTTGGACACGCCGGCGACGGCGAGGATCGGTTCTGGCATTGGGGTCCCCCTGTGGCCGCGGAGATAGGGGGCGGGATGGGGGAGTGCTAGTGGGCCGTAACTCTCATTCCACCCCCGCGAGCGGGAGGGGGACCGTTCGGCGTCAGCCGAATGGTGGAGGAGGAGGTAGGCGACGCCCTCTGCAATGGGTTCGTCGCTTGCCTCCCCCTCCGTGACCGCTTCGCGGCGCCACCTCCCCCCTGGCGGGGGAAGGCTTTATAGACCAGATTACCCGGCGCGTGCCGCGGCGATCGCTTTTTCGATCTCCTCGATCGGTAGTGCGCCCGACAATATCCGGTTGCCGACGACCCAGCTCGGCGTGCCGTTCATCCCCAGCTTCGCCGCGGTCTGCATATTCTTCGCGATTTCCGCATCCACCGCACCGACATCGATCGCCGCCAGCGATACGCTTGCCTTCGCCGCCGCAGCCTTGATCGACGCCTCGCTCACCGGCCCGCCCGCATACAGGGCATCGTGGAAGCCGAGGAACTTGCCCTGCTGCGCCGCCGCCAGGCTGGCGCGGGCGGCGATGCGGCTTTCGTCCGACAGGATCGGCAGATCGCGGTAGACGACGCGCAGCTTGGGATCGCGCTTGATGAGGTCGGCGATCAGCGGCAGCGCCGCACGGCAATAGCCGCAATTATAGTCGAAATATTCGACCAGCGTAACATCGCCCTTTGGATTTCCAGCCCATGCGCTGCCGAACGGCGTCGTGATCGCGTCGCGGTTGGCGGCGACGGCCTGACCCGATTGCTGATCCTGCAACTTCTGCATCGCTTGCGGGATGAGCTCCGGGTGCGCGAGTACGTAATCGTGAACGACGCGTTCGATCCGCGCCTGATCGGCGCCACCGGGCGCGGCAAAGCGATCGTAGCTGAAGACGGCGCCCGCGCCGATCACCGCGCCGAGCCCGGCGATCAGCGGTAAAGTATAGCGTTTCACCGTTTTTTGTACTTCTTAGGGTTGTCGTCCATGTCGTTCTGCGCGGCCATGGCAATGTCCTGCGCGCGGATCCAGTCGGACGTGTTGGCGGGAATATTGGCGAGCGCGTAGCGCGCGCTTTGTGCGGCGGTACGATGATCGCCGTTCATGCTGGCACGTTCGGCGGTGGCGAGCGCGGCGCGGGCGGTGTCGCCGGTCAGTTCGTAGGCGGTGCCTAGTTGATACCAGGCGAATGGATTCTCGTCGTCCCGCCCGGTGGCGACGCGCAGCACCTTGATCGCCTCGGGGTAGTTCGCCTTGTCCTCGGTCGCGATCAACGCATGGCCGAAGGTGGTGGCGATCAGCGAATTGTTGCGCGTGCCCTCGGTCGCCGCCCGCAGCGGTGCGATCGCATCGGCCGGGCGGCCGGCCTCGAGCAGGATCTGGCCACGGATTTCCTGAAAATAGGGATCGTTCGGATCGGCCCTGACCAGCGCCAGCGATTCGGCGTCCGCCTTGTCCGGATAGCCGGCCTTGTGAAAGGCGTAAGCGCGGGCATACCGAGCGTAGATACTGGTGTCGGTTACCGGAAAGTCGCGCAGCGTACGGTCGGGCGACATGACATAGCCCTCCAGCTTCGCCTTCACCCGGCGAAAGCGCTCTTCCAGCGCCGGGTCCGATGGCTTGCTCCATGCGGGCGAAGCCTGAAGATCGGCTGTCAGGTGCGCGATGCGGTCGCCCGATAGCGGATGCGTCTGCATGAACGGATCGATATTCTCGACCCCGTAGCGATATTCCTGCTGCTGCAACGTCTTGAAGAACGACAGCATGCCCTTGCCGGTGATCCCGGCGGTGGTGAGGTAGCGCGCGCCGGCGGCGTCGGCGGCGGATTCCTGGGTACGGCTGAACGACAGGTATTTGCCCATGCCGGCGGACTGGCCCAACGCCATGATCCCGGCGCCGGCCTCGCCCGCGCCCGCAGCGATCGCGGCGAGGCCCAAGACCATCGACAACAGGGTGATGTTCATCGCCGGCTTGATGCCCGCGTCCGCCAGCACGACGTGGCCGTCGGCGATATGGCCGAGTTCGTGCGCGATCACGCCCTGCACCTGATTGGCGTTGGCCGCTGCCTGCAACAGGCCCGAGTGGACGTAGACGGTCTGGCCGCCGGCAACGAAGGCGTTGATCGATTCATCGTTGATGAGGACGACCTTGACGTCGCGTGGACTGAGGCCGGCGGCTTTTACCAGCGGCACCGACATATCGGCGAACATCGCCTCCGTCTCGGCATCGCGCAAGATCGACTGGGCGTAGGTCGGCTGAGCAAACAACAGCGTGGCCGTCGCGGCGGCTAGGGCGAAGCGCTTCATAGGGCAGGACCGCTGAGGGTGGGCACGAGGTGAAGCATAGGCACCGGGGCGGGTAAGGTCACGGGTAAACGGGCGTGCATGCGACGGGATGTAGTTCGCCGCGGTGAACGGCGGGTGAGCGGGCAAGGCTGGCAACCATCCGCGAACCTGCTACACGCCATTTCCAGTATCATGGCGTCCGAAACTCCCCGCATCACCCGATTCACCGTGTT
Source organism: Sphingomonadaceae bacterium OTU29LAMAA1 (assembly GCA_024072375.1). Lineage (NCBI taxonomy): Bacteria > Pseudomonadati > Pseudomonadota > Alphaproteobacteria > Sphingomonadales > Sphingomonadaceae > Sphingomonadaceae bacterium OTU29LAMAA1. The sequence goes on from CP099617.1 coordinate 3,519,092, forward strand.
CCGCGACAAGGGCGGCGTGCGCGGACTGACGCGCCGCCTGTGGGCACGCTGGTGGGTCAAGGGGCTTGCGATCCTCGCGGGTATCGGCCTGATCGCTTATGGCGTTTTGTGGGTGACGATCCTGCGCGGTCTGCCGTCGGTCGATCAGCTGCGCACCTATGAACCGCCGCTGCCGACCAACGTGCGCGGCATCGATGGCACGCCGATCCAGTCCTATGCGCGCGAGCGGCGGGTAGAGCTGAGCTTCGCCGAATATCCACCGATGCTGGTTCGCGCTTTCCTCGCGGCGGAAGACAAGACGTTCTTCGAGCATCACGGGGTCGATTACCCGGGCCTTGCCGGTGCGGTGATCGATTACGTGCAGAAGTTCGGCAGCGGCCGGCGCGCCAAGGGCGGATCGACGATCACCCAGCAGGTCGCGAAGAACCTGTTGATTGGCAATGAATATTCGCCGACGCGTAAGCTTAAGGAGGCTATCCTCGCCTATAAGATCGAGGATGCGTTGACCAAGCCGCAGATCCTGGAGCTGTATCTCAACCAGATTGCGCTGGGACGAAACGCGTTCGGTGTCGAGGCGGCGAGTCATGCATATTTCGACAAGGAACTCGACGAGCTGACGCTGGCGCAGCTCGCCTATCTGGCGATCCTGCCCAAAGGTCCCTCCAACTACGATCCCGTGCGCAACGCCGATCGTGCGATGACGCGGCGCAATTACGTGCTGGGGGAGATGCTGCGCAACGCGTTCATCAGCCGCGCGCAATATACGCAGGCGATGGGCGAGCCGCTCGGCACGATCCTGCGCCGGACGCCCAAGTATGAGCGTGTCGGCGGCTATTTCGTCGAAGAGGTCCGGCGGCAGTTGATCGACAAGTTCGGCGAGACCGACCGGGACGGGCCGTACAGCGTCTACGCCGGCGGTCTGTGGGTGCGGACCTCGCTCGACACGCGGTTGCAGGATCTGGCGGCGGAGGCGCTGCGCGACGGGCTGTTGCGCTACGACCGAGGGCGCGGCTGGTCCGGGCCATTGCGCCATGTCGAACTGCGTGAGGACGGGTCGTGGTTGCAGCCATTGCTCAATACCAACATCGGGCTCGACTACGGCAATTGGCGGGCTGCGATTGCGATCGCGCGCGACGGCAATGCGTGGAGCATCGGTTTCGCCGACGGCAAGACCGGCTCGCTGCCGCGCTGGGCGGCGCAGATGCCGGTGCGTGGCAAGGGCGGCACCAGCTTCGCCGCGATCGAGCCGGGCGACATCATCGCGGTCGCGCCAAGCCAGGAATCAGGGGAGGGCGACGAATTCGCGCTGCGATCGGTGCCGAAGGTGTCCGGCGGCTTCGTCGTCGAGGAGCCGGCAACGGGCCGCGTGCTGGCGATGCAGGGTGGGTTCGACAGCCGTTTGCAAGCGTTCAACCGCGCGACGCAGGCGCTGCGTCAGCCCGGATCGACGATCAAGCCGATCGTCTATTCCGCCGCGCTCGAAAACGGCATGACCCCCGCTTCGATCATCATCGACGGCCCCTTCTGCGTCTACCAGGGTGCGCGACTGGGGCAGAAGTGCTTCCGCAACTTCGGCAACATGCGCGCCGCCGGGCCGCATACGATGCGTTGGGGCATCGAACAGTCGCGCAACCTGATGACCGTGCGCGCCGCGGCGACTACGGGTATGCCCAGGGTCGTCGATACGATGAAGCGGATGGGCGTTGGCGACTATCAGCCGTATCTCGCCAATGCGCTCGGGGCGGGCGTCACCACGGTGACGCGCATGGTCAATGCCTATGCGACCCTCGCCAACAATGGACGGGCGCACAGTCCGACGCTGATCGATTTCGTACAGGACCGGCACGGCAAGGTGATCCTGCCGGAGAACTGGCGCGCCTGCGACGGCTGCAACGCTAAGGAATGGAACGGCAAACAGATGCCGCGACCGGCCGATCGCACGCGACAGGTGATCGATGCGATGACCGCCTATCAGATGGTGCATATCACGGAAGGCGTGATCCAGCGCGGTACCGCGGTCGTGCTGCGCGATCTCGACCGGCCTATGTTCGGCAAGACCGGTACGACAACGGGGCCGACCGACGTGTGGTTCGTCGGCGGCACGCCGCAGTTCGTCGGCGGGCTGTACGTCGGCTACGATACGCCGACCAACCTCGGCGGTTATGCACAGGGCGGGACCTTCGCGGCACCGATCTTCAAGCAGTTCGCGATCAAAGCATATGAGGGGCTGGAGAAGCTGCCGTTCCGTGCGCCCGCCGGCATCCGTATGGTCCGCATCGATCGCGGCAGCGGGCGCCCGGTGTATGGCACCTTTCCGACCGATACCGATCCGAAGGCGGGTGTGATCTGGGAAGCGTTCAAGCCGCAGAGCGAACCGCGTCGGGCAATCCGCCGTGGCGGCCCTGCGCCGGCTGCGGTTGCCACGGCGGCGCCGAAGCGGGCCGAGGCGCCGCGCGACAGCGATTTCTTGCAAAGGGAAGGCGGAATCTACTAGCGCCGCGTCCTATATAGGCGCTTCCCCGTCCAACCTGATTTTTCCGGAGAGTTTCCATGCGCGCCGAAGCGCAATCCCACGTCGACAGCATCAAGGAGGCACTGGCGCTGCTGCGTCGGTTCCTCGACTGGGATCGTGCGCTGCGCCGTCTCGACGAGCTGAACGCCCGCGTCGAGGATCAGGCGTTGTGGAACGATCCCAAGGCCGCGCAGGAGGTGATGCGCGAACGTCGCCGGCTGGACGAGGCCGTGACCGCGACGCGAGCGATCCAGTCCGAGATGGACGATACGGTCGAACTGATCGAGATGGCCGAGGCCGAGGGTGACACCGCCATGGAGTTGGAGGGCGTCGAGGCGCTCGCTGCGCTGGCGAAGCGGGCCGACCACGACAAGATCCAGGCGCTGCTGGCGGGCGAGGCGGACGCCAACGACACCTATGTCGAGATCAACTCGGGCGCCGGCGGCACCGAGAGCCAGGATTGGGCGGGCATGCTCCAGCGGATGTATACGCGTTGGGCCGAACGCCGCGGCATGAAGGTCGAGCTGGTCGACTATCACGCCGGCGAACAGGCCGGGATCAAGTCGGCGACGCTGCTGATCAAGGGCGAGAACGCCTATGGCTATGCCAAGACCGAAAGCGGCGTGCATCGGCTGGTCCGCATCAGCCCATACGACAGCGCGGCGCGGCGGCACACGAGCTTTTCGAGCGTGTGGGTCTATCCGGTGATCGATGACGACATTCAGGTCGAGTATAACGAGAGCGACCTGCGTATCGATACCTACCGGGCTTCCGGCGCCGGCGGGCAGCACATCAACACGACCGATTCGGCGGTGCGCATCACGCACATCCCGACGGGTATCGTCGTGCAGTGCCAGAACCAGCGTTCGCAGCACAAGAACAAGGCGGAGGCGTACAACCAGCTCCGCGCGCGTCTGTACGAGCGCGAGTTGCAGATCCGCGAGCAGGCGGCAAATGCCGAGAATGCGACCAAGACCGATATCGGCTGGGGGCATCAGATCCGCAGCTACGTGCTCCAGCCGTACCAGCTGGTGAAGGACCTGCGCACCGGCACGACCTCGACCGCGCCGAGCGACGTGCTCGACGGCGATCTCGACCCGTTCATGGCGGCGGCCCTGTCGCAGCGCGTGACCGGCGAGAAGGTCGAGGTGGAGGACGTCGATTGATCCTGCGTCGGACCTTGGCCGTGGCGGTGCTGGGCGGGCTGTCGCTTGTCCTGACGGGATGCGACGGGTCCAAGCCGCTGATCAAGCGCGCGGAAAAGGCCGAAAAGTTTCCCGCCGCCGATCGCCCGGTCGCGCACATCGTCTCGTCGCGCTGGTCGAACGAAGAGGCGCGCGATCGGCTGAACGAGGCCGGCGAAGTGATGGACAAGGCGGGTATCGCCAAGGGCATGACGGTCGCCGATATCGGTGCGGGCGAAGGCTATTATACGATCAGGCTGGCGCAGCGCGTTGGCGCGGAAGGCCGGGTGCTTGCGGAGGACATCGTCGCCAGTGTCCGCGACACGCTGGCGGAGCGTGTGGCGCGCGAGGATCTAGAAAATGTGTCGGTCCGCCTCGGCGCACCGGCCGATCCCAGGCTGCCGGCCGCGAGTTTCGACCGGGTGCTGATGGTGCATATGTATCACGAGATCGAGCAGCCATATGAATTCCTGTGGCGGCTGCGGCCATCGTTGAAGCCGGACGGGCTGGTGGTAGTCGTCGACGCCAATCGCCAGACCCAGAACCACGGTACGCCGCCGGCGCTGCTGCGATGCGAGTTCGCGGCGGTGGGCTATCGTCAGGTCGCCACCAGCGAGATGCCGTCCGCCGGCGGCTATATGGCGACCTTCCGTGCGGTCGGGCCCCGGCCGAAGCCGGAAGCGATCAAGGGATGCGTGTTGCGCTGACCCGACCGGTCGTCGGCGACGGCGTGGTCACATCCATCCCCCGTCACGCAGACTGATGGCCCGGTCAGCCGTCAGGATCAGATGGTCTACCACCGCGATATCGACCGCCGCGGCGATCCGGATGAGGTCGCGGGTGCAGCCAAGGTCTGCGGCACTCGGCGTCGCCACGCCGCCGGGATGGTTATGGGCCAGCACCAGCGCCGCGGCGTCGAGACGTAGAGCCTCGCTCAGGATAATGCGGAAAGGCGGAGCGATGGCCGCCACCGTGCCGCTGAAATCGGAACGGCCCAACAACATCCATTCCGGATCGAGATACAGGACGACCGCCCGTTCGATTGTGCTGTCGGCGACGGCTCCGCAAAGCGCGACGACACTTGCGGCGTCGATGATGCATGGCGTGGCGGGGGCAGCCGTCATGCTCCCCCTTGCCACCTGTGTCCCCGCATGTACGGCCGGGCGAATCCGTTTCGGCGGCATGCTTGGCGACTCACGACATCCGCGTTAGGTCCGCGGCATGCGCCAATATCTCGACCTTATGGACCGCGTACTGACCAGCGGTGCCGAGCAGATGGACCGGACCGGCACCGGCACGCTGTCCGTGTTCGGGGCGCAGATGCGCTTCGACCTGCGGCAGGGTTTTCCGGTCCTCACCACCAAAAAGCTGCACCTGCGATCGATCATCATCGAATTGCTGTGGTTCCTGCGCGGCGACACCAACGTCCGCTGGTTGCAGGATCGCAAGGTCAGCATCTGGAACGAATGGGCGGATGCGGACGGCGATCTGGGGCCGGTCTACGGCAAACAATGGCGCGACTGGGAGACGGCGGACGGTCGCCACATCGACCAGATCAAGGACCTGATCGAACAGATCAGGACGCAGCCCGCCTCGCGTCGCCAGATCGTGTCGGCGTGGAATCCCGGCGAGTTGCACGCGATGGCGCTGGCCCCGTGCCATTGCCTGTTCCAGACCCATGTCGCGAACGGCCGGCTGTCGTTGCAGCTCTACCAACGCTCGGCGGACGTCTTCCTCGGTGTGCCGTTCAACGTCGCGAGCTATGCATTGCTGACACACATTCTGGCGCAGCAATGCGGGCTGGAGGTTGGCGACTTCATCTGGACCGGTGGCGACTGCCACCTGTATTCGAATCATCTGGATCAGGCGCGGCTGCAATTGACGCGCGATCCCGGGCCGCTGCCGCGGCTGGAGATCGTGCGGACGCCGCCGGCGATCGATGCGTACGAATATGAGGATTTCGTGCTGCACGGCTATGAGGCGCAAGCGCACATCAAGGCGCCGGTGGCGGTGTGATCAGCTTTCACCTCGCACGGGCCGATAATGGCGTGATCGGACGGGATGGCGGATTGCCGTGGCGGTTGCCCGCGGATTTGAAGCGGTTCAAGGCGCAGACGATGGGCCGGCCGATGGTGATGGGCCGCAAGACGTTCGAGAGCTTCCCGGCGCCATTGCCGGGCCGCCGGCATATCGTGCTGACGCGCGATCGTACGTGGGCCGCCGTGGGAGCGGAGGTGGTGCATTCGGTGGAGGATGCGCTGGCGATGGCCGGGGACGATGTGGCGGTGATCGGCGGCGCGGAAGTATTTGCGCTGTTCCTCGATCGCGCGGACCGGGTGGAACTGACCGAAGTGCACCTGGAGGCGGAAGGCGATGTGAGCATGCCGGCGTTCGATGGCTGGCGCGAGGTGTCGCGAGAGGATGTCGCCGCCGAGGGGGGGCGTCCGGCGTATAGCTTCGTGACGCTGCTGCGCTGACCATCATTCCTCCCGCAAGGGGGAGGTGACGCTGCGGAGCGGTGACGAAGGGGAGGTAAGCGGCGTCCTCCACAATGATACGCCGCCTACTTCCGCCTCCACCACCTGCTGACGCCGAACGGTCCCGCTGGTCAGGGAGGACGTGTGCACGAACTATCTTCGTTGTTCCCGCTCCCGCATACTCCTCCCACGGAGCGTGCGACTCCGCAGGTGGAGGGCGTGGATGCGGAAGTGGCTGATCGCTGGCGGCGTGCTCGTCCTGATGGCGCCGGTGGGCTTCTTCGGGATCGCGCCCGGGGTCGTCGAGCGGTCGATGAACGTCGTCGCGCCCTTACCGATCCGGATCACGCCGCAGGCGCGGGCGCTGCACCGGACGCTTGCCATAGCCGACATGCATGCGGACACGCTGCTCTGGAACCGCGACCTGCTCGACCGGGGCACGCGGGGGCAGGTCGACCTGCCGCGGCTGGAAGAGGGGAATGTCGCGCTCCAGATCTTTTCCTCTGTAACCAAGACCCCGAAGCACCAGAATTACGATGCGAACGGTGCCGACACCGACAATATCACGCTGCTGACGGTCGCGCAGATGCAACCGCCACGCACATGGACGTCGCTGCTGCAACGCTCGCTGTGGCATGCTGCCAAACTGCGGCGAGCGGTCGCCGGATCGGACGGGCGGCTGCGGCTGGTGCGCCGTCCCGCCGACCTCGACCGGCTGATGCAGGCGCGGCGCGACTGGACGCATTGTTTCGGCGAGCATTGCCTGACCGGGCCACCGGTCGGCGCGATGCTGTCGATCGAGGGTTTGCAGGATCTGGAAAGCGATATCCGCAACCTCGACCGATTGCATGCGGCAGGATTCCGGATGGCGGGGATGGCGCACTTCTTCGACAACGAGGTCGCGGGGTCGATGCACGGTATCGCCAAGCGCGGGCTGACACCGCTGGGCCGTCAGGTGATCGCGCGCATGGAGGCGAAGGGCATGATCGTCGACGTCGCGCATGCCAGTCATGCCGCGGTCGCCGATATCCTGCGCGTCGCGCGTCGACCGGTGGTTTCGAGCCACGGCGGGGTGCAGGCGACCTGCAAGGTCAACCGCAACCTGACCGACGATGAAATCCGCGGGATCGCTGCGACCGGCGGCGTGGTGGGCATCGGCTATTGGGAGGCGGCGGTATGTTCGACCACCCCGGCGGCGGTAGCGCGGGCGATTGCGCACGTCCGCGATCTGGTGGGGGTGGATCACGTCGGACTGGGATCGGATTTCGACGGGGCGGTGACGACCGGGTTCGATACCGGCCAGCTCGTCGGGATCACGCAGGCGCTGCTCGATCGCGGCTTCACCGCGGACGAGGTAGCCAAAGTGATGGGCGGCAACGTCCTGCGGGTACTGCGTGCGGGAATAGCGCCCGCTGTTGCCCCGGGCGTGCGCCAGCCGTAAGGCGCCGACGATGGAGCGGCTGGACGGCGGCTCGACGGTGCCGCCGCATCTGGCCGGCGGGATCGTCGCGCTCGGCAATTTCGATGGCTTTCACCTCGGGCACCAAGCGGTGGTCGGGCGAGCGGTGGCGCGCGCGCGGGCCGAGGGGCGACCGGCGCTGGTCGCGACGTTCGATCCGCATCCGGTGCGGCATTTCCGGCCCGGCACCGCGCCGTTCCGGCTGACGACGCTCGATCAGCGCCAGCGGTTGTTCGCCGGCGCCGGGGTCGATGCGATGGTGGTGTTCCACTTCGACGGTGATCTGGCACGGGTGTCGGCAGAGCAGTTCATCGCCGACCGGTTGCACGCCAATCTTCAGGTTGCGGGTGTCGTGACGGGGGAGGACTTCACCTTCGGCAAGGGCAAGAGCGGCGACGTCGGCTTGCTGGCGACACGCGGCGGGGTGCATGGTTTCGTCGCGGAAACGGTGGGTGCCGTGACTCTGGATGGCGAACCGGTGTCGTCGACGCGCATCCGCGATGCGTTGCGCGGCGGTGACCCGCGCACGGCGGCGCGGCTGCTGACGCGACCCTTCACGATCGAAGGCGTGGTGCAGCACGGCGACAAGCTGGGGCGGACGATCGGCTATCCGACCGCCAATGTCGACATGGGAAAATATTTGCGGCCCGCCTACGGCATCTATGCGGTGACCGGGCGACTGTCAGATGGACGGGTGCTGAAGGGCGCTGCGAACCTGGGCATCCGCCCGACGTTCGATCCGCCCAAGGAGTTGCTGGAGCCGTATTTCTTCGATTTCGCCGGCGACCTGTACGGCCAGCCGATCGAGGTGGCGCTGGTCGACTATCTGCGTCCCGAAGCGAAGTTCGACGGGCTCGATGCCCTGACCTCGCAGATGGAGCGGGATTGCGCCCGTGCGAGGGCGCTGCTGGATGCTTAACCAAAGTCGTTTATGCGCTTTGTGCTGCTCGACTCACACGGTAAGACCCCCGCACTTATGACCGACGCCCCTGCTACACCCCCGGTCGCCGCCAAAGATTGGCGCGACACCGTCTTCCTGCCGAAGACCGATTTTCCGATGAAGGCGGGGCTCGCCGCGAAGGAACCGGTGATCCTGGAGCGCTGGGCGAAGATCGGCGTCTACGACCGCTTGCGCGAACAGCGCAGCGGTCGCGAGAAGTTCATCCTGCACGACGGCCCGCCCTACGCCAACGGCGACATCCACATGGGCCATGCGATGAACAAGGTGCTGAAGGACATCATCGTCCGCAGCCAGTCGCTGATGGGCAAGGACGCGCCCTATGTTCCCGGCTGGGACTGCCACGGCCTGCCGATCGAATGGAAGGTCGAGGAGGCGTATCGTGCCAAGAAGCAGAACAAGGACGAGGTGCCGGTCGCGCAGTTCCGCGCCGAATGCCGTGCCTATGCCGATCGTTGGGTCGGCGTGCAGCGCGACCAGTTCCAGCGGCTTGGCGTGATGGGCGACTGGGCCGACCCGTATCTGACGATGAACTACGACGCCGAGGCGACGATCGTCGGCGAATTGCTCAAGTTCGCCGAGAGCGGCCAGCTGTATCGCGGCGCCAAGCCCGTCATGTGGTCGCCGGTCGAAAAGACCGCGCTGGCCGAGGCGGAGGTCGAATATGAGGACATCGTCTCGACCCAGATCGACGTCGGGTTCGAGATCGCATCTGCGCCCGAGGCCGACGTGCTGGTCGGCGCGACTGCGGTGATCTGGACGACGACGCCGTGGACGATTCCGGTCAATCAGGCGCTCGCGTACAATCCGGCGCTCGATTACGTGCTGTTCGGGTGCGGCGGGCGGCGGTTCCTCGTCGAGGAAAACCTGATGGGTGCGTTCATGAAGCGCACCGGCATCCAGATGGAGGAATTCCTCGCGCTGGTGAAGGGTGCTGCGCTGGAGGGTGCGACCGCGCTGCATCCGATGCATGCGCTCGGCGGGTTCTTCGCGAAGCCGCGGCCGTTCCTGCCGGGCGAGTTCGTGACGCGCGATGCGGGTACGGGCCTCGTCCATATGGCGCCGGATCATGGCGAGGACGATTTCCTGCTGTGCAAGGCGCATGGGCTGGAGCCGGTGTTCGCGGTCGACGGCGCGGGCATGTACCGTGCCGACTGGGGCTGGCTCGGCGGGCAGGGCAGCGTCATCAACAAGAAGTTCGTCAGTGCCGATGGACCGATCTGTACCGATCTGCGCGAGGCAGGTGGCCTGCTGTCGGCATCGGATGATTTTGCGCACAGCTATCCGCATTCGTGGCGGTCGAAGGCGAAGGTGATCTTCCGCGCGACCCCGCAATGGTTCATCCCGATGGATCGCGCCATCCTGAACGGCGGAGAGGGGGCGAGCAACGGCGCGACGCTGCGCGAAACCGCGCTCGACGCGATCGAGCACACCCGCTGGGTGCCCGCGCGCTCGCAGAACCGCATCCGATCGATGGTGGAAGGACGGCCTGACTGGGTCATCAGCCGCCAGCGCGCCTGGGGCGTGCCGATCGCGCTCTACGTGCATCGCGAAACGGGCGAGTATCTCAATGATCCCGCGGTCAACGCCCGGATCATCGCCGCCTTTCGCGAAAACGGTGCGGATGCGTGGTTCACCGCGGACCATCAGTTGCTGCTCGGGGCGGATTACGACCTCGCCAATTATGAGCCGCAGAAGGACATTCTCGACGTCTGGTTCGACAGCGGCTGTACGCATGTCTTCACCGTCGAGGCGCGCTATGGCGCAGACGTTCGCGCCAACCTGTATCTGGAGGGAAGCGACCAGCATCGCGGCTGGTTCCAGTCGTCGCTGCTCGAAAGCTGCGGCACGCGCGGGCGTGCGCCCTATGACGCGGTGCTGACTCACGGCTTCGCGCTCGACGGGCAGGGGCGCAAGATGTCGAAGAGCCTCGGCAACGTCGTCGATCCGCTCAAGATCATTGGCGAAAGCGGCGCGGACATCCTGCGCATGTGGGTCGCCTCGACGGATTATTTCGACGACGTGCGGATCGGCAAGGAAGTGCTGTCGACCGCGTCCGACGCCTATCGCAAGCTGCGCAACACGTTCCGTTACATGCTCGGCGCGCTCGACGGGTTCGACGAGAGCGAACGCGTCGCGGTCGAGGCGATGCCGGAGCTGGAACGCTACGTCCTGACGCTGCTTGGTCAGTTGGACATGGACCTGCGCGAAGCGGCGGACGGTTTCGAACTCAACCGCTATCTGCGCCGCCTGACCGATTTCGCGAATGAGGATCTGTCGGCGTTCTTCTTCGATATCCGCAAGGATTCGCTGTATTGCGACGGCGCGACCGATCCGAAGCGGCGCGCGTACCGGACGGTGCTCGACACGCTGTTCCATGCTCTGGTCCGGTATGCCGCACCGATCCTGTGCTTCACCGCCGAAGAGGTCTGGCAGGCGCGTTTCCCGAGCGAGGACGGCTCGGTGCATTTCCTCGAATGGCCCGAACTGCCGGCATTGCCGGGCGATCAACCGCTGAGCACCGACTGGGCCGACGTTCGCCGCCTGCGCACCACAGTGACAGAGGCGATCGAGCCGCTGCGCCGCGAGAAGACGGTACGCTCCAGCCTCGAAGCCGAGGTGACGGTGCCGGATATGCCGCTGTCGGCGGATGCGCTGGCGGAGACGTTCATCGTCGCGCGTGTGTCGCAGGCCGAAGATGTCGGCGTCACCCGCACCGATTACCTGAAGTGCGGACGCTGCTGGCGGCATCTGCCCGAAGTGAGCGCGGACGGCGAATTGTGCGCGCGCTGCGAGGACGTGGTCGGTCATGCGTAATGCTCCGATCGCGGGCTTCGTGACCGCGGCCGTATTGTTCCTTGCGGATCAGGCGTCGAAGATCGCGGTGACTGATGGCTTGCAGCTCAACGAGTTGACGGCCGAACGCGTCATCACGCCGTTCTTCAACCTGCGCTTCGTCGCCAACCACGGTATTTCGCTGGGACTGCTCCACGCCGACACCAACACCATGCGCTGGGCGCTGGTGGCGATGACCGGCGCCATCGCGGTCGCGGTCGCGGTGTGGATGACGCGCGAGCCGAACCGCGCCGACCGTATAGCGCTGGGCGCAATCCTGGGCGGTGCGCTCGGCAACATCGTCGATCGCGTGCGCTTTGGCTATGTCGTCGATTTCGCCGACCTGCATTTCGGCGACTGGCGGCCGTTCCTCGTCTTCAACGTCGCCGATGCGGCGATCACCCTCGGTGTGCTGGTGCTGCTTGTCCGCGCGCTCCTGATGCGCGACAAGCGCGATGTTTCCTCGGAGAATCCCCATGCGTAAGTCAGTTCCGATTCTCGCCGGCCTCGCCTGCGTCGTCCTCCTCTCCGGTTGCGCCAAGAGCGGCTACGATCGCGCTCGTCCGGACGAATTCGCCGTCGCGCGGCAGGCCCCGCTGGTAATCCCGCCCGATTATTCGCTGGTCCCGCCACAGCCCGGCGCCGCCCGCCCACAGGACAACGCGACGCAGGCCCAGACGCTAAATGCGCTGTTCGGCGGCAATACGCAGCGCTCCGCGGCGGAGAACGGCGTCGTGACCCAGGCGGGCGGGGAAAGCGCGGACGCAGGTATCCGATCGTCGGTCGGCGATCCGTCGACCAACGTCGTCGACAAGGGCGCGACGACCCGGGACATCGTCGCCGCGCCGGAGGGCGATGGTCAGGACGCGAAGGCTTCGGCGCAATAGTCCGGGCGATCGTCATGGCGAGCGCAGCGAAGCAATCCGGCGTTCCGCGTGGAGCCCCGGGTCGCTCGCTGTGATCATACTGACGGGGCGCGGTCGCGGAAGCCGCTCAGTCTTCGCGGCGGCTGCGGATATAGATTTCCTGCCGCGGCACGGGCACGACGATGCCGTTGTCCTTGAACATCCACCACAAGCGGTTGAGCACGTCGGATTTGACGTTGCCGACGCCGCTTTCCGGATCACTGATCCACGCGAGGATCTCGTGCTCGACGGCATAATCGCCATAGGACGTCAGCCAGACGTTAGGCTTGGGGCTGTTGAGCACGCGGGGTGAATCGGTCGCCGCCTTCAGCATCAGTTCCTGTGCCAGCCTGAGGTCGCTTTCATACGCCACCCCGACGGGGATGCGGACGCGAACGTTGCGGTTGGTGTAGGACCAGTTCTCCACCTCCTGCGTCATCAGATTCTCGTTTGGAATCAAATGCTCCTTGCCGTCGCGCGTAACGACGGACACGGCGCGCACGCCGATCTTGTTGACCCAGCCGAAGCTGTCGCCGACGACGATCACGTCGCCCGGCTTGATCGACCGGTCCATCAGCAGGATGATGCCGGCGATCAGATTGCCGATCGTCTTTTGCAGGCCGAAACCGACCGCGAGCCCGAATGCGCCCGAAAAGACGGCGAAGGCGGTGAGGTCGATGCCGAGCAGGTCGATACCGATGAAGAAAGCGGCGATGACGACGGCGATCGCCGCGATCTTCTGGCCCAGCAGCTTCTGCGTCGCGTCAAGTCCGTTTGAACGACCGATGGCGTGACCGATGATGCGGTTGGCGAGCCGCACGATCGCGATCAGCGAGATCGACACGATCAGGATCGTCACCAGCGACAACAGCGAGAAGCGGCGTGCGCCGACGTTGAACCCGACGAGGTCGAGCGTGTCGCTGATCGGCTGCAATCCGCCGACCGCGCGGCTGAACAGGCCGACGAACAGGATCCCGGCGACCAGCCACGACGCCCAGCGCGGGATGCCGACGCCGCGGAGCAGCTGGTGCATAAACAGCGCCGTCGCCGAGCCGAGCGCCAGCCCGATCGGCACCCCGGCATAGGCGTGCCAGCTATATGCGTTGGCGACGATCGCCAGCGCCAGCGCGCAGCTGCCGTGACGGACGATCAGGCACATGCGGGGGCCGAGCCCCTCGGCATGATTGGCGACGTGCGCCTTCCACGCGGTGGCGAGCCGCTGGCCGATCGTACGTCCGGCCAATACGCCGAGCACGAGGCAGAGAAGCACCAGCCCACCGGCTGCGGCAGTCTCGATTGCATCGGCCTGCGTCGGCAGCGGCAGGCCGGTTTCCCGCCACCAGCCGCGCAGCGTCGTCACGCCAGCGCCGCCCGGAAGGCCGCGAGCCCATGGTCCAGATCGGCTATCAGATCCGCCGTATCCTCCAGCCCGATCTGCAACCGCACCAGCGGCCCGGCATAATCGCGCGGCGCGGCGGTGCGGATGCGGGCCGGATCGGCGGGAATGGCGAGGCTCTCGAACCCGCCCCAGCTGTATCCGATCCCGAACAGATCCAGCCGGTCGATCAACGCCGCCCGTGCCGCCTCGTCGCCGCCGTTCAGCACGAACGAGAACAACCCGCTTGATCCCTTGAAGTCGCGCGCCCAGACGTCATGGCCGGGGCAGGAGGGCAGGGCAGGGTGCAGCACCTGCGCCACCTCCGGCCGTCCTTCCAGCCAACGCGCGATCTCCAACGCGCTGTGCTGATGCTGCGCCAGCCGCACTGCCATCGTCCGGAGGCCGCGGCTGCCGAGCCAGCTGTCGTCGGGCGAGGCGACTTGTCCCAGCAGATGGCTCATATCGCGTAGCTTGGCGAAATGGCCGGGGGCGGCGGTGACCGATCCGAGCATGACGTCACTATGCCCGACGACGTATTTGGTGGCGGCAAGGATTGTCAGGTCGACGCCCTGTTCGATCGCCGGAAAGAACAGCGGCGTCGCCCAGGTGTTGTCGAGCAGCGTCACCAGCCCGTGGCGCTTGGCGACGGCGACGATCGCCGGCACGTCCTGCACCTCGAAGGTCAGGCTGCCGGGGCTTTCCATGAAGATCGCCTTGGTCGCCGGCCCGATCAGTTCGGCGATGCCGGCGCCGATCAGTGGATCGTAGAAGCGGGTGGTGATGCCGAAGCGCTTGAGCAACTGCATCGCCTGACCCCGCGTCGGATCGTAGGCGCTGTCGACCAGCAGCAGCTCGTCGCCCGGCGACAGGACCGACAGCAACGCCGCCGCGATCGCCGCCACGCCGGACGGATAGAGGAACGTCGCCTCCGCCCCCGGCTCCAGCGACGTTAACGCGTCGGCCAGACTCCACTGCGTCGGCGTGCCGCGGCGGCCGTAATACAGCCGGTGGTGGGTGTCCTTGCCGGCACTGGCGCGCAGGTCGGCGATGCTGTCGTACAGGATCGTCGAGGCGCGCCAGACCGGCGGGTTGACGATCCCGCCGGTCCATTCCTTGCGTCGACCGGCCTGGACGACGCGGGTGGCGTCGCCCAGCTTGCGGTCGCTGTCGTTATTATCCGTCAACGGTTTCGCGCGCTCCCATGGCCTTGGGCGTCGAGCGGTCCGCTCCCCATTCCGACCAGCTGCCGTCGTAGAGCGCGGAGTCCTTGCCCAGCAAGTGCAGACCGAACGCCAGCACCGATGCCGTGATCCCCGAACCGCAGGTGGTGACGATTGGCCGGTCGAGTTCGATGCCCGCACTTTCGAACGCCGCCCTCAGATCGTCGCCACGCTTCCACGTGCCGTCGGCGTTGAGCAACGCATCATAACGCAGATTCTTCGACCCTGGAATGTGACCAGCATGCGTCGCAGGGCGGGGATCCGGCTCTTCACCCGTAAAACGGGCCGGCGAGCGTGCATCGACCACCTGTTCGGCGCCGCTGTCGACGTTCGCCTTCATCTGATCGAGCGTCCGCACGGTCTTGCTGTCCGCCCAGACCGTGAAGTGGCGGTGGCGCAGTGTTTCCTTGCCGCTCGCCGTCTCGCGCCCCTCGGCCTGCCACTTGGCCAGGCCACCGTCGAGGATCGCGACGTCATGCGCGCCGAAGGTGCGCAGCATCCACCACGCCCGTGCCGCGGTACGATGCGGCGAGTTGTCGTAAAGCACGATGCGGCTGCCATCGCCAAGGCCGAGGCTCTGCATGCGGCTGGCGAATTTCTCCGCAGTCGGCAGCATCATCGGCAGGTCGCTATCGGTGTCGCGTAATTCGCCGAGGTTCATGAACACAGCGCTGGGGATGTGCGCCGCCTCATATTCGGCGGCGGCATCGCGCGGTGCCTCGCCAGGGAAGTTGGCGAAATAGGTGGCATCGACGATCCTGAGATCGCTTGTCCCGAGTTCACCGGCCAGCCATTCGGTCGTCACCAACGCGTCCATCGCACTCTCCATGTTTACGCGTGCCATATTGCGACACGGGTTAGTCGGGCGAACGACTGGGGAGGAGTGCCCGGAACGCCTCAATAACCGGCATCGCCGCCGCTGTCGAGGGCCTGTAAGAAAGTTTCAGCTTGAGCACGCGTTTCGTTGTGAGATTGCGCGGACTGCTTGCCCCACGTACTATATGGCATGCGCAGGCGCTGGTTGGTGCCGAGCTTGTCCTCGTGCCGCGCCAGAAAATTCCAATAGAGCGCGTTGAACGGACAGGCATTCTCGCCAACCCGCTGCTTCACGTCATACCGGCAATGCCCGCAATAATCGCTCATCCGGTCGATGTATGCGCCGGACGAGATGTACGGCTTCGATCCCAGTAATCCGCCGTCACCGAACTGGCTCATCCCGAGCGTATTGGGCAATTCGACCCATTCATAGGCGTCGATATAGACTTCCAGATACCAGCGGTGGACCTCCGCCGGGTTCGCCCCGATCAGCAGCGCGAAATTGCCGGTGACCATCAGCCGCTGGATATGGTGCGCGTGCGCGGTGGCGAGCGTCTGGCCGATCGATTCCTTCAGGCAGTGCATGTCGGTGTCGCCGGTCCAATACCAGCCGGGCAGCTTGCGATGGTGATCGAGGAAGTTGCGGTCGACATAACCCGGCCCCTCGCGCCAGTAGATGCCGCGCATATATTCGCGCCAGCCGATGATCTGGCGGATATAGCCCTCGACCGAATTGAGCGGTGCGCGGCCGGCGCGATGTTCCGCTTCCGCCCGGCGGCACAGGTCGATCGGATCGAGCAGCCCCGAATTGATGTACGGCGACAGGATCGAATGCCACAGGTGCCGCTCGCCGGTGAGCATCGCATCCTCGTAATCGCCGAACTGTGGCAGTGCCTTGGCCATGAAATAATCGGCCTGCTTCTCCGCATCCGCCGCGGTGACGGCATAATCGAACCCTTCCAGCGTGCCGGGATGATCGGCGAATCGCGCCGCCACCAGTGCCAGCACCTCCTGCGTCACCGCATCGGGTACGAAGGCGTGCGGGCGCGGCATGAACAGGTCGTTCTTGGCCGGCTTGCGGTTCTCCTTGTCGAAGTTCCAGCGGTCGCCGACCGGTTTCCTGCCGTCCATCAGCAGCCCGGTCTTACGCCGCATCTCGCGATAGAAGAACTCCATCACCAGCTGCTTGCGGTCGGTCGCCCAGGCGTCGAACTCCGCATGGGTGGCGAGGAAGCGATCGTCGGCGCGGATGTCGACGGGAATGCCGAATAGGGTTTCCCAGCTGTCGAGCATCGCGGCGACGCGCCATTCGCCGGCTTCGGTGACGACGATCCGGTCGGGCGCGTGACGGTCGACCGCGCGGGCGATCTCGCCGGTGAAGCTGCCGGCATTGTCGGGATCGTCGAGGCGGACGTAATCTACCTGCCACCCCGCCTCGGTCAGCGCCTGCGCATGATGCCGCATCGCCGAAAAGATATAGGCGATCTTCTGCTTGTGATGGCGGACGTAGGTCGTCTCCTCCGCCACCTCCATCATCAGCAGCACGGTCTGAGCGGGATCGGCATCGCGCAGCGACGACAGCGTCATGCTGAGCTGGTCGCCCAGAATGGGAACGAGCGTTTTCATCCGGCCTTGCGTCTCCTACATGGGCCGCATGACCCCAATGCACCTCGGCCAGTCCAGCCAATTGCCCGCGTCTCCGGAAGAGGCGGTGCTCGATTATGTTCCCAACCCGCGCGTCGGCAGCACCTATCTGGTGCGGTTCGCGGTGCCGGAATTCACGTCGCTGTGTCCCGTCACCGGTCAGCCGGATTTCGCGCATCTGGTAATCGACTATGTCCCCGGCGACACCATCGTCGAATCCAAATCGCTCAAGCTGTTCCTCGGCGCATTCCGCAACCATGCCGGATTCCACGAAGATTGCACCGTCGGCATCGGCCAACGCCTGTTCGACGAGATGCGCCCCGTTTGGCTGCGGATCGGCGGCTATTGGTATCCGCGCGGCGGCATCCCGATCGACGTGTTCTGGCAGTCGTCCGCGCCGCCCGCTGACCTTTGGCTGCCGGATCAGGGCGTTGCACCGTATCGCGGTAGAGGTTGAGGCAAATCAAGACGATGCGAAGGTTGCGGTGCAACATTCCTGCAACATTCCTGCAACCTTTTGGCCATGCGAGTGTTCATCTGAACGCAAGGTTGTGGCTTCGCCACAGGTGTTGCGTCAGTAGAGGAACGGGCATGGTAACGACTGCGGCAAGCGGCGACGCGATCAAGCATCTGGCGATGATCGGGAACTTCCTGCCGCGGCAATGTGGACTCGCCACGTTCACGACCGATGTCTATCAGGCGATGCGCGACCGGTTTCCCGATCTGCGCGTCGACGTCTACGCCATGGACGACCATCCGGGGCGCTACGATTATCCCGCTGCCGTCGTCGGCGCGATCCCCCAGCATGAACTGTCCGGTTATCTGACGACGGCACGTACGATCGAGGCGAGCGGGGCGCAGGCGATCTGGGTGCAGCACGAATACGGCATCTATGGCGGTCCGGCGGGCGAACATCTGCTGGCGCTGCTGGATCGCACCACACTGCCGGTGATCGTCACGCTCCACACCGTACTCGAGAAGCCCAACGCCGACGAGCGACGCGTCCTCGAAGGATTGTTGCGCCGCGCCGCCAAGGTCGTGGTGATGGCGGAGCGTGGCCGCGATATCCTGCGCCGCGTCTATGGCGCCAATCCCCGCCAGATCGCGATGATCCCGCATGGCGTACCCGATCGGGCGTTCGTAGATCCCGAGACGCTGAAGCCGCAATTCGGCTGGCAGGGGCGCGACGTCGTCCTCACCTTTGGACTGCTTGCCCCTAACAAGGGGATCGAGACGATGATCGAGGCGCTGCCGGCGATCGCCGAGCGGCACCCGAACCTGCTGTATGTGGTGCTCGGCGCGACGCATCCGAACCTCGTCGCGCATGAAGGGGAGGCGTATCGCGATCGGTTGAAGGCGCTGGCGACCGAACTGGGCGTCGGCGGGAACGTGGCATTCATCGATGGCTTCATCGAGCACGATGAGCTGATCGATTATCTGCAGGCCGCCGATATCTATGCGACTCCCTACCTGAATCCGGCACAGATCACTTCCGGAACGCTGTCCTATGCGGTCGGTGTGGGTAAGGCCGTGGTGTCGACGCCCTATGTTCATGCAACCGAAATCCTTGCTGACGGTCACGGCGTATTGGTCGATTTCAAGGATGTCGCCGCCTTTGCACGCGAGATCGACCGGCTGCTGTCGAGCGCGAGGGATCGCACCCGGCTGGCACAGCGCGCCTATGATCGTGGCCGCACGATGATCTGGCCCCGCCTTGCCGAGGCGACGCTGCATGAAACGGAGGTCGCCGTCGCCGCCCGCCCCAGGCGGATCGCGCAGGCATCGACGGCGGTGAAGGCGCTTAAGCCCGATTTTGCCGCGGTCGAGCGGATGAGTGATGCGACCGGAATGCTGCAGCATTCGATCTATTCGGTGCCCGACCGCCGTCACGGTTACTGCATCGACGACAATGCCCGCGCGCTGATGTTGATGAGCGCGATGGACGATCTCGATCCCGTCGAGCGCGACAAGTGGACGACGATCTATGCCTCGTTCGTCCAATATGCGTGGAACCCGGACGAGCGGCGTTTTCGCAACTTCATGAACTTCGACCGGACATGGTGCGAGGACGTGGGGTCGGAGGATTCGAACGGTCGCGCGATCTGGGCGTTGGGCGTGACCGCTCGTGATGGGAAGGATTCCAAGCACCGAGACTGGGCCCGGGCCATGTTCGACGCGACGGCCAGCCTGGGGCTCGACCTCGGTAGCCTGCGCGCGCAATCCTTTGCGATGCTGGGCGCTGCGGCGATGCTGGAAGCGTCGCCGGGGCATGAGCTGGCAAAATCGATCCTCGAACGCTTCCCCGACGACCAGATTGCGTTGCTCGACACCGCGCGCCGTCCGGAATGGCAGTGGTTCGAGATCGTGCTGGCGTACGATAACGCCCGCCTGCCACAGGCACTGATCGTCGCGGGGCAGGCGTTGGGCCGCAAGGATCTGGTCGACTGCGGGCTGGAAACGCTCGACTGGATCGTCGCCAAGCAGACCTCGCCCGAGGGCCGGTTCCGCGCGGTCGGCACCGAAAGCTTTCATCGGCCCTATGCCGAACCATTGCAGTTCGACCAGCAGCCGCTGGAGGCGCAGGCGACCGTCGATGCGTGTATTGCCGCGTTCCAGGCGACCGGCGATCAACGTTGGGTGGCCGAGGCCGAACGGGCCTATGCATGGTATCTGGGGCAGAACGACCTCGATTTGCCGCTTGCCAGCCCGTTGGACGGCGGCTGTTTCGATGGCCTGATGCCGACCGGATTGAACCGCAATCAGGGCGCCGAGTCCATTTTGGCCCTGCAACTGGCCAGTTGTGCGATTCAGGGGCTTTCAAAGTCGGTCCAAGGCGTGGCAGGGACGACCCGCGTCGTCGCCTGATCCGCGGAGCAACGGCGTCGTCTGAGAACCGACCGACGAGGCTGTGAAACGCGATGGACCTGTTTACCCACCGCTTGCGGCTTCATGCCGATCCGTCCCGCGTGGTCGTCCGACCGTTCCACATCGCGTGGGGCGGCAAGGGCGGCGCGCCGAACCGTACCGAGCGCCTCGTCGGCGCAGTGCTCGAGATGTCGGCCGAGGAAGCGCGCGAGCAGCTCGAAACCGTCCTGAAGGATTTCGAGGCGCGCCATTGGCAGACGCGCCGCGTCTTCATGACCCGCTACGACGAGATCGAGGATCTGCTCGGGCTCGACGGGCGCGATATCGGTGACGAGAAGCGGCAGCTGATCGGCGCGTATTTCTGTCACGAATACAGCTATGCCGCCGCCGCATTGATGAACCCCAGCGCGGTGCCGCATTTCGACCAGACCGGCATGCCCGAAGGATCGATGCGCATCCTGATGAGCCTGCGCTCGGTGGGCGAGGGACATATCTCGTCCGTCGCCTTCCGCGAGGGGATCATCACCGAGGGCAACGAACTGAAGCTGGCACCCGAACCGCCGTTCGCCACCGCCACCGACGTCATCGGCGAGGGCGAGGAGATGCCGGTGGGGCCGGTCACGGTCTGGCGCCACCGCGATTCGACGCTGTCGGGGACGGTGATCTTCCCGATCACGCAGGCGCAATCGAAGGGGCTGGAGGACCTGCGCATCGTGCATTTCCAGCACGAGGACGGCAGCTACGAATGGATCGGCACCTACACCGCCTATAACGGGTCGGTGATCCAGTCCGAACTGATGCGCACCCGCGATTTCCGCGCGTTCGATCTGGTGCCGATGTCGGGCTCGGCCGCGCGCAACAAGGGCATGGGACTGTTCCCGCGCAAGGTCGGCGGCCAATATATGATGATCGGGCGGCAGGACGGCGAAAACCTGTTCCTGCTGAAGTCGGACACGTTGGAGCATTGGGACGAGGGCGAGAAGATCCTCGCGCCGCATTATCCCTGGGAGCTGGTGCAGATCGGCAATTGCGGTCCGCCGATCGAGCTGGACGAAGGCTGGTTGCTGCTGACCCACGGCGTCGGCGCGATGCGGAAATACTCGATCGGCGCGGCGTTGCTGGACAAGGACGATCCGTCGAAGGTGCTCGGCCGCACGCGCGAGCCGATTCTGGCGGCCAAGGATCAGGACCGCGAGGGTTATGTGCCGAACGTCGTCTACAGCTGCGGTGCGATCAAGCATGGCGACACGCTGTTCCTGCCGTACGGCATCGCAGACAGTTCGGTCGGGTTTGCATTCGTAAAGATCAAGGAATTGCTCGCCGCGATGGTGTGACCGCAATTGGCTCCGATACAGGTTCGGGAACGCAGCAGGAGGGGCTCGCGCCGCCCATCTCCATCACCGATCGTGCGACACGTTCCGGCGCGAGGGGATGCGCGACAGCTTGGTCAGCAACAGCGGGATGTCTTCAGTGATGTAGGTGTCGGTCGGGACGGGGAGCACGGACTGCAATGTGCGGCTCACGGTCGCCAGTCGCTCGCGATGCTGCTCGGCTGACGATGTCACGACGGGTCCCATGTTACGCATACGGCAAACCCGGCGATCGCCGGCCGGGGGGGGGCAGGGCGATCACCGGGTTCGTTATGGATAACCGACGATACGGCCCGACGTTCCCGCTGCGACGAACGGTTCACCGCGTTTTCAGGCCGTTACGGATCGCCGTGTGTAGCGATACAGCGCCGCGACCAATGCTAGGAACGCGATCGTCCCGCCGATCAGCGCCACCGGTTCGAATCCCGCTGGTGCGATCGCCAGCGGCGCATCGGAATTGGTGACGTAGACGATGATCGCGAAGGCGACTCCCCACAGGCTTTCGCCGACGATCATCCCGGTCGCCGTTAGCACGCCCATGCGTTTGGCGAACTCGACATCCGGCTTGCGCTCCGCCCAGCGGTCGTACAGCGCGCCTATGACTGCGCCGACGACCACCGGCAGCGTCACCGCCATAGGCAGATAGACACCAAGGCCGATGCCGAGCGGCGGCAGGCGCAGCTTTCCGAGGCGGCCCAGCGTTTCGTCCAGCCCGATCACCACCGCGCCGATCAACGCACCATAGCCTATCATCGCCCAGTTGAGGTCGCCGCCTAGCACACCCTTTGCCAGCGCCGAGATCAGCGCCGCCTGCGGAGCAGCGAGCGCATTCGGGCCGGCGCCGGGCGCACCCTGGAACCCCAGCGTGGTCGCGAGCAGTTCGAGCACCGGTGGCACGACGAGGCTGCCGAAGATGACGCCGAAGATCAGCGCGACCTGCTGCTTCCACGGCGTCGCGCCGACCAACTGCCCGGTCTTGAGGTCCTGCAGGTTGTCGTTCGAGATCGTTGCGACACCAAAAACGATGCCGGTGACGATCAGCGCATAGGCGACGAGGGCCTGTGTCGTATCGGGTCCCGCGCCGCGCCCGAACAGCCCGACCAGCATCAGCGATGCGGCGAGCACAGACAGGATGCCGATCCCGGACACCGGGCTGTTCGACGCACCGATCAGGCCCGCCATATAGCCGCACACTGCCGCGATCACGAGGCCGAGCACGAGCACGAACACGAGCGCGCCGAGGATCAGGACGACCGCCGATCCCTCCAGCGGTCCGCCAGCGATCACCGACCACAACAGACCGGCGATCGGGATCAGCGTCAGTAGGCTGATGCTGACGACCACGCCGATCGACAGGTCGCGTTCGCCCAGTTCCAGCACCGCACCGCCACGCTTGGCGGCGCTTGCGGCGATCGACGATCTGATACCCGCGAGCACCGGCCCGATGATCTTGAGCAGCGTCCAGATCGCCGCGACGCCGATCACGCCCGCACCGAGGAAGCGCACGTCAGTGCGGAACACGCCCCCCGCCCATGCCTCGATGCCCGTCCCGGCCGCCCCCGGCGACAGGCCGGTAAGGATCGGCAGCGCGATCCACCAGCCGATGATGACGCCGGTGAACATCGCGAGGCCTACGGACAGGCCGACCAGATGCCCTGCGCCGATCAGCGCGAACGACAGTCCGCCGGAAATACCAGTCGCGCCGGCGCCGACGCGGAAGAAATGCGCGGCCTCCGCGACGACCAGCTTCGTCTGCGTCAGTACCGCGAAACCGGCGGATACCAGTGCGTTGACGACGATCAGCCGCAGGCCCTTGCCACTTTCCGCCTCGCCCGCGCGGCTGCCTGCGCCGACCATCAACACCTCTGCGGCGGCGCGGCCTTCGGGATAGGGAAGGTCGGTGTCCACGACGAGCGCCCGGCGCAGCGGTACGGAGAACATCACACCCAAGATGCCGCCGGTCATCGTGATCCCGGCGGTGAGCAGATAGGGGAATCCCTGCCACCAGCCGATCATCACCAGCCCCGGCAGGACGAAGATGATCGCCGCAAGCGTACCCGCCGCAGAGGCGACGGTCTGGACGATGTTGTTTTCGAGGATCGTCGCCCCCGGCAAGTAGCGCAGGATGGCCATCGAGATCACGGCCGCCGGGATCGACGTCGCGAAGGTCAGTCCGACCTTCAACCCGAGATAGACGTTCGCCGCGGTAAACAGCAACGTGATAAGCCCGCCCAGCAGGATGCCGCGAACGGTGAGTTCAGCGATGGGACGGGTTGCGACGCCGGGAGTGGTGGCCATGGGTGCGGAAGGCTCGCTGAGGAAAGATATATCGGGGTTGTGCACGTCGCATACGGATCGGGCAATGGCGATGCCGTACGCGAAACAAGCTTGCGCCGGCTCGACATCCGGCGTGGCTTTCCGCTAGGCGCCGGCCATGGATACCAATACACCATTGCGCGTCGCGCTGGCGGGGCTCGGCACCGTCGGCGGCGGCGTTATCCGCCTGCTCGATGCGAACCGCGACCTCATCACGCGCCGGGCCGGTCGTCCGATCGAAGTCGTCGCCGTGTCCGCCCGCGACCGGTCGAAGGATCGCGGGATCGATCTGACCCGCTTCGCCTGGGTCGACGATACGCGCGAGCTTGCCGGGTATGAGGGTGCGGACGTGGTGGTCGAACTGATCGGCGGATCGGATGGCCCGGCGCTAACGCTGGCGAGGGCGACGCTGGCGGCGAGCAAGGGTTTCGTCACCGCGAACAAGGCGATGCTGGCGCACCACGGGCTGGAGCTGGCGCAGGCGGCGGAAGACGCGCGCATGCCGCTGAAGTTCGAGGCGGCGGTCGCCGGTGGCATCCCAGTCATCAAGGGACTGCGCGAAGGGGCTGCGGCCAATGCGATCGGCCGGGTCTATGGCATCCTCAACGGCACCTGCAATTTCATCCTGTCGAAGATGGAAGCCGAAGGCCGCGACTTCGCCGAGGTGCTCGCGGAGGCGCAGGCACTGGGCTATGCCGAATCCGACCCGAGCTTCGATATCGACGGCGTCGATGCCGCGCACAAGCTGTCGATCCTTGCCAGCATCGCCTTCGGCACACGCCCTGCCTTCGGCGATGTCTCGGCGACCGGCGTGCGCCATATCATCGCCGCCGACATCGCCGAGGCGGCGGCGCTGGGCTACAAGGTGCGGCTGGTCGGCATCGCGGAAGAGGGGCCAGGCGGGCTGTTCCAGCGCGTCCACCCGCATCTGGTGCCGATCGACCATCCGCTGGCGCATGTCACCGGCTCGCTGAACGCGGTAGTGGCCGAGGGCAATTTCGTCGGCCGGCTGTTCTTCCAGGGCGCCGGTGCCGGTGAAGGACCGACCGCCAGCGCAGTGGTCGCCGATCTGATCGATATTGCTCGCGGTGAATATGGTCCGCCCTATGCGATGCCGGCAGCGGCGCTGGTAGCCGCGCCCAGAGCGGACAGCGGCGAGCGGCGCGGTCGCGCGTATCTGCGCTTCACGGTGCAGGACAAGGTCGGCGTGCTGGCCGAGATCGCCGCGGCGATGCGCGATGCAGGCGTGTCGATCGAAAGCCTGATCCAGCGCGGCGTGACCACCGATGGCAGCGTGATCGTCGCCATCGTGACGCACGAAGGGCCGGAACGCTCGGTCGCGCACGCGCTGGAGAAGCTGCGCGGGTCGCAGAGCCTGGCGGGCCAGCCGTTATGGATGCACATTCTGGCGTAAGGGGGGCTGGCCGGTAATCGTCCGTAGCGCCGGAGTTGCTTCGAGGCTAAATCGCAGCTGGCGAGAAGCTTGAGCTTCGGGATGACGGACGGAGTGTGACGGAGGGATCGAGTCCTATCCTGCTCTGCTAGCGCTTCGCCGCGCCCACTCCATTTTCGGCGGCAACCGGCGTCGGCACTGCGGCCGCTGGATCGTCCAGTACGATCGGTATGCGGTTGGACTTGTCCACCTTGGCCGCGAACGCGCCCTTCACGCCTTTCGCCGCGTCGCGAACCAGCGACAGCGGGTTGGTCGCATCGCTGCCTTCGCAACAATCGCTGTTCGGGTTCGCCAGCTTCTGGATCACGCGGACCAGCATCGTCGGCGGGCCAAGAATGTTGACGCCCACCTGACATCCGCCTTGCCGCGCGGCGCACGGCGTGGCTTGCAACGCCAGCGCATTGGCTGCCGACAGGTCGCGATTGGCCCCGCGGCCAGCGGCGGGGCCATCGAAATCGTTCTGGTCCCGCTTCCCGCATACGACGATTTCGCCCGCCTTCTGGCGCGTGGGGCACGACATGATCGACCAGCGCTGGCTACCGTCGGCGCGGGTCTCCACGGGTAGGAGCGCCGGCTCCGGCGCCGGGGGGAGCGGCACGGCGGCGGCCTGCAGGGCGATGGCGAGCAGGATCATGGTGCGAGCGGTCGCGCCGTCGCGCCGGTCAGGCCGGACCTGCTGCTGACCGTCACGCCCGTCATGCCGCCATGGACGAGGAAGGGGCTGAGCTCCTTCACCGGATTGGTGCGGGCAAGCAGCCGGTCGCGCTCCACCGGCACGGGTTCGCGTCGCGGATCGCCCGGGTCATGCACGACGAGCGGGACGCGAAAGCGGTCGGCCCGGCGTCGGCCGCAAACGGTGATGTCGGTCGCATCGGGATTGGCCTGACACCGTTCGCCGCCGATCACCGCACGCGATCTAGCGAGCAGCTCCCCGGCGTCCTCCGGCGCGAGCATCATCAATAACGCGAGTGCAATCATGGGGCCGGACTCCAACGGCCTGCGATGCCGTCAGTGTCTGCCGGAACACCGCGAAGATCAAGCAGCGATCGGCGCGACCCCCAGCCGGGGAATATCGATCGCGGGACATCGGTCCATTACCACTTGCAAGCCCGCCGCTTCCGCGCGGGCGGCAGCGGCCTGATCGATCACGCCCAATTGCATCCACACCGCTTTGGCACCGATCGCGATCGCCTGATCGACCACCTCGCCCGCCGCATCCGAGCGGCGGAAGATGTCGACGATGTCGATCGCATCGCCGAGCTGGTCGAGGTCGCGAAAGACGAATTCGCCATGAACGTGTTCGCCGGTGATCTGCGGATTGACCGGGATGACGCGATAGCCGTGCCGCTGGAGCGTCGCCATCACCCCATATGAGGGGCGGTCGGGCCGGTCGGATGCGCCGACGAGCGCGATCGTGCGTGCGCCCTCCAGCAGCGCCTTGATATCGGCATCGTCGGTCAGCGGCATATCCGTCTCCTCAATGCCGGGACAGCCAGTCGTCGACCTGCCCGGCGATGGAATGGAACGCCGCGCCATCCGCGCCGTTCCCCGCCGCCGGCGGCTGACCGGCATCCGACGCGGTGCGAATGCCGATCGCCAGCGGCACGCGGCCGAGGAACGGCAGGCCGAGCCGCGCGGCCGTCGCCTCCGCCCCGCCGGTGCCGAACGGGTCCGACACTTCACCGCAGTGCGGACAGACATAGCCGGCCATGTTCTCGACCAGCCCGATCACCGGAATACCGGCCTTGTCGAACAGATCGATCGCACGGGTGGCATCGATCAGCGCGAGGTCCTGTGGCGTCGAGACGATGACGGCGCCTGTCGGCTTGTGCTTCTGGATCATCGTCAGCTGCACGTCGCCGGTGCCGGGCGGCAGGTCGAGCACCAGCGTGTCGGTCGCACCCCAGTCCGCCTCGACCAGCTGGGTCAACGCCCCCGCCACCATCGGCCCGCGCCATGCCAGTGCCCGGCCGGGTTCGACCAGCTGGCCCATCGACAGCATCGGCACACCATAGGGCGTCGGCACCGGATCGAGCACCTTGTCCTTCGCGGTCGGACGCTGGTCCTCCGCCGCCATCAGCCGGGGCTGCGACGGCCCGTAGATGTCGGCATCGACCAGCCCCACCCGTCGCCCGCGTGCCTTCAACGCGATGGCGAGATTGGCAGCGAGGGTCGACTTGCCGACGCCGCCCTTGCCGCTGGCGACCGCGATCAGCCGACGGGCGACGCGTTCGGCGGTGACCACGACCCGGACCTCGCCGGACCAGCCCTGCGCCGCGGCGGCGCGCACCGCCGCTTCCAGCGCATCGCGCTCGCGCCCCGACAGGCCGGTTGCGTCCAGCACGATGCCGGCGCGCGCCCCCTCGAACCGCAAGGTGGCGCGGGCCCCGGCGGCGGCGCGGACGGCCGCGATCGTTACGTCTTGTGTCATGCGGGGTCAGATAGGCGTGGGTCGGCGGCTTGCCACTGTTTTTCCGCGAACGCCTTCTTATAAGGGTAGCATGACGATCCTGCCGGGCCGCAAAGGGCGCCCTCCCATTCTCGCCGCCGAAACGCCGAAGGGTCCCTGGGGCCAGGGTGACGATCCCGATGGTAGCGGTCCGCGCAACCCGTGGTCGCTACCGCCCGGTGCCCGCAAGCCGGGCGCGAAGCCGACCGC
Source organism: Sphingomonadaceae bacterium OTU29LAMAA1 (assembly GCA_024072375.1). Lineage (NCBI taxonomy): Bacteria > Pseudomonadati > Pseudomonadota > Alphaproteobacteria > Sphingomonadales > Sphingomonadaceae > Sphingomonadaceae bacterium OTU29LAMAA1. The sequence goes on from CP099617.1 coordinate 3,547,143, forward strand.
GCTCGACGATTTTCTGAAGAAGGCGCGCGGCGGCGGCAACGGCGGGGGTGGCGGTGGCTTCAACGGCCTGCCCGGTGCCCCGAATGCGCGGGCGCTGTGGTTGATCGGGGCGGGGATCATCCTGCTGGTCTGGGTGCTCTACACCTCGATCCATCCGATCGCCCCGCAGGAGCGTGGCGTGGTGACCTATCTCGGCCGCTACTCCGGCACGCTCGATCCCGGCATCGCGATGACGATGCCCGCACCGATCGCCAATGTCGTCAAGGTCGACGTTCAGAACATCCGCATCGAGAATTTTCCGGAAAGCGGCTCCGAGAACCTGATGTTGACGAGCGACCAGAACATCATCGACCTCGCCTATGCGGTGCGATGGAAGATATCGAGCCCGCAGAACTACGTGTTCCAGATCGACAAACCGCGAGATACCGTACGCGCGACCGCCGAAAGCGTGATGCGCGAGGTCGTTGCTAACGTCAGCCTCGATTCCGCCCTCGGGCCGGGCCGCGCGACGATCGAGAACCAGGTGCAGGAGCGGATGCAGAAGGTGCTGGACGATTACAGGTCCGGCATCGTCGTCGTGGGCGTCGGCATCAAGCAGGCTGATCCACCCGCACGCGTCAACGATGCCTTCAAGGACGTTACCGCCGCGCAGCAAGACGCGCAGGGGGCGCGCAATCAGGCGCAATCCTACGCCAAGCAGGTGATCGCCCGCGCCGAAGGCGAGGCGTCGCAGTTCGACAAGGTGTACGAGCAGTACCGGCTTGCACCCGAAGTGACCCGCCGCCGCATGTATTACGAGACCATGGAGGCCGTGCTGGCCAAGTCCGACAAGACGATCGTCGAGCCGAGCGGCGTCGTGCCGTACCTGCCGATGGGGAATGCGCGGCGGCTGCCGGACGCTGCACCTGCCGAACCGGCGCAACCCGCCCAGCCCGTGGCGACGACGGGAGGCAGCCAGTGAACGGTCTGTGGCGCCACCCGATCGCGCTCGGCCTCGGCGCGTTGATCTTCGTCATCCTGCTCGCGGCGACGGTAACCATCGTGCCGGAAACGCAGCAGGCCGTAATCCTGCGATTCGAACAGCCCGTGCGTACCGTGAACGCGTGGAAGCAGGGTGAGCAGTTTGGTCGCACCGGTGCGGGCCCGATCCTGCGCATTCCGTTCATCGACCGGCTGGTCTGGCTCAACAAGCGCGTGCTGGACGTCGATTACGACAACCAGCAGGTGCTGTCGTCCGACCAGCTGCGGTTGGAGGTCGACGCCTATGCGCGCTTCCGCATCATCGATCCGTTGAAGGCTGTGAACGCCACCGGCAGCACGTCGCAGACGGAGACCGCGATCACAGAGGCGCTGCGCCCGCTGCTCGGCAGCTCGATCCGCAACGAGCTGGGCAACCAGCCGTTCGCGACCTTGCTCAGCCCCGAGCGGGACGAGGTGATGGATAATATCCAGGTCCGCATGCAGCGGCTTGCCAGCCAATATGGCGTGCAGATCGTCGACGTGCGGATCAAGCATGCCGACCTGCCGGACGGCAGCCCGCTTGATCGTGCGCTCGCCCGGATGGCGACCGCGCGGCAGCAGCAGGCGACGACAATTCGAGCGGAGGGCCAGAAGGAAGCACAGATCATCCGCGGCGAAGCCGATGCGCGATCGGCGCAGATCTATGCGCAAAGTTTCACCAAGGATGCCGACTTCTACGACTTCTATCGTGCGATGCAGTCCTATCGCCACACCTTCGGTGCGGACGGCGGGCCGGCACCTAGCGGCTCGACGTCGATCATATTGTCACCCGGAAACAGTTACCTGCGCGAGTTCGAAGGGCGGGGGCGTTGATCGGCAACGGTTGACACCCCAACTTGCCGGGTGATGAACATTCAAGCGGCGTTCAGGCGTTTCGGTCCAATAAGGCACCAAATCTGAACGACCCCAACGAGAGGAATCTCCCCTAGTGCGTTACGCCTACGCGATCACCAGTGCGCTACTCCTCGGCGGCGCGACCGCCACGCTGGCCCTCCAGCCGAGCAACGCCCAGCAGGCGCAGAACGAACCGGGCGCGATCCAGGCATCCGTGCCCCGCGCCGGTGCGCCGATGAGCTTCGCCGACATGGTGCAGAAGCTGCAGCCGGCCGTGGTCAACATCTCGACCAAGCAGACCATTGTCCAGCAGCAGCCCGCCAACCCGTTCTCGGGCACGCCATTCGGCGAATTGTTCGGCGGCATGGGCGGCGGGCAGGGCGGTGCGCCGGTGAAGCGCGAAGGCGCCTCGCTCGGGTCGGGCTTCCTGATCTCGCCGGATGGCTATGTCGTCACCAACGCGCACGTCATCAGCCCCGGCGCACGCGGCGCGACCGTCAACTCGATCACGGTAACGCTGTCGAACAACAAGGAATATACCGCCAAGGTCATCGGGCAGGACACCGATTCCGATCTTGCGCTGCTGAAAATCGACGCAGCCGGTCTGCCCTATGTGAAGTGGGGCGATTCCGCACAATCGCGTGTAGGCGACTGGGTGGTCGCGATCGGCGAGCCGTTCGGTCTGGGCGGCACCGTGACCGCCGGCATCATCTCGGCGATCAATCGCGTCACGGGTCAGGGCGGGGCGTACGACCGCTTTATCCAGACCGATGCTTCGATCAATCAGGGCAACTCCGGTGGCCCGATGTTCGACCTCAACGGCAACGTGATCGGCGTCAACAGCCAGATCTTCAGCCAGTCGGGCGGCAATATCGGCATCGGCTTCGCCATTCCGGCCGCCGTCGCCAAGCCGATCATCGAGACGTTCCGCACCGGCGGCAAGATCAGCCGCGGCTATATCGGCGTGACGATCGGCGGCGGCGTCGACGACGATGCGGCGGCGGCGCTCGGCATTCCCAAGAATTCGGGCGAGCTGATCGCACGCGTCGAGCCGGGCGGGCCGTCCGCAAGGGCCGGTTTGCGTCCCGGCGATGTCGTGACGAAGATCGACGGCAAGCAGGTCAGCAAGGACCAGTCGCTGACCTACCTCGTGTCCAACCTCAAGCCGGGCACGACCGCGCGGTTCGAGGTTCTGCGCGGTGGCCAGCCAACAACCGTCAACATCGCGGTGGCCACACGTCCGTCGACGGAACAGTTGCAGGCGCAGATTCAGGGTCAGGACGACAGCGGCGGATTCGGTCCCAATGCCGGCCCGGGTGGCGACGATGGCGACGACGATACGCAGTCGGTGCCGCAGTCGAGCACGGCACCGCTGGGCCTTACCGTCCAGCCGCTGACGCCGGGCATCGCGCGTGCGATCGGGGTAGACAGCGCGGTTCAGGGCGTCGTGATCGCGACGGTCGATCCGTCGAGCGACGCGGCGGGCAAGCTGAAGCGTGCCGACGTGATCACGGCCGTCAACGGCACACCCGTTCGCACCGCCGCGGACTATGCGCGCCTTGTTGCGCAGGCGAAGGCGGCGGGTCGCCCGCAGGTGCTGCTGCTGATCCAGCGTGGCCGCGGCAACCCCGCGTTCCTGCCGGTCAAGATCAAGTAAGCCACGCGTCCCTACGGACCGTGACTGGCGAGGGCCGTCGCTCCTGTGGAGCGGCGGCCTTTCCTTTTCCGGGCCTCGCGCGCTACGCTTCTGCTCGCGTAGCGTAGGAGCGAACATGAGCGACGGCATCTTCATTGGAGCGAGTGTGGGTGGTGGCGGCGGCAAGCCGCAGGTGCTCGAGCTCAAGCGCGCCAACCGCCACGGCCTGATCGCCGGCGCGACCGGCACCGGCAAGACCGTGACGTTGCAGGGCATCATCGAAGGCTTTTCCCGCGCCGGCGTGCCGAGCTTCGTTGCAGATGTGAAGGGCGACCTGTCCGGCCTCGCCATGGCCGGATCGCCCATGTCGAAGACCCACGCCGCCTTTGCCGCCCGCGCTGCCGAGATCGGCGATGCCGACTGGGTCTATGCCGACAATCCCGTGCACTTCTGGGACTTGTACGGTGAACAGGGCCATCCGATCCGCACCACCGTCAGCGAAATGGGGCCACTGCTGCTCAGCCGACTGATGGACCTCAACACGGTGCAGGAGGGCGTGATGACGATAGCCTTTCACGTCGCCGACAAGGAAGGGCTGCTGCTGCTCGACCTTGACGATCTCCAGTCGATGCTCGCGCATTGTGCCACCCGCGCTGACGAACTGACCACCACCTACGGCAACGTCTCAAAGCAGTCGATCGGTGCGATCCAGCGTTCGCTGCTTCAGCTGCGCACGCAGGGGGGCGAGCATTTCTTTGGTGAGCCGGCGCTGGAGATGGACGATTTCATCCGCACCGACGACAGGGGCAGGGGCGTGGTCAACGTCCTTGCCGCCGACAAGTTGATGGCGGCGCCCAAACTCTACAGCACGTTCCTGCTCTGGCTGATGAGCGAATTGTTCGAACATCTGCCGGAAGTCGGCGACCCCGACAAACCCAGGCTCGTCTTCTTCTTCGACGAGGCGCATCTGCTGTTCGATGAGGCACCGAAGGCGCTGCTCGACAAGATCGAACAGGTCGTTCGCCTGATCCGATCGAAAGGCGTCGGCGTCTATTTCATCACCCAGAACCCGATCGATATTCCCGACACCGTGGCGGGGCAGCTCGGCAACCGGGTGCAGCACGCGTTGCGTGCCTTCACTCCGCGCGATCAGGCGGCGGTGCGATCGGCGGCAGAGACGTTCCGTGCCAACCCCGGTGTCGACGTCGCCACCGCGATCACCGAGCTGAAGGTCGGCGAGGCGCTCGTCTCGCTGCTGCAGCCGGACGGTTCGCCCTCACCGGTCGAGCGCACGCTCATCAAGCCACCCGCCAGCCGCGTCGGGCCGGTGACGCCGCAGGAACGTGGCGTCATGATCCAGACCGATGCGATCGGCGACAAATACGACACGGCGATCGACCGCGAATCGGCCGAGGAAATCCTCGCCGTCAAGACGCAGGAGGCCGCTGCGGCGACCGCCGCTGCCCGCACCTCGAGCGATGCCGAAAAGGCGGCGGCCGTGCAGGCGAAGGATGAAGCCAGGGCCGCGAAGGACACCGCCCGCATAGCTGCCGCGCAGGCGAAGGCCGATGCGCAGGCGCAACGCGCCGCCGAGCGCGAAGCGGCGAACTCGCCCTGGTCGAAGGCGGTCGGTTCCGCCACCCGTGCCGCCAGTTCCTCGATCGGGCGTCAGGTCGCCAACGAGATCGGCAAGCAGGTGTTTGGCACGTCGCGCAAGTCGTCGGGGGGCGGTCTGGTCGGCACGGTATTGCGCAGCGTGTTGGGCAATTTGATGCGCGGGCGCTGAGCCACGCGCATCGCGGCGCGGGCCCGGATCTTATTCCGCAGGCGTAATCCAGCCGATCGCTGCCCCGGCCTGCGCTGGGCAGCGGAGATGGGGGCGCCCGGACAGTGTCATGGGTTGCGGAGTGCCCAGCCTCGACAACCCGCTCGCGCCGGCTCACAACGCTCCCCGGCAAACGGAGCAAGACCATGTCCCTCGACGACCATAGCATCAGCGAGTGGAGCGCCGCCGGCGACGCGGAACTCGACGATATCGTCACCCTGCGCCGCGCGATCCATGCCGAACCCGAGGTGGGGCTGCACTGCCCGCGCACGACGGGTAAGATCAAGGCGGCGCTGGCCGGCCTGCCGCTGGAATTTCACGAGGGCACATCCACCACCGGGCTGATCGCGATCCTGCGCGGGCAGGCGGGCGACAACGGGCGCACCGTGCTGCTGCGCGGCGACATGGATGCGCTGACGATGCAGGAGGAAACGGGGCTGCCGTTCGCCAGTACGATTCCCGGCCGGATGCACGCCTGCGGCCATGATTCGCATACCGCGATGCTCGTCGGCGCCGCACGGGCGCTCTCCGCGCGGCGGGACCGGTTGCCCGGCACGATCATCTTCATGTTCCAGCCGGGCGAGGAGGGGCATCACGGCGCCCGCTTCATGATCGACGACGGTCTGCTCGATATCGCCACGCCCGACGCTGCGTTCGCGCTCCACATCACGCCGAATGCGTCGGCCGGGCTGGTGATCACCCGGAGCGGGCCGATCATGGCGTCGGCGGACACCGTGCATGCGGTGATCCGCGGGGCCGGCGGCCACGCCGCGATGCCGCACGATTGCATCGATCCGGTGCCGGTCGCGTGCGAGATCGTGACGGCGCTCCAGACCTTCGTCGCGCGCCGGATCGCGGTCACGGACCCTGCGGTGCTGTCGATCACCAGGATCGAGGCAGGGTCGGCGCACAATATCATCCCTGGCGACGTCACGCTGCTCGGCACGCTGCGGACATTGTCGGAGGCGACGCGCGCCACGATGCATGCCGCATTCAAGCGGATCGTGGAGAACATCGCCGCGGCACATGGCGCGACAGCCGAAGCATGGATCGACACCGGCTATCCGGTGACGGTCAACGATCCGCGCGGCGCGGCGCTGATCGAAACGGTCGCGGGCGAACTCGACGCGGGTTTCGCGACGATGCCACAGCCGATGATGGGCGCCGAGGATTTCTCCTACGTGCTGCGCCGCTATCCCGGTGCCTTCGCCTTCCTCGGCGTCGCGCCTGCGGGCAGCGATCCCGCCACCAATCCACCGCTGCACAACACGCGGATGACGATCGATGAATCGGTGATGGCGAAGGGCGTGGCGATCCACTGTGCGGTCGCGACCCGGTATCTGGAGCGCGGCTTCGACTGACATACCGGATCAGGCGATCGTACCGCCGCTGGCCCGGGCGATGCCGCGACGGACCGCCGCCGCCACCTCGCGCGCGGCGGCTTCGCGCGGTTTGGCCGATCCCGGATACGTGGCGGATCGCCGCTCGTCATAGATTGTCACGTCGAACGGCGCCCCTCGCGTATCCGCGACGATGCGGATCGCCCGAACGCGCTTGCTCCGGACGAACACGTCCAGATCGCCGCCCGGCGCATCGAAGATCGACAGCAGCGCGAAAACGAACGCGATCGGCTGGAACGGATAGTACAGCGTGGTGAGCAACCGCCCTGCGGGCGTGCGTTCGCGATCGAGGACCAGCCCCCAGCCGGTATCGATCTCCACCCGCGCCGTGGTCAGATCCGCGATATGCCACGTCGCCGGCGGCGCGCCGTCCAGCGATCCTGCGATCAGCCGTGTCCGTGCGTTGTCGACGGCCACGAAGACGTTGAGAGCGGGGTCGGCGATCGCGACATCGGTGTGCAGCGAGCGGCGGACATGGGCCGCGCTCGCCTCCAGCGCAGGCTGTGCCCGACGCCGCCGTACCCGCCAAACGAACGCACCGATCACCCACCACAACCCGACCCCGATCCCGAGCGCGACATACCAGGGCGCGCCGCCCTGCAAGACGATCAGCGCGACCGCAACCGCGACGACGAACGCCAGAATTTCGACCATCGGCCGCGCCTCCTGCGATCAGGCCTTGATCAGCCCGATCTCGACCAGTCGCTGGTGCAGATAGTCGTGCGCCGTGATCGGCTCGGGGTAACGGTTCGGATGCTCGGCGCTGATCGTCTGCGGCAGTGTCTCGATCAAGAAATCGGGTGCGGGGTGCAGGAAGAACGGCATCGAATAGCGCGAATGGCCGCGGCGTTCGGGCGGCGGGTTGACGACGCGGTGCGTGGTCGATGGCAGCACGTGGTTGGTCAGCCGCTGCAGCATGTCGCCGACGTTGACGACCATCGCGCCCTCCGGCGGCTTGATCGCGAGCCAGCGGTTGTTGGCGCGGTCTAGTAGTTCTAGGCCGGCTTCCTCTGCCCCGAGCAGAAGCGTGATGAGGTTGATATCCTCGTGCGCGCCCGCCCGTACGCCCTCCGCATCCGCCGGGATCGGCGGATAATGCAGCAGGCGAAGGACCGAATTGCCGTCCTTCACCGCCGGATCGAACCAGTGCGGATCGAGCTTCAGGTGCCGCGCGATCGCCGACAGCAGCCGGTCGCCGGCGCGGTCGAACGCGGTGAACAGTTCGAGGAACGTGTCCCTGAATCCGGCAGGCTGTGTCGGCCAGATGTTCGGCGACATGCTGTCGGCGAACCGATGACCCTCCGGCAGTTCGCGACCGATATGCCAGAATTCCTTGAGGTCGACGTGTTTGGCGTCCTTGGCGATCTCGGTCTTGAACGGGGTATAGCCGCGTGCGCCGCCGCCGCCCTCGACGAAATAGCCGCGCTTCTCCGCTTCCGGGCGCGCGAACAATTCCGCCGTTTCACGCCACGCACGGTCGATCAGGTCCTGTGGCACGCCATGATCGGCGATGATCGCGAAGCCGAACCGTTCGAACGATTCGCCGAACGCGGCGGCAAAGCCGTCGGGGTCGCGATCCTGATCGGCGAGGCTGAGTGTCGGCACCTCGGCAGTCGAGGGAGTATCAAGCATAAAGGCCATCCGTCTGATGAAGCGACGGTTATACCTCGCCCGGAGCACGCCGTCATGTCCCACGTCGCACCGGTGATTCGATGCCGGTCGAACGTCGTGAATGCCGGAGAAACGGCAGTATTACGTGCGTTTATCCAGCGTGATGGGACAGTGTTTCATCGACTCGGCGCAGTCCGGTCCCGCTTGATCGCGGTAGTGGTAACCATGCACTTGTGGTGGACGGCGAATTGCAGGCACACACTCGGTCGTCTGGGGCGCGGTGGGGCTGCGAGTCAGGACGATCTGAATAGTCCGGACCCGGCCAGGGCGGGTACGGCGCATTATGTTGGGGTCCGATGATCACTTTCGCCCGTACTGCTGTCGCCTTCGGTTCGCGCGTCCGCGCCTTGTTCACCACCCGTGATATTCTGTTCCACGACGGTAAGTCGCTGCGCCGGGTCAGCATCACCGGCCGCCGTCAGGCCGCTGCCGCCACGATCGGCGCGCTTACCATCGGTTTCTCGGGATACGGCGCCGCGCAGGCGGCTCAGGTCGTCACCAGCCCGGTCGACACCCGTATCGTCCATATGGAACGCCAGATCGACGCGATGCAGGCGCGGGTGTCCGACATCCGCCACGTCGCGAAAGTGCATGCCGAGCGCGTCGAGCAGCGTCAGGCGCTCATCACCGCCGCGCTGACCGGCAAGGGCGATGAGGCCGAGCTGGCTATGGCGACGCTCGCGATCGATCCCACCGCCGATCGCCTCGCCGCCGATGTCGTCAAGCCGCTGGTGAAGGTGGAGGGCCGTCAGGCGGAACTCGCCGATGCCGCGCAGGACGTGCTCGACCGCCGTCTGGCGCAGACGAATGCGACGCTGAAGAAGCTGGGCGTCGCCGGCCGCATCGCCAGGGGCGGCATGGGTGGCCCCATGCTGGATGCCAACAGCGCCGAGGCACAGGCCGATCTGAAAGCGGATGCGCAGTTCCGCACGTTGTTCCAGAGCTGGAAGAAGCTCGATACGCTGCAGCAGGGCGCGATCGCCATCCCCTCCGTGCAGCCGGTGCAAAAGCTGAACTTCACCAGCAACTTCGGCATCCGTTCCGATCCGTTCCGCGGCACCGCCGCGATGCATGCCGGCGTCGACATTCCCGGTCCGGTGGGCACGCCGATCTACGCCACGGCCGACGGTATCGTCGATCACGCAGCGCGCCAGGGCGGCTATGGCAACATGGTCGAGATCAATCACGGCAAGGGTATCGCCACCCGCTATGGCCACCTTTCGAAGATCCTCGTCGCCGATGGCGCCCGCGTTACCCGCGGCCAGTTGATCGCGCTGATGGGCTCGACCGGCCGCTCGACCGGACCCCACCTGCATTACGAGGTTCGCATCGACGGTCACGCCGTGAACCCGATCCCGTTCCTGACCACCGCCGATTATCTGCTCGCGTCGCAGGACCGCGCGGTCCATGCCATCCCGGTGTCGACGGACGGACCCGCCGCGCAGGATTGATTGCTCCTGCTCGATCGTGAAGCGGGCGGGGGGTAACCTCCGCCCGTTTGCGTTGCGCGCACCCGTTGTCCCGGCGAACGTCGAAGGTCCATGGAGCCGGGCCGCTGCCGGCGCGTCATTGATGGTTCAGCGCGTCCATGGGGCCCGGGGTCCGTCGGGATGACGGAATATGGCGGGAACGGGGGCGTGAGCATGGATGCCGGACCCGATCATGACCGCACACGTCCCAACCAACCGGTTGCCCCGCTCCCCTGTCGCGCCTATCTCCGCGATATGGCCACACTCGCCCCCGACATCATGCTCACGCCTGCCGCCGCCGCGCGCGTCGCGGCGATCGCGGGCAAGCAGAACAAGCCTGCGATCCTCCGGCTCTCGGTTGACGGCGGAGGCTGTTCGGGCTTCCAGTACAAGTTCGGCTTCGCCGACGCAGCCGACGAAGACGATACCATCGCGGAGACGGACGGCGTGCGTCTGGTCGTCGACAGCGTCAGCCTCGATCTCGTGCGCGGCTGTCAGGTGGATTACGTCGAATCGCTGGGCGGAGCGGCGTTTCGGGTCGAAAATCCCAACGCGGCGTCAGGTTGCGGTTGCGGTTCCAGCTTCGCGATCTGACGCTTGAAGCTCGTCACCTACAACGTCAACGGGATCAAGGCCCGCCTGCCGCGGCTGATCGAGTATCTTGCCGAGGAGCAGCCCGACGTGGTGTGCCTGCAAGAGATCAAGTGCAGCGACGATACCTTCCCGATCGCCGATATCGAGGGGGCGGGCTATGGCGCGATCTGGCACGGGCAAAAGGGTTTCAACGGCGTCGCGGTGCTCGCGAAGGGAATGACCCCGGTCGAGCGTCAGCGCGGGCTGGAGGGTGAGCCGGAGGACGAACACAGTCGTTATCTGGAGTGCGAGGTCGACGGGCTGGTCGTAGCATCGATCTACCTCCCCAACGGCAATCCGCAGCCGGGGCCGAAATTCGACTATAAGCTGCGCTGGATGGAGCGGCTTGCCGCCCGCGCCCGGGTTTTGCTCGACGCGGAGCAGCCGGTGGTCCTGATGGGCGATTACAACGTGATTCCCAATGACGACGACACCTTCTCCGTCCGGGCGATGGCGGACGATGCGCTGATGCAGCCGGAAAGCCGGGCCGCCTATCGCCGCCTGCTGGCGCAGGGTTGGACCGACGCGCTACGCACCCGCAAGCCGAAGGGCGGCGTGTGGACCTTCTGGGACTATCAGGCGGGTGCGTGGCAGCGCGACGCGGGCTTTCGCATCGATCATCTGCTGCTCAGCCCGCAGGCGGCCGACCGGCTGGCAGATGCCGGCGTCGACAAGGCATATCGCGGGCGTGAAAAGGCGAGCGACCACGCACCGACGTGGGTCCGGCTGACGTGAAGCGACAGGCGGCGGTACTGCTGGCGCTGATGGCCTCCCCGGCGCTGGCGCAGCAGCGCGACCTGTGTCCGGAGCGCCCCGGCCTCGATACGCCGGCGTGTATCGTCGACCGGGGGCGCGTCATGGTGGAAACCGGGGTGGTCGACTGGACGCTCGATCGCCAGCCCGACAACCGCACCGATACGATCCTGCTCGGCGATACGCTGGTCCGCGTCGGCGTTACCGATGTCCTGGAGGCACGGATCGGCTGGACCCCGTATGGTCATGAACGCATCCGCGATCGCCAGACCGGTGCGATCGATCGTGCCGGCCAGACCGGGGACGTGTCGCTGGGAGTAAAGGCATCGTTGCTGCACCCTGACGGTAGCGGTTTCGCGGTTGCGGCGCTGCCCTTCGTGACGGTCCCGACGGGTGGCAGCCGCATCGGCGAAGGTGTCGTCGGGGCGGGATTCCTGCTGCCGGTTACGTACGAATTGTCCGATACGATACAGCTGGATGCGACGCCGGAGATCGACGCGCAGCCTGACGAAGGGAGGTCGGGCCGGCATCTGCGCTACAGCACCGCCGGTGGTGCGACCTTCAAGCTTGGCCAGACCGTATCGCTCGCCGCCGAGGGGCAGGTGATCCGCGACGACGATCCCGACGGTCGCACGACGCAGGCGCTGGCGGCGCTTTCGATCGGCTGGCAACCGCGTGACGATTGGCAGTTCGACGTATTCGGGATCGCGGGCCTCAATCACGACGCGCCGGATCTCGAACTCTCCGCAGGTATCTCCCGCCGGTTCTGACGCTTCAGCGACCCGGCCCGAGCGAGCCGCTACCCACTCCCGGCAGGACGCCCTATACCTCCTGGAAGACAAGAGGGGATTGGGATGAGTCTGTTTCGCCGCAAGACGATCGTGGCGCAGCCGCCGGGGCAGCAACTGGCCCGAACGCTGGGGTGGCCGCATCTGGTGGCATTGGGTGTCGGGGCGATCGTCGGCACCGGCATCCTGACACTCATCGGCGTCGGCGCGGACCGGGCCGGGCCGGCGGTGATCGTCTCGTTCGTCGTCGCGGGCGCGATCTGCGCCTGCGCCGCGCTCTGCTATGCCGAAATGGCGACGATGATCCCGGCCTCCGGATCGGCCTACACCTACAGCTATGCAGTATTGGGCGAAGTGATCGCCTGGGTGGTCGGGTGGAGCCTGATCCTCGAATATTCGCTGGTGGTGTCGACGGTCGCGGTCGGCTGGTCTGGCTATGCAGTCGGATTCCTGAAAGGACTCGGGATCGTGGTGCCCGCGGCGCTGGCGAACGGGCCGGGGCTGGGCGGGGCGATCAATCTGCCCGCGGTCGCGATCATCGCCGTCGTCGCCGGTTTGCTGATGCTCGGCACACGGGAAAGCGCGCGGATCGGTACCGCGCTGGTGGTGCTGAAGATCGTCACGCTGGCGCTGTTCGTCGGCGTCGCGCTGCCGCATTTCGACGTGGCGAACCTCCATCCGTTCACGCCTTACGGCTATGGCAGCCCGACCGGCGAGGGCGGCGTAAAATACGGCGTGATGGGCGCGGCGGCGATCATCTTCTTCGCCTTCTATGGTTTCGACGCCATCTCCACTGCGGCGGAGGAGGCGAAGAACCCGGAGCGCGACCTCGCCATCGGCATCGTCGGATCCATGCTTGCGTGCACGGCGATCTACATGATCGTCGCGGCGACCGCCGTGGGCGCGGTGAGCTATACCCGGTTCGGCGATAGCCCGGAGCCGCTGGCGCTGATCCTGCGCGAACTGAACCGCGATGGGGTGGCGACGATCGTCGCGGCCGCCGCCGCGATCGCGCTGCCGACGGTGCTACTGGCGTTCCTGTATGGCCAGAGCCGCATCTTCCTCGTCATGGCGCGTGACGGATTCCTGCCGGCGAGCCTCGCCAAGGTGAGCAAGCGGGGAACGCCGGTCCGCATCACGCTGATGACCGCGGTGTTCGTCGCGATCATCGCCGGGCTGGCCCCGCTCGACGTGATCGCCAGCCTCGCCAATGCGGGAACCTTGTGCGCCTTCGTCGCGGTAGCGGCATGCGTGCTGGTGCTGCGTCGGCGCGACCCGGCGGCGCGGCGGCCGTTCCGCACGCCGCTGGCCTGGGTGGTGGCGCCGCTCGCGATCGCCGGCTGCCTCTATCTGTTCACCAGCCTGCAGGTGGTGACGCAGGTCGCCTTCGTCGGGTGGAACGCGTTCGGTTTGCTGGTCTATTTCCTCTACGCGCGGAGCCGGGCGGAGGTCGCGCGCTGATGCCGGGCTGGCATATCGGCATCATCGGCGGATCGGGCCTCTACGATGTCGAAGGGATCGAGGATGGGCGCTGGGTCGATGTCCCGAGTCCTTGGGGGGCACCGTCGGATGCGATCTTCCACGGCCGGATCGGTCCCGTCACGGTGTCGTTCCTGCCGCGGCACGGGCGGGGGCACCGGATCGGCCCGGACCAGCTGAATGCGCGCGCCAATATCGACTGCCTCAAACGGCTGGGCGTCACCGATGTGCTGGCGGTGTCGTCGGTCGGATCGCTGGTCGAGGAGCGGTCGCCGGGCAGCTTCACGATCGTCGACCAGTTCATCGACCGTACCAAGGGGCGGCCGTCGAGTTTCTTCGGCACCGGGCTGGTCGCGCACGTCTCGATGGCCGACCCGGTCTGTCCGCGGTTGAGCGCGCTCGTCGGCGATGCGGCAGGCGAAGTAGACCGGGGCGGCACCTATCTGGCGATGGAAGGACCGCAATTCTCGACGCGGGCGGAAAGCCTGTTGTACCGGCAGTGGGGCTGCCACGTCATCGGCATGACAGCGATGCCGGAGGCGAAGCTGGCCCGAGAGGCGGAGCTGCCCTACGCGCTTGTCGGCATGGTCACCGACTACGATTGCTGGCGCGAGGGCGAAGCGGCGGTGGACGTGGCGCAGGTGATCGCGCAACTGTCCGCCAATGCAGCGAAAGCGCGCGCGATGGTCGTGCGGCTGTTGCGTTCCCTGCCGGCAGAACGGATACCGTCGCCGATCGACACCTGCCTCGACACCGCGATCATCACCGCCAAAAGCGCGCGCGACCCTGCGCTGGTGGCGAAGCTGGATGCGGTGGCGGGGCGGGCGCTGCGCTGATCCCCGCCCTCCTCGCACTGCGCCGCCTTCGACGTCTATCCCCCTCGCGGCGGAAGGGTGAGGGGCGATGCAACGAGAGTTACGGCGTCACCTTCACCATCACCACGCCATGCGGCGCGACCGTCGCCGCAAAGCTCCCGGTCTTCCGTCCCAGGCTCTTGTGTGCCCACAGGTCGCGAACCTCCGCCTTCACCCGCGTGGTCAGCCCCAGTTCCGGCCACGCAACACTGATCGACGCCGGCGCGGCGGAGCGGTTGAACAGGATCACCGCACGGCTGCCGTCCGCCAGCGGTCGCGCCCAGACTTCCAGGTCGCCGTCATCGCGGATGCGGCGGCCCTGCTGGCCCAGCGGGTCCTGATCGACCGCGATCACCTCTTGGTTGAGCAGGATCGCGCGGGTGTCGGCATCCATGTGTGCGATGTCGTTGCCGGCGATCAGCGGCGCGGCCATCATCGCCCACAGGCTGAAATGGCTGCGATATTCGGTCGGCGTCATTCCGCCGTTACCGACCTCCAGCATGTCGGGGTCGTTCCAGCGGCCGGGCCCGGCATAGGGATACAGCCGTTCGTTGAGGTCGACGATGTCGGTCATGCCGATCGACCATTTCTCGCGTCCCGCCCATGCGTCGCGGATGTCGGCGGTGGTGCGCCACAGGTTGCCGATCTTCGCACCCCATTCCCACGGGCGGTTGTTGCCCCATTCGCACATCGCCAGCACCATCGGCCGGCCCGACGCCTTGATCGCGTCGGACATCAGCGCATAGGCCTCCTCGGCATTGCGCACGCCGGTCGAGCA
This sequence comes from Sphingomonadaceae bacterium OTU29LAMAA1, assembly GCA_024072375.1. Taxonomy (NCBI): domain Bacteria; kingdom Pseudomonadati; phylum Pseudomonadota; class Alphaproteobacteria; order Sphingomonadales; family Sphingomonadaceae; species Sphingomonadaceae bacterium OTU29LAMAA1. The sequence goes on from CP099617.1 coordinate 3,562,283, forward strand.
CCAGTCGTATTTCAGATAGTCGACGCCCCAGCGGGCATAGGTCAGCGCGTCCTGAGATTCGTGACCCTGACTGCCGGGCTTGCCGCCGCAAGTCTTCGCGCCCGCGTCGGAATAGATGCCGAACTTCAGCCCTTTGGCATGGACGTAGTCGGCCACGGCCTTGATGCCGTTGGGGAATTTCTCTGCATTGGCGGTGATGAAGCCATCGGCGTCGCGACTGCCGTGCCAGCAATCGTCGATGACGATGTATCGGTATCCGGCAGCCTTCATGCCGTTCGACGCCATCGCATCGGCCATCGCGCGGACCGTCGCGTCGTTGATGTTGCAGCCGAACCTGTTCCAGCTGTTCCAGCCCATCGGCGGGGTCTGGGCGAGGCCGTTGGCGATGCGGGCGGGATCCTGCGACGGACGCATCGTGTTGGGATCGACGAACTGATCCTGCGCGTGCGCCATGCTGATCGCGAAGGGCAGCAATGCAGCAGTGATTCCCACCTTAAGCAAATTTGCCATATTTAATCTCTCCTGCGCGGGGGCTAACGCAGGGATGGCGCAACGTAAAGTGTCAGCTTTCCGGGCCGATACTCAGCCCGTGGCGATAGTTCATCGTGACGCTGACCCGGCTGGTGCCTGCACCGACCGGAATAGCCACCTGTGCGAAGCTCGGCTTCAAACGGAGAATCGACAATCTGGGATCGCGCGAAAAGGCGCCGCCGTCACCGCCGTCCGACTTGCCGTTGGCGTTGGCGTCATGACGCACGGCGACGCCATAGGTGCCGGGGCGGGGTACCGGAATGCATACCACGACCTCGCGCCGGCCGCTGGCGGGCGCTTCGACGCGACCCAGCCAGCGGCCTTTCTCCAGAAAGCCGGCCTGGTCGTAGAGCTGGACGCGAACCCCGCCGGTGCTGGCGCGCAGACCGCGGATATCGACCATCAACCGATGCGGTGTCGCCGCGGTACAGCCTGTGGTGCTGCGCTGCGCCGTGGCGGGCGCGGCAATGAGGAACGGAAGCGCGAGAAGGACGAGCCGGGTCATGCCACGAATATAGTGCTGGATGTGGCGAGCATATGTCGATGCCATGGCAGGGTTTGTCGCGACAGATCGTCCTCACCCTTCCGCCGCGTCGCGGCTCCCTGCCTCTCCCACCGGGAGAGGGAAAAGACGCCGAAAGCGGCGAAAGGTTGAGGGTAAGCGCCAGGCACGAAAAAAGGGGAGGCACCTCGCGGCACCTCCCCCTCATTCGTCCGGCAATTGCGTCGCTTACGCGGCCAGGTTGCGCAGCACGTACTGCAGGATGCCGCCGTTGAGGAAATATTCCAGCTCGTTGACGGTATCGATGCGGCAACGCGTCTCGAACGTCTCGACCGACCGGTCGGCGCGGGTCAGCGTCACCTCGACCGTCTGGCGCGGACGCAGGCCGGCGACGCCGGTGATCGTGAAGGTTTCCGATCCATCCAGCTTCAGCGTCTCGCGCGTCACGCCCTCGGCGAACTGGAGCGGCAGCACGCCCATGCCGACGAGGTTCGAACGGTGGATGCGCTCGAAGCTTTCGGTGATGACCGCGCGGACGCCGAGCAGGTTGGTGCCCTTCGCCGCCCAGTCACGCGACGATCCGGTGCCATATTCCTTGCCCGCCACGATGACGAGCGGCGTGCCGTCTTCCTTGTGGCGCATCGCCGCGTCGTAGATCGGCATGGTCTCGCCGTCATACTTGGTCATGCCGCCTTCGACGCCCGGCACCATCTCGTTCTTGATGCGGATGTTGGCGAAGGTGCCGCGGACCATGACATGGTCGTTGCCACGACGCGCGCCATAGCTGTTGAAGTCGGCGCGGCTGACCTGCCGCTCCATCAGCCACTTGCCCGCCGGGCTGTCCGCCTTGATCGAACCTGCGGGCGAGATGTGGTCGGTGGTGATCGAATCGCCCAGGATCGCGAGCGGCTTCGCCTCGATGATGTCGGTCACCGGCTTCGGGGTCATTTCCATGCCCTCGAAATACGGCGGGTTGGCGACATAGGTCGACCCCGATGGCCAGGCGTAGGTGTCCGACTGGACGATGTCGATCGCCTGCCACTTGGTGTCGCCGGCATAGACGTTGCCGTAGCGCGAGCGGAACATCGTGTCGTCGATGTTCGCCGCCATCACGTCGGCGATCTCCTGATTGGTCGGCCACACGTCCTTGAGGTAGACGTCCTGCCCGTCGGTGCCCTGACCCAGCGGCGTCTCGGTCATGTCCTGCGTCACGGTGCCCTTCAGCGCATAGGCGACGACGAGCGGCGGCGAGGCGAGGAAGTTGGCGCGCACGTCGGGCGACACGCGGCCTTCGAAGTTGCGGTTGCCCGACAGCACCGATGCGGCGACGAGATCGTTCTCGTTGATCGCGGTCGAGATCGGCCCCGGCAGCGGACCCGAATTGCCGATGCAGGTGGTGCAGCCGTAGCCGACGAGGTTGAAGCCGATCGCGTCGAGGTCGGCGGTCAGGCCGGCCTTGTTGAGGTAATCGGTGACGACCTGCGAACCGGGGGCGAGCGACGTCTTGACCCACGGCTTGGGCTTGAGACCCAAGGCATTCGCCTTGCGCGCGACGAGGCCCGCGGCGACCAGCACCGACGGGTTCGACGTATTGGTGCAACTGGTGATCGCGGCGATCACGACGTCGCCGTCGCCGATGTCATGGCCACGCTCGGCCACATCGACGCGCTGTGGGCGCTCCTTGTGGTAGATCTTGAACAGGTCGCCGTTGAACACTTCGTCGACCTTGCCCAAGCTGACGCGGTCCTGCGGACGCTTTGGGCCGGCGAGCGATGCGGTGACGGTCGCCATGTCGAGTTCGAGCGTGTCGGTGAACACCGGCTCGGGCGCATCGTCGAAGCGCCAGAAGCCGTTCGCCTTCGCATAGGCCTCGACCAGCGCGATATTCTCCTCGGACCGCGCGGTGAGGCGCATATAGTCCATCGTCTTGTCGTCGATCGGGAAGAAGCCGCAGGTGGCGCCATATTCCGGCGCCATGTTGGCGATCGTCGCGCGATCGGCGAGCGTCATCGACGACAGGCCCGGACCGAAGAATTCGACAAAGCGGCCAACCACGCCCTTGGCGCGCAGCATCTGCGTGACGGTGAGCACGAGGTCTGTGGCGGTGATGCCCTCACGCAACGCGCCGGTCAGTTTGAAGCCGACGACTTCCGGGATCAGCATCGACACCGGCTGACCGAGCATCGCGGCCTCCGCCTCGATCCCGCCGACGCCCCAGCCCAATACGCCGAGGCCATTGATCATCGTGGTGTGGCTGTCGGTGCCGACGAGCGTGTCCGGATAGGCGATCGCCTTGCCATCGCCATGATCGCCGACGCTGTCCGTGGTCCAGACCGCCTGACCGATATATTCCAGGTTCACCTGATGGCAGATGCCGGTGCCGGGGGGCACGACCTTGAAGTTGTCGAGCGCAGCCGAACCCCATTTCAGGAACTCGTAGCGTTCGCCGTTGCGCTCATATTCCAGATCGACGTTGTTCTCGAACGCCTTGGGCGTGCCGAATTCATCGACCATCACCGAATGGTCGATGACGAGGTGGACGGGAACCTGCGGATTGATCTTGGCCGCATCGCCGCCCAGCTTGGTGATCGCATCTCGCATCGCGGCGAGATCGACGACGCAGGGCACGCCGGTGAAATCCTGCATCAGCACGCGCGCCGGGCGATACTGGATCTCGCGGTCCGAACGACGCTCCTTCTGCCAGTCGACGATCGCCTGCACGTCGGCCTCGGTCACGGTCTTGCCGTCCTCGAAGCGGAGCATGTTCTCGAGCAGCACCTTCATCGAGAAGGGCAGACGGCTGATGTCGCCGAACTTCGCCGCGGCCTTTTCCAGGCTGTAATAATCGTAGGTCTTGCCGCCGACGTCGAGCGTCGTGCGGGTGTTCAGGCTGTCCTGGCCGATGGCGGTCATGTTGGTCCCTTCAATTTGGCCCAGGGCGCTCGGGGAGGCGGCGGGGAAGCCGCGCGGGCGCGCGAGAGCGCTTCAGCGAAAGCGTGTGTCTCGGCGGCCTTAGCAAGGGGTGTCCGGCGGGGGAAGCGCATATGCTGCGCCTGCGTGAAAGCGCCGGCTGGTCGCTGCGCCTAGTCAGCCGTGTGACAGGCGAAGCGCGTCGACATCGACGATCACGCGTTCGAGATGCGCAACCTCGGCAGTGGCGCCGATCTGGTCGAGGGCCGCCCAGGCCTTGAGCAGATGGCTGCTCGCCTGTTCCAGCCACGACGACGCGTCCGATCCTGCAGCATCGTCGCCCCGGGCGTCGCGCATGTCCCGGCGCAACTCGAATGCGGCGACGGTACGGCGGGCGAGATCCTCCAGCGCGATCCGTTCCTCGTCGTCCAGTCCGGCGCGTGGCGCGACGTCGATCACGCACAGGGTGCCGATTTGCGTCCCGTTGCGCATCCGCAGAGGCGCGCCGGCATAGAAGCGGATGCCCGGACCGCCGGTGACGTTGGGATAGTTGCGGAAACGTTCGTCGACGCTGGCGTCCGGGACAACGAAGACGTCGTCCTGTTCGATCGCTTTCGCGCAAAAGGATTCCTCGATCGGGGTTTCCGTCGAGTCGATCCCCAGCCGCGCCTTGAACCACTGCCGCCGGGCATCGATCAACGAAATCATCGCGATCGGCGCATCGACCTCACACGCCGCAGCCTCGACGATCGAATCGAACTGCGGCTCCATGGGCGTGTCGAGCAACCCATAGTCCGCCAATGTGGCAAGCCTGTCTTCCGCGTCCGTCATCGCCGCGTCCCCACCCCGACCTCATTATGGTAAACGTCGGTGTAACAGGACTTTGCCTGTATGGAAAAGGTTTCAGCCCGGTATCGGCGAAATGACGCTATCCTGCATCAAGCAATCCGGCCGGCGGAACGTCGGCGGCGGTCAGCCGATCAAGGTTTCGCCGGTGGCCAGCGACTTGCCACGGGTGATGATGACGCGGTCACCGACCTTGGCTTCGCCGAACAGCAACTTGGCGAAGGCAGTAGGAACGCCGATGCAGCCGTGCGTGGCATACCCCCACGCGACTTCGGTGCCATGGACCGATACGCCGTCATCGGTCAGCCGCAGCGTATAGGGCATCGGCGCATCGTAGATGCTGGAGACGTGATCGGCGTCTTTCATCGTGATCGGAAAGCTGCCGAGCGGCGTCGGCTTGTCGTCGGTGCCGTAGAGGATCGCCGCCGCCCCGATCTCGTATCCGCCACGGAAGACGGACAGCGTCTGCGCGGCGAGGTCGACGGTGATGACGACCGGGCCAGCGGGAACGTTTTTGGTATCCCAGGCATAATCGCCGAACTTGATCGGACCGATATCGAGAACCCGTTTGATCGCGAGCGGTTCGGGAGTGGAGACGGGCGCCGGCTTTGGCGGAGAAACCGGCGCGGGAATGGTCCGCGGGATAGCCGTGACTGCGACCGGCGCGGGGGTGGTGCGCGGCTCCGGTGGCGATCGCATGGCGACGGTCGCCGCGCCGAGTGTTCCGAGCACGACGCATGCTAGGATCAGCTTGGCCGCGAGGGCCTGATGGCGTGCGGCCACGATACGCTCCACGGATGACGGACGCGCGAGGATGCGGCAGTTTTGTCGGTAGCGCCACCCTCCGCCGTGCGCTGTGCCGTGACGGGACAGGTACGGCGATCGTCAACCTGTATGGCAGTGCGATATCCTGTGCGCTAGGATCGGCGCATGGCGAAGCTGAAGGTGTACCGTACCCCCATCGGGTTCCACGACGCCTATGTCGCCGCTCCCAGCCAGAAGGCGGCTTTGCGGGCATGGGGCAGTGATCGCGACCTGTTCGCACGCGGGGTGGCGGAGGTGGTGACCGATCCGGCGTTGACCGCGGAGCCGCTCGCCCGGCCGGGGGAGGTCATCAGGCGGTCACGCGGCACCGCCGCCGAACAGATCGCCGCGTTGCCGCCGACCCCGTCGCGAAAGCCCCGCAAGCCGTCAGAAGCGGAGGGCGATCGCACAGAGGCCAAAGCGCTATCACGACCAGCACCGACGCCCGCGCCGAAACCCGATCGACGGGCACTGGCCGATGCGGAAGATGCCGTGTCGGATGCCGAGGCACGCCAGCGTAGCGAGGATCGCGCCCTGCGGGCCGAAGAGGCGGCGCTCGCCAAGCGCCGCCGCGTGATGGAGCGCGAGCACGCCGACGAGCGCGCGGCGCTGGAAGAAGCGCGCGAGGCGGCGGCACGGGCCTACGACGCAGCGATGCGACGCTGGCGCGGCTGAGCCTATCCCGTTGCACCAGCGGAACATTGCCGGAAGCCGGACGATTGGAGGCGCTGAAAGGAAATCGACCATGTCCCATATTCCCAGTTCCGCGATGAAGCATGCCGGCCCGGTCCATCATGACGAGGCGAAGGGAACGGCACCGTCCAGCGCGACGCGGAGCGGCAAGCAGGCCCACCGGACGGACGGCATCGGTGCCGGCGCATGGATCGCGATCGGCGGCACGTTGCTCGCCGGTGCCGCGGCGGCGATCGCCATCCCGCTGCTGAAGGCACGGACGACGCCGGTGGCGACGCGTCGCGGCAAGAAGGCGCATCCCCGCAAGAAGGCCCGCAAGCCCGCTGCAGCCTGATCCCCTCACGACGCTCGGTGACGACGCGGCCGACCCGTGATAGGGTTGGACATGGTCATGATCGGGCGGGATAATTCGACAGGGGCGGCGTCGCATCGCGATGACGCCGCCCGGTTGCGCCGACCCTCGCCGTTCCTCTTGCAACGACGGCACGCAGGCCGGACAGCGGGTCCGTGAACGAGCCAACCCGATTCGACCGACTGACGAAGCGCCACCGCGACTGCCTGCGCGGGGTACGCCAGCTCAAGGGCTCGAAGGAGATCGCGGACGATCTCGGCATCGAGAAATCCACCGTCGACAGCTATCTGACCGAGGCGGTGAAGGTGCTCGGCGCGCGCAACCGTCGCGACGCCGCCATGCAATGGGCCGAATACGAAGCGGCGCAATCCGAACCGAAAGCTTCCAAAACAACGGTTTCCCCGGATTTCGCTACCCCCGATAAAATAGGGGGTGATTCTGCACGGCTATCGGAAACACCCGATCCGCTGCCACCCCGGATGTCGCCGGACGAGTTGATCGTCGGGGCACCGGGGGATACCGGAGGGCCACCTTTCAGGATGCGCTCTCCGGGACACCGGCTGCCCTTCCGGCGGAAAGGACAGAGGGGAAACGACCTGTCGGTCGGCGACCGGCTGATCTGGATCCAGGCCATCACCCTCGGCATCGCCATCGCGTTCGGCATGCTGATGACCGGCCTCCAGGTATTGACCGGCCTGATCGAGAGCGTCGCCCAACGCCTTTCCTGACTCCCATGAGAGCACCCCCAAGGGTGGAAAGGTGGCTATGTCCTACGCAAATACCCAGGCAGCGGCCGAGGCGGTCGCACAATTGCTGTGGCGTCTTGAAACGCAGCTCGACGAGGCCTTCGCCACCGGTGGCGAATTGCTCGCCGCGCTGCCCCGCGCCCGCAGCGCCGCCAACCTGCCCGCGATCGCCGGCCAGCAGGCGTTCGAGGTATTCGGACAGGCGATCATCGCCATCGGCGCGGCGCGTGGTCACACGGTCGCGGGTCATCGCGTCATCGAGAAGCTGGGCAAGCAGATGGGGTATGAGACGAGCTTCGGCGACGAACAGCCGAAGCCCGACATCGCCCCGATGGGCGCCGACGTCACGCATCTGCGCGTCGCCGCCTAGGTGTCATGGCTTGGTCTCGAAGTTGCTCCTTTGGTCGGCCAAGCCATGACCCACGTCATCCTGTTCAACATCGTGCTGCTCGCGGCGTGCGCCTATGCCTTCGTGGCGGGGGGCGCGCCCGAACGGTGGACCGCGATCGTGTTCCTCGGCGGCGCGATCGCGACCTTCCTGCTGCCGTTCCGGCACCACCAGAGCTACCACACGGTGCATCTGCTGGTGCTGGCAGTGGATTCGGCCGTCCTGCTGGGGCTGATCGGCATCGCGTTGCGCGCCGACCGGTTCTGGCCGATGTACGTCAGTGCGCTGCATCTGATCACGATCGCGATTCACGGCGTGAAGGCATTCCAGCCGTCACTGGTGCCGTGGATGTATGCCGGTGCGAGCGGCAAGATCGCCTATCCCATGCTGGTCCTGCTGGCGACCGGCGCCTGGCGCCATCGCCACCGGCTGGCCCGTTTCGGGAGCGACCGCGACTGGTCGCCCCTGCGTAGACCGGAATCCGATTTATCATGAGTGCCGACATCCGCCTGTTGCGCTGGCACGAGCGCGACCGCGAAGACTATGAACGACTGGCGAGCGCGATCACGCGCCTGCGGACGATCGCGGCGCGGGGGCGTGGCGAGATCGTCGCATCCGCGCCGGCAGGGCCCGAGGAACCCGACGATGTCGATCGGGCGCGGGCGCTGCTGGCGCAGCGGCGTGCGCGCGATACGGCGGCGGGGGATCAGGCGGAGTTGTTCGGCGAGCCGGGCTGGGACATCCTGCTGACGCTGTTCGTCGCCTATGAAGAGGGCCATGCGCTGCCGGCCGCCACGCTGGCCACGGGCAGTGGTCTGCGTCCCGGGGTGCTCGAGCGGTGGCTGAAGGTTCTGCAGGCGAGGGAGCTGATCCGGCCGATCGAACCGCAGGGTACGGCATCGGCCACGCTGTCGTTAACCGACAAAGGCATGGCGCTGGTATTGCGGTGCGTCGGCGATGCCTGAAGCGAAGGTCAGCGGCTGCTGTCGGTCAGCCGCTCCGCTTCCTCGCGCATCATCTCGACGCCCTGACAGATGTGCAACCCCGCGACCGCGAGATCGAGATCGTCGGACAGGCGGATGAGTTCCTCGCCAAGCGCGACCGCACGGTGCAACAACTCGCCGCGAATCCTGCGTTCGGTGGGGTCTTCGGGGATGCTCATCACGCGGGGGTTTTACCGACGGGCGTGCGGGAAGCAACGGCGAGTTTCGTCGCTGTCCGATCTTGCGGCGACCGGAGCAAACCAGCCCATGACACGTTCTTCCCGGCACCGGCCGTTGCGGTATCGTAACCGTTTGCGGCACAAGAACGAGGGAGAGTGATGATGGCGGACGGCGATACCGGCAACGGCGCGGCAGACGCGATGCGCGCCTCCGGCCAGAAGATGGCCGAAGGCAGTGCCACGCTGGGACTCAAGATCATCGAACAGGCCGAGCGCAACTCGCACCAGGCGTTCGAGGCGATGCGCGAGGCGGCGAAAGCCACGGACCTGAGCGAAGTTATGCGCATCCAGGGCGAATTTCTGCGTGAGCAGGGGCAGAGGTCGATGGATCAGGCGCGAGAGATCGGCGAACTCATCATGCGATTCGGCCGTGACGCGGTATCGCCGCTACGGCCCGGCGGGGAAACGAAACCCGACTGATCGATCCTGTGCGACACGAAGCGATCGGGGTTGAGCCCCGGATAGCTTCGTGTCGCCTGGCAGGATCAGGTCGCCGGCATCGCCCGGGCCAGCACCAGCAGATCGTGGACGATCCCGTCGCTGGCGCGCACCTGTCCGGTGAGCGTGGCCTCGCAGCGGAAGCCGAGCCCTTCGAACAGCGCGATCGATCCGGCCTGATCGGGCGTCATCGACGCGGAAAGCTTGGTGAGCCCGTGCGCGTGCGCGATGGCAAGCAATGCTTCCAGCAAATCGCGGCCCAGACCGACGCCGCGGCGATCGGACGCGACCAGCAGGCGGATTTCGCCGACATGGCCGCTCCACCCCAACGGGTCGCGAACCAGCGCGGCCGTGGCGACGATGCGCCCACCGTCTTCCGCAACGAGACTGTCGATCCAGCCTTCTCCGATCGCCTGTTGCCAGGCCTCGATCACGCGTTCGTGTCGCAGGTCGCGACCAAGGAACAGCAGATCATGTTCCGGCAGGCCCGCGGCAAACGCCAGCATCGCCGCGTCGTCGGTCGGGCGGAAGCGGCGGATCGTGTAGCTCATGCGGGGCGGGTCCTGCCGTCGTGACGGATCGAGCATCGGCGGCGCGGGCGGCGGCGTCAAGCCGGACGCGGTGCGCCGCCGGGCGTAACCGGTTGTGGCCCTTGCGGATCGGCCTCCAGCGAGGAATCGCCACCGAGCACACGGTATAGCGTCACACGGTTGGTGGCGCCGACCAACGTGGTGGCGATCAGCGTGCGCTGGGCGGTATAAAGCGAGCGTTGCGCATCGAGGCTGGACAGGAAGGTATCGATGCCGCCCTGATAGCGAGCGTTGACGAGGCGCAGCGTATCCGCCGCCGCGATCTGGAAATTGGTCTGCGCGCGAAGCTGTGCCGCCAGCGTACCCTGCCGGGCGAGCGCATCGGCGGTTTCCTGAAATGCGGTCTGGATCGTCTTTTCGTAGGTGGCGAGCGCGGCATCGCGCTGCGCCTCGGTATAGCGGACGTTGTTGCGTGCCGCGCCGGCCTGAAAGATTGGGTAGCTGACCGATGGCGCGACCGAATAGTTGAATGCGCCGCCACTGAACAGCGACGACAATGCCGTGCTGGCGAAACCGACGAGACCGGTCAGCGAGATGCGCGGGAACAGCGCGGCGCGAGCTGCGCCGATCTCGGCATTGTAGGCACGCAATTCATATTCCGACTGGACCACGTCGGGACGGCGAAGGAGGACGCCGCTGTCGAGCCCCGCCGGAAGGGTGGCGATAGTCCCCTGCGCCTCGTCGATCGAAACGGGCAGCAATGCAGCGTCGATCGGCGCGCCGACGAGCAGCTGCAGCGCATTGACGTCCTGCGCCACCAGTGTCGTTTGTTCGGCAAGGTCGGCGTTGGCGGTTTCGAGGATCTGTTCGGCCTGGCGCAGGTCGGTGCGCGGGCTGATCCCGCCCTCCAGCCGGGCGCGCGTTAGCCGGACGCTTTGTTGTGCGCTGGTCGCGGTGTCCTGCGCGATCTTGAGCAGGCTGCGATCGGCGGCGTAGTTGAGCCACGCCGTCGCGATGTCGCCGACCAGCGTCAGGCGCGTGGCGCGGGCGGCGGCTTCGGTCGCGAAATAGCGGTCAAGCGCGGCGCGCGACAGCGAACGGATGCGGCCGAACAGGTCGAGTTCGAACGCCGTGGTGCCGACCGAGGCGGAGAAGGCGCTGTTGCCTGCACTGCTGGTGGTGATCGTGCCGGTGCCGGTTCCCGTGCCACCGGTGCCCGTACCGCCGGTCCCGGTGCCGGTATCGGTGCCACCCGTGCCCGTGCCGGTTCCGCCGGTGTTGCCGCTGCCGGCGACGCTACGCGCCCCGTTGCCGCCGCCCGAATATGTGTAGCGTCCCGAGGCATCGAGCGACGGGAACAGGTCGGCGCGCTGAATGCGATATTGCGCGCGGGCCGCGGCGATGTTGGCGGCGGCGATGCGCAGGTCGCGGTTGTTGGCCAGCGCCTGATCGATCAGCGTCTGGAGGCGGCGATCCTTGAACACGTCGCGATAGGTGATCGCCGGCAGCGTCGCCTCGCTCTGGCGAAGGTAGGCGTTGCCCACCGGCCAGGACGTCGGCACCGGGGCGATCGACCGAACGTATTTCGGCTCCATCGAGCAACCGGCGAGTGCGCTGCCGCCCAGTGCCACGGCGAGGATCAGACGAATGGTCCGGGGCATCATGCGGGTTCCGGCTTGGTAGAGGGGCCAGATTCGGGCGTGGCTGGCGGCATCGGCGGGGCGGGGGGGTGATCGTCCTGACCGCCCTGATGCCCGGTCGGACGCCCGCGCAGCTTGGCAATGCCGTCGCGTACGCCGCGGCGGACGAGCACGAAGAACAGCGGGATGTAGAAGATCGCGAGGAACGTTGCCGACAGCATGCCGCCGATCACCGCAGTGCCGATCGCGATCCGGCTGTTCGCGCCGGCGCCGGTCGAGATCGCCAGCGGCAACACGCCGAAGATGAAGGCGAACGACGTCATCAGGATCGGGCGCAGGCGGATCTTGGCGGCCTCCAGCGCCGCGTCGATGACGCGCGCGCCCTTGCGCTCCGCCTGTTCGGCGAATTCGATCATCAGGATCGCGTTCTTCGCCGCCAGCCCCATCGTCGTCAGCAGGCCGATCTGGAGATAGACGTCGTTGGTCAGGCCGCGCAGCGTGACGAAGGCGATCGCGCCGATCAGGCCGAGCGGGATGATGAGCAGCACCGCGAACGGGATCGACCAGCTCTCGTACAGTGCCGCGAGGCACAGGAAGACGACGAGGATCGACAGCCCGTAGAGCAACGGCGCCTGACCCGACGACAGCCGCTCCTGATAGGACAGGCCCGCCCATGCGACAGAGGTGCCCGGAATGTCCGCCGCCAGCTCGGCGATCCGCGCCATCGCGTCACCCGAGCTCTTGCCCGATGCTGCCGAACCCTGGAATTCGAAGGAGGCGATGCCGTTGAAGCGCGACAGCGTCGTCGGCGCGGTCGCCCAGCCGGTGGTGGCGAAGGACGAGAACGGCACCATCTGGCCGCTCGACCCGCGGACGAACCATTGCTTCAGGTCTTCGGGCGACGAGCGATAGGGGGCATCGCCCTGCACGTAGACGCGCTTGACCCGGCCACGGTCGATGAAGTCGTTGACATATTGTCCGCCCCAGGCGGTGGTGAGCGTGCCGTTGGCATTGGTCTGGGTGAGGCCCAGCGCCGCGAGCTTCTGCTGGTCCATGTCGACCCGCAACGTCGCGATATCGGGCAATTCGGTCAGCCGGACCGACGCGAGCATCGGGTCTGCGTTCGCGGCGGCGAGCAGCTTGTCGCGGGCCGCGTTGAACTGGTCCTGCGTCAGCCCGCCGGTGTTCTGCAACTCCATGGTGAAGCCGTCGGACGAGCCGAGGCCGCGGATCGCCGGCGGCACCAGCGCGAAGACCTGCGCATCGCGTAGCCCCCGGAATGCGGAAGAGGCGCGGCCGGTGATCGCATCTGCGGTGTTTTCCTTGCCTTCGCGCTTCGACCAGTCGACGAAGTTGAGGAAGCCCTGACCGGTGTTCTGGCCACTGACGCCGCCACCGCCGCCGCCGGCGACGGTGAACAGGACGGATGAATTCTTCGCCTCGTTCTGCGCGAAGTAATTCTCGACCTGCCGCTGGACCTGCAACGTGCGCGCCTGCGTGGCGCCGGGCGGCAGGCGGAACTGGACGATCGCGGACCCCTGATCCTCGGTGGGCAGGAAGCCGGTAGGCAGGCGCAGGAACAGTCCGGCAAGCAGCGCGACAGTGCCGAGGTAGATCAGCAGGAACAGCCACTTGCGACTGATCACCGCCTGCACCGCGCCGGTATAGCGTTCCACGCCGCGTTCGAAATTGCGGTTGAACCAGTTGGCCGATTTCTCGCCCCAGCCCGCGACGCGCGGGAAACGGCGCTTGAAGCCCTGATTCTCCTCCGCCTCCTTCGACTTCTGCTTGAGCAGCGAGGCGGTGAGCGCGGGGCTGAGGATCAGCGCGACGAGCACCGACAGGATCATCGCCGACACGATGGTGAGCGAGAACTGGCGGTAGATGACGCCGGTCGACCCGCCAAAGAACGCCATCGGCAGGAACACCGCCGACAGCACCAGCGCGATCGCGATCAGCGCGACGGTGATCTCGTTCATCGACTCGATCGTCGCTTCCCGCGGCGTCATGTCGGGGTTCTCTTCCATCAACCGCTCGACGTTCTCGACGACGACGATCGCGTCGTCGACGAGCAGGCCGATCGCGAGGACAAGGCCGAACAGCGTCATCGTGTTGATCGAGAAGCCGGCGAAGTAGAAGACGGCGAACGTGCCGAGCAGCACCACCGGCACCGCGATCGTCGGCACCAGCGTGGCGCGCCAGCTTTGCAGGAAGACGAACATGACGACCACGACGAGGATCACCGCCTCGATCAGCGTCTTCACCACTTCCTCGATCGACAGCTTGATGAAGGCGGTGGTGTCGTTGGCGTAGGCGACCTTCAGCCCGGCGGGGAACCCCTTGGCGACCCGTGCGACCTCGGCCTTGACCAGTTCGGCGGTTTCCAGTGCGTCGGCGCCCGGCGCCAGCAGCACGGCGATACCCGCACCCGGGTGGCGGTTGATCCGGCTGACCGCGGCATAGCTTTCCGCGCCGAGTTCGATCCGGGCGACATCGGACAGCCGCACGGTCGCGCCCGAGGGCAGCGTCTTGACGATGATCTGGCGGAATTGCTCCGGCGTCTGGAGGCGCGATTGCGCGGTGACGGTCGCGTTGAGCATCTGCTCCGGCCCCGACGGCAGCCCGCCGACCTCGCCCGCCGCGACTTCGGTATTCTGGTTCTGGATCGCGGCGGTGACGTCGGACGGGATCAGCGAATAGCTCGCGAGCCGCTCCGGGTTGAGCCAGATCCGCATCGCATATTGCGAACCGAAGACGTTGACGTCGCCGACACCCTGAACGCGGCCGAGCGGGTCCTGCAGGTTGGAGACGAGATAGTCCGACACGTCCTGATTGGTGCGCACGTCGGTCTCGTCATAGACGCCGACGATCAGCAGGTTGTCCGGGTTCGACTTGCGGACGACGAGGCCCTGCTGCTGCACCTGTTGCGGCAGGCGCGCGACGCCCTGCTGCACCTGATTCTGTACCTGCACCTGCGCGATGTCGGGATCGGTGCCCTTTTCGAAGGTCGCGGTGATCGTCACCGCGCCGCGGCTCGACGACGAAGAACTGAAATAGAGCAGCCCGTCGATGCCGGTCAGCTGCTGTTCGATGACCTGCGTCACCGAATTCTGCAGCGTCTGGGCGTTGGCGCCGGGGAAGGTGGCGCGGATCGACACCTGCGGCGGCGCGACGTCGGGATATTGCGCGATCGGCAGGCTCATGATCGCACCGACGCCCGCGAGCATCACGATAATGGCCAGCACCCATGCGAAGATGGGGCGATCGATGAAGATGCGACTGATCATGAGGGTCTAGCTGGCCGTGCTCTGGCCGCCACTGGCCTTGGTCTGTCCGCCCGATTGCGAACCGCTCTTCTCGCCCGGCCCGCCGCCGGCACCGCCGTCCTGCTGCGGCGGCTTGACCACCTGCGGACTGTTCGCCGGCACCGGCTTCACCGCCGCATTGGGACGCAGGTTGTTGAGGCCCTGCGTGATGATCTTGTCCCCGGGGTTGAGCCCCGACGTGACCACCCAATAGCGGCCCTGCGTGCGGGCGGCGGTGACCTGTTTCTGCACCGTCTTGTTGTTGGCACCGACCAGCATCACGGTCGCATTGCCCTTGGCGTCGCGGCTCACCGCTTCCTGCGGCACCAGGAATGCGCGCTGGTTGATCGCCTGTGCGAAGCTGGCGCGCACGAACATGCCCGGCAACAGGATGCCTTGAGGATTGGGGATGCGCGCGCGCAGCGTCACCGTACCGGTCTCGGTGTTGACCAGCGCTTCGGAGAATTCGACGCTGCCGGTCTGGCCGTAGTCGCTGCCGTCCTCCAGCTTCAGGCGGACCTGCGCCGTCGTCGGCACGATGCCGTTCTGCGACAGGCTGCGGCGCAACGACAGCATGTCGGCGGCGGATTGCTGGATGTCGACGAACATCGGGTCGAGCCGCTGGATCTGCGCCAGCGGATCGGTCTGGCTGGCGGACACCAGCGCGCCGACGGTGAACAGCGACCGGCCGATACGGCCGGTGATCGGCGCGGGAACGGTGGTGAACTTCAGGTTGATCCGCGCCGTTTCCAGCGCCGCGCTGGTCTGTGCGACCGATGCCGTCGCCTGCCGGGCGGAGGCGATCGCATTGGTATATTCCTGCTTCGAGATCGCCTCGATCGCGGCGAGCGGGCGATACCGGTCCGCCTGGATGCGCAACGCCTCCTGATTGGCGCGCGCGCTCTGCACGTTGGCCTGCGCCTCGTTGACCGCGGCGCGATACAGGCGGGGATCGATCTCGTAGAGCGGCTGCCCGCGCTTCACCAGCGACCCTTCGGTGAAGAAGCGGCGGCGGATGATGCCGTTGACCTGCGGGCGGACGTCGGAGCTTTCATAGGCGCTGGTGCGCGCGGCGAGTTCGGTGACCATCGCGGCGCTGGTCGGCTGGACGACGACATAGCCGACCGTCGCGGGGCCGCGGTTCGCGCCGCCGGCGCCGCCCTTGCTCTTGTCCTGCGAATCGCTGCTGCCGCAGGAAGCCAGCGTCAGGGCGATCGCAGCGGTGGTGACGCCGGCGAAGAGCCGGCGGTTCCGGATTAAGGCTGTGGTCAAATGGGTCACCCGGCTCGTGTCTCGGCTCACGCGGCCGTAGCTGGTGCGACAATGCGCGGCTGCGGCGATTGGTTGCTCGTGCTGGCCTAATGGCGGCGATGCTCGCGGAAAAGCAACCCGACCGACGCGTTAATAATGTCGCAAAATGTCGCATTGGGATAGGAACCGGGCATGACGGACACGGCGGATACCGACGGAAATCTCGATAAGGCGCTGGCCGCCGCGGCGGCGGTGGCGGAGGTGCGGGACGGCATGCTGGTCGGGCTCGGCACCGGGTCGACCGCGACGCATGCGATCCGTGCGCTGGGCGAGCGGGTGGCCGGGGGACTCGGCATCCGTGCCGTCGCGACGTCACGCGCGAGCGACGCAATGGCGCGACGATCGGGCATCGCGATGCTCGATTTCGCCGATGTGCCGCGGGTGGACCTGACCATCGACGGGGCGGACGAGATCGACCCGCGGCTGTTCGCGGTGAAGGGCGCGGGCGGCGCGATGCTCCGCGAGAAGGTCGTCGCGGCGGCGTCCGACCGGATGCTGGTCATCGCCGATGCCAGCAAGCGCGTGGCGGCGATCGGCGCGGCACGGGTGCCGGTCGAAATCCTGCCTTTCGCGCATGCATCGCTGATGGCGGCGCTGGGTGACCAGGCGATGCTGCGGATGCGCGACGCGGAGCCTTATGTCACCGACAACGGAAACTGGATCGCGGATTGCTGCTTCGGCCTGGATGATCCAGCGAAAACAGCGGCTTGGCTGGATAGCATCCCCGGCGCGCTGGGGCATGGCCTGTTCCTGCGCGAAGTCGACGCCGCCTATATCGCCGACGCCGGGGTCGTTTCGCGGCTGGAACGGGCCGCTTCGTCTCGTTAAAGGCGGCCGCAACCGCAACAGATCGGGCGTGCAGGCGTTCGACGCAGGGTAAGAGCGAGGGCATTACTCCCATGACCGATACCAACACCGCGATCCACGAAGACGGATCGCTGGAACGCCTCACGATCGACACCATCCGCACCCTGTCGATGGACGCGGTGCAAAAGGCCAATTCGGGCCACCCCGGCACGCCGATGGCTTTGGCGCCGGTCGGTTATACGCTGTGGTCGCAATTCCTGCGCTACGATCCGTCGCGGCCCGACTGGCCCAACCGGGACCGCTTCGTGCTGTCGGTCGGCCATGCGTCGATGCTGCTCTATTCGCTGATTTATCTCGCCGGCATCGAGGAGATCGACGCCGAAGGGAACAAGACCGGCAAGGAAGCGGTCAGCCTCGCCGATATCGAGGGCTTCCGCCAGCTTTCGTCCAAGACGCCGGGCCATCCCGAATACCGCCACACCACCGGCGTCGAGACGACGACCGGGCCGCTCGGCGCGGGCTGCTCCAACTCGGTCGGCATGGCGATCGCCGAGCGCTGGCTCGCGGCGCGCTACAACCGACCGGAATTCACGCTGTTCGACCATGACGTCTACGCGTTGTGCGGCGACGGCGACATGATGGAGGGCGTCGCGTCCGAGGCGGCCAGCCTCGCCGGACACCTCAAGCTGTCGAACCTCTGCTGGATCTACGACAGCAACCACATCTCGATCGAGGGCGGCACCGACCTCGCGTTCGACGAGGACGTCGGCCTGCGCTTCCAGGCCTATGGCTGGAATGTCATCCACCTCGACGACGCCAACGATACCAAGGCGTTCGCCAAGGCGATCGAGACGTTCAAGGCGACGAACGATCGTCCGACCTTCATCGTCGTCCATTCGGTGATCGGCTGGGGCAGCCCCAAGGCGGGCAGCGAAAAGGCGCATGGCGAGCCGCTTGGCGAGGACAACGTCCGCGCCACCAAGAAGGCTTATGGCTGGCCCGAGGACAAGAGCTTCTACATTCCCGAAGGCGTGGCGGAGCATTTCCACGGCGCCATCGCCGATCGCGGTGTCGATCTGCGCGAGAAGTGGGAAGCGACGGTCGAACAGTATCGCGCCGCGCACCCGGAGTTGGCCGCCGAACTCGATACGATGTTGAAGGACAAGCTGCCCGAGGGCTGGGATGCCGACATCCCGGTCTTCCCTGCGGACGGAAAGGGCCTCGCCAGCCGCGATTCCGGCGGCAAGGTGCTGAATGCACTGGCGGCCAAGGTGCCGTGGCTGATCGGCGGCTCGGCCGACCTCGCGCCGTCGACCAAGACCGACATCAAGGGCAAGCCGTCGTTCGAAGCCGACAATTACGGCGGCCAGAACTTCCACTTCGGCGTCCGCGAACACGGCATGGGCGGCGTCGTCAACGGCATGACGCTGTCGCATCTGCGCAGCTACGGCTCCACCTTCCTCGTGTTCGCCGATTACATGCGCGCCCCGATCCGCCTGTCGGCGATCATGGAACTCGCCAGCGTCTGGGTGTTCACGCACGACTCCATCGGCGTCGGCGAGGACGGCCCGACCCACCAGCCGATCGAGCATCTGGCGACGCTGCGCGCGATCCCCGGCCTCGACACCATCCGGCCGGGCGACGCCAACGAGGTCGCCTATGCCTGGCGTGCCGCGCTGAAGGATGCCAGCCGCCCGACCGCGCTGATCTTCTCGCGTCAGGCGCTGCCGACGCTCGATCGCGACAAGTACGCACCGGCCGAAGGCACGCTCAAGGGCGGTTACGTCCTCGCCGACTGCGACGGCACGCCCGAGGTGATCCTGATCGCGACGGGCAGCGAATTGTCGCTGGTGGTGCAGGCGCACGAGAAGCTGAAGGTGGATGGCGTCAAGAGCCGCGTCGTGTCGATGCCGAGCTGGTATCGCTACGAATTGCAGTCCGAGGAATACAAGGAAAGCGTGCTGCCCTCGTCGGTAGCGTCGCGCCTCGCGGTCGAGCAGGCCGGCGAGATGGGCTGGCACCGCTATGTCGGGTTGAAGGGACGTACGATCACCATGTCGACGTTCGGTGCCTCCGCCCCCATATCCAAGCTGCAGGACAAATACGGCTTCACCCTCGACAATGTCGTCAAGGTGGCGCGCGAGATGCTGGAGAGCAACAATGGGTAAGCTCAACGACCTGAGTGCGGCAGGCACCGCAGTGTGGCTCGACTTCGTGGACCGCAAGTTCCTCGAAGCCGGTGGCCTCGACAAGCTGGTGAAAGCGGACGGCCTGACCGGCGTCACCTCCAACCCGTCGATCTTTGAAAAGGCGATGGGGCATGGCGACGCCTATGACGCGACGCTCGCCGAGTTCGACAAGCAGAACCCGGATGCGGCGACGATCGACCGCTACGAGCATCTGGCGATCCAGGACATCAAGGCCGCGGCCGAAACGCTGCGCCCGGTCTACGACCGGCTGGAGACCAGGGATGGCTACGTCAGCCTCGAAGTGTCGCCGTACATCGCCGACGATACCGATGCGACGATCGCCGAGGCGGAGAAGCTGTGGCACGCCGTCGACCGCCCCAACCTGATGATCAAGATCCCCGGCACGCTCGCGGGCGGACCGGCGATCAGCGCGACGATCGCCAAGGGCATCAACGTCAACGTGACGCTGCTGTTCGCGCTCGACGCCTACATCCGGGTGGCGGAAGCCTATGCGACCGGGCTTGAGGAGCGCGTGCGGCAGGGGCAGCCGATCGACAAGATCGCCAGCGTCGCCAGCTTCTTCGTCAGCCGCATCGACTCGATGATCGACAAGGAAATCGATCGTCGTCTCGGCGAGAACGATCCCGAGGCGGAGACGCTGAAGGGCCTGCGCGGCAAGGTCGCCATCGCCAATGCCAAGATGGCCTATCAATGGTTCCTCGACTTCGAAAAGTCGGACCGCTGGCAGGCGCTCGCCGCCAAGGGTGCGCAGCCGCAACGGTTGCTGTGGGCGTCGACCGGCGTGAAGGACAAGGCGTATCGCGATACTTTGTACGTCGACACGCTGATCGGTCGCGACACGGTCAACACGATGCCGCCGGCAACGATGGACGCCTTCCGCGAGCGCGGCACGGTCGGCGATACGCTGAACGAGGGCGTCGAGGAGGCGCGTCAGGTGCTGGCGGATGCCGATCGGTTGGGGCTGAACCTCACCGGCGTCACCGACACGCTGGTGGCCGAAGGTGTCGCGTCCTTCGCAAAGGCCTTCGACGACCTGCTCGGCTCGATCGCGGCGAAGCAGCCCGCAGCGGCGTGATGGGCGCATACGCCGCGCCGCAACATATGTGGCGCGGCGGCGTTCCGCCTTCATCCACATACCTCCCGGCAGGACAGCAAGCATGAAGATCGGATTGATCGGCCTTGGCCGCATGGGCGCCAATATCGCACGGCGGCTGATGAAGGCGGGCCATGAGGTCGTCGCATACGACCGCAGCGCCGAGGCGGTGCAATCGCTCGCGAAGGACGGCGCAGAGCCGGCCAATTCTCTCGAGGACATGCGGGGCAAGCTCGACAGCCCGGCGATCTGGTGGGTGATGCTTCCCGCCGGCGGTCCGACCGAGGACACGATCGCGGCGATCGGGGAGGGCGCGAAGGATGGTGATATCGTCATCGATGGCGGCAACACCTTCTACAAGGACGATATCCGCCGGTCGAAGCTGCTGGCGGAGAAGGGCGTGCATTACGTCGACGTCGGCACCTCGGGCGGCGTGTGGGGCCTCGAGCGCGGCTATTGCATGATGATCGGCGGCGACGTCGAAACCGTGAACCTGCTCGACCCGATCTTCGACGCGCTGGCGCCCGGGCTCGGCACGATCGTCCGCACGCCCGGCCGCATCGCCGACGCCGTCGATCCCCGCGCCGAAAAGGGCTACATCCACGCCGGCCCCGCGGGCTCCGGCCACTTCGTAAAAATGGTCCACAACGGCATAGAATACGGCCTGATGCAGGCCTATGCCGAGGGCTTCGACATCCTGAAGTCGAAGAACAGCGATAAGCTGCCCGAGGACGAGCGGTTCGATCTCAACATGACCGACATCGCCGAGGTCTGGCGCCGCGGGTCGGTGATCTCGTCCTGGTTGCTCGACCTCACCGCAATCGCGCTGGCGAAGGACGAGAAGCTCGAAGGCTTCTCGGGCAGCGTCGCCGATTCCGGCGAGGGCCAGTGGACGATCGACGCCGCGATGGAAGAGAAGGTGCCGGCCAACGTCCTCACTGCTTCGCTGTTCGCGCGCTACCGTAGCCGCGTCGAGCACACCTATGGCGACAAGGTGCTGTCGGCGATGCGCTTCGGCTTCGGCGGGCATGTCGAGATGCCCCAGTGATATCGACAGTGACGCCAATCCGGTTGGTCGTCTCCGACATCGACGGCACGTTGGTGAACAAGCAAAAGCAACTCACCCCCGCTACCACCGACGCGGTATTGCGGCTGGAGCAGGCGGGAGTCGGCTTCACCGTCATCAGCGCCCGGCCGATGTCGGGGATCATGCCGATCGCCGACACGCTGGCGATCGACGCGCCGATGGCCGCGTTCAATGGCGGCATCATCTTCCGCCGTGACGGCAGCATCGCCGAACATCACATGATCGACGGCGACGTGGTGCACGGCGTGATGGCCATCGCCGCGGATGCCCCGGTCGATACCTGGGTCTTCGCCGATGATCGCTGGTACGCCTCGACCGATGTCGGCAGTCACGTCGGCAGCGAGCGACTGGCGTCCAATCAGGAACCGGTGATTGTCGAGGACTTCAGCGACCTGTACGATCGCGCCGACAAGGTGACCTTCGTCAGCGACGATCATGCGATGCTCGCCGACCTCGCCGATCGCTGCAAGGCGGCGCATGGCAGCGACGCGACGATCGCGCAGAGCCAGGTCTATTATCTCGACGTCACCGCGCTTGCCGCCAACAAGGGCGACGGGTTGGTGGCGCTCGCCAAGACGTTCGACCAGCCGCTCGACGCGGTCGCGGTGATGGGCGATCAATATAACGACGTGCCGATGCTGGAACGTGCCGGTCTCGCCATCGCGATGGGCAACGCCCCCGATCCGGTGAAGGCGATTGCGCACAAAGTAACCACTGGGAACGACGAAGATGGCGTCGCATACGCCATAGATACGATCATATTCGCTCGGATTGGAGTCTCTGCATGAAGGATTTGGTCGCATTCGACCTTGATGGAACGCTCGCTGAGAGCAAACAGCCTCTGCAGGAGCCGATGGGAGAGGCGCTTGCCGACCTGCTGAACGTCGCGCATGTCGCTGTAATCTCAGGCGGGGACTGGCCGCAGTTCCAGAAACAGGTCGCCAGCCGCCTGCCCGCGCGCGCCGACCTGTCGAAACTATGGCTGATGCCCACCACCGGCACCAAGCTCTACGTCCACCGCAACGGCGAATGGACCGCGGTTTACGCCGAGCTGTTCGACGACGAGACCAAGGCCAAGATCCTGAAGGCATTCGACGAATCGCTGGAAGCGACCGGCTTCGTCCCCGAACAGACCTGGGGCGAGCGCATCGAGGATCGCGGTAGCCAGATCACCTTCTCCGCATTGGGCCAGCAGGCACCGGTGAAGGAAAAGGAGCATTGGGACCCCAAGTTCGAGAAGCGCAAGGTAATCCAGGCCGACCTGAAGCAGCGCCTGCCGGGCCTGTCGATCAACATGGGTGGCGCGACCTCGATCGACATTACGCAGGAGGGTGTCGACAAGGCGTACGGCCTCAAGAAGCTGCGCGACGAGAGCGGCATCGCGCTCGACAAGATGATGTTCATCGGCGACGCGATCTTCCCCGGCGGCAACGACTATCCGGCGAAGGAGCTTGGGCTGGATACGGTGCGCGTCCGCGATCCGGAGGAGACGATCTCGGTGATCACGGCGATCGTCGCCTGCCAGAAATGAGGCGCAGGATCAGGGCTGTAGACGATACAGCCCTGATCCGTGCGGCGGCAGGGTCTGCGTAAAGCGGCCGCTCGCCTTGCCGATGTCCGCCCCGGTCCACAGGTCGGTGATGGCGACGGGTCCGGGGATGTTCAGCATCGACAGCGGAAGGCCGACGCTGACCGGCTTGTCCGCGGTATTGAACAGCGCGAGATAGTGGCCGCGCCCGTCGAGCGGGCGGGCCGACCAGATCCGCGTATCGTCGGCAACGAAATGCGGCTGATTGTCCCGGCTGTCCTGATTGACGGCGATCACGGCGCGGTTGGTCAGTAGCGCCAGCGTCGCGTCGTCGAGGTGCCTCAGGTCGCCGCCCATGATCAGCGGCGAACGTGCGATCGCCCACAGCGTCATCAGCGTCCGCTGTTCGTCGGGGGTGAATTTGGTGTCGCGCTTGCCCAGTGCCAGGCGCCCCAGCGGCAGCATGTCGGCGTCGGGCCAGCGTCCGGTCGAGCGATGCGCGTTCCAATTTTCCAGCCGGGTGAATTGCGCCGCGAGCATCGCCCAATCATCCCAGAAATCGTCGCTGATCCGCCACATCTGGGCAAAGCGGCGGACGTGGTCGGCGCGTGCGACCGGCGTCTCGCCGGGCGAGAGGCTGAGGACGATGGGGCGGCCGGAGCGTTGGATCGCCGCATGCGCCGCCTCGATCTCGGGTGCATGCGCGTCATAGGGGCGGCTCATGTCGTCCATCTTGACGAAATCGACGCCCCATCCAGCGTAGAGCGCGAAGACGCTGTCGTAATAGGCCTGTGCGCCGGGACGACTCATGTCGACGCCGTACATGTCCGGGTTCCACGGACAGATGCTGCTGGTATCGGCGATGTCGCGGGCGCGGTAGCGGGTGCCGAGCACCGGCAGGTTGCGTTCGACGGCGAGGCGGGGGATGCCGCGCATCAGGTGGATGCCGAAGCGCATGCCCATCGCATGCACATCGGCGGCGAGCGGGGCGAAACCCTTGCCGCCGCTGCTCGATGGAAAGCGGTTGGGGGCGGGGAGGAGGCGCCCGTAGCCGTCCATCGTCGGCACCGGCCGGGCGTTGTAGGTGTAGCTCGACGCTTCCGGCTCGTACCATTGGATGTCGATGGTGAAGACATCGTAGCCGAACGGCAGCAATCTGGCCTGCATGATCGCGGCGGTTTCGCGAGCCTGCGCTTCGGTGATGGTCGTGGCGAAGCTGTTCCAGCTATTCCAGCCCATCGGCGGCCGTGCGGCAAGAGGCGGTGTCCGGCCAGCGGCGGACAAGGGCGCGGCGAGCGTGAGGGCTGCACTGGCGCCCAGCATCGTGCGGCGATCGATCGTCGCGATGGTTTTCTCTCCCGGTAGCCGTCGCTCTTGGATGGCGACGGTCGAATAATATGACAGGGCGTCCGGTTTTCGCCGGACGCCCTGTTCGAAAGCGCGACTCGGCAAAGCCGGGTCGTCAGTCCTCGCTAGCGCGAGGCTGGCCGACAGCGCCTGTGCGGCAGGGCCGCACCGGCTGCCGGCTCGGCAGCCTCAGGCGCTGTAGTACATGTCATACTCGACCGGGCTGGGGGTCATTTCCCAGCGGGCGACTTCTGCCCACTTCACCTCGACATAGGCCTCGATCTGATCCTTCGAGAACACGTCGCCCTTGAGCAGGAAGTCGTGGTCGGCGGTCAGGCATTCAAGCGCCTCGCGGAGCGATGCGCAGACGGTCGGGACCTGGGCGAGCTCTGCCGGCGGCAGGTCGTACAGGTTCTTGTCCATCGCCTCGCCGGGGTGGATCTTGTTCTGGATGCCGTCGAGGCCCGCCATCATCAGCGCCGCATAGGCGAGATAGGGGTTGGCCATCGCATCGGGGAAGCGCACTTCGACGCGCTTCGCCTTGGGACCCGTGCCGTAGGGGATACGGCACGAGGCCGAGCGGTTGCGCGCCGAATAGGCGAGCAGCACCGGTGCTTCGTAGCCCGGCACCAGCCGCTTGTAGCTGTTGGTGGTCGGGTTGGTGAAGGCGTTGATCGCCTTGGCATGCTTGATGATGCCGCCGATGAAGTAGAGGCACATGTCGGACAGGCCGGCATATTGCTCGCCCGCGAACAGCGGGGTCTTGCCGTTCCAGATCGAGAAGTGGGTGTGCATGCCCGAGCCGTTATCTTCCTTGATCGGCTTGGGCATGAAGGTCGCCGACTTGCCATAGGCATGCGCGACCTGATGCACGACGTACTTGTAGATCTGCATGCGATCGGCAGTGGTGGTGAGCGTGCCGAAGGTCATGCCGAGTTCGTGTTGCGCGGCGGCGACTTCGTGGTGGTGCTTGTCGCAGGGCAAGCCCATTTCGAGCATGGTCGAGACCATCTCGCCGCGGATGTCGACCGCCGAGTCGACCGGCGCGACCGGGAAATAGCCGCCCTTGGCGCGCGGACGGTGACCGAGGTTGCCGCCCTCATAGGCCCGGCCGGTGTTGGTCGGCAGCTCGATATCGTCGATCTTGAAGTAGGATTCGGCGTAGTTCGTGTCGAACTGCACGTTGTCGAACATGAAGAATTCGGCTTCCGGGCCGACGTAGACGGTGTCGCCGATGCCGGTGGTCTTGAGATACGCCTCGGCGCGCTTGGCGGTCGAGCGCGGATCGCGGGCGTAGAGTTCGCCGGTCGACGGTTCGACGACGTCGCAGAACACGATCAGCATCGGGGTCGCCGAGAACGGGTCGGTGTAGACCGCGTCGAGATCGGGCTTCAGCACCATGTCGGATTCGTTGATCGCCTTCCAACCCTCGATGGACGAACCGTCGAACATCAGGCCGTCGGTGAATTCGTCCTCGCCCATGATGGAGGCGACCATGGTCAGGTGCTGCCACTTACCCTTGGGGTCGGTGAAGCGCAGATCGACCCATTCGATCTCCTCTTCCTTGATCTTGTTCAGGATGTCGTTGGCGGTGGCAGCCATGTGATCGTCTCTTTCGTGATAAAAGATGGAATTACGGATAATTAAATGGCGGCTTCGTCGCGTTCGCCGGTGCGGATGCGCAGCGCGGTCTCGACCGGGATGACGAAGATCTTGCCGTCGCCGATGCGGCCGGTCTGCGCGGCGGCGGCGATCGCCTCGACTACGCGTTCCGCCAGTGCGTCCTCGACGACAACCTCCAGCTTTACCTTGGGGAGGAAGTCGACGACATATTCGGCGCCGCGATAGAGTTCGGTGTGGCCCTTTTGGCGACCGAAGCCCTTCGCCTCGGTCACGGTGATGCCGCTGACGCCGATCTCGTGGAGCGCTTCCTTCACCTCA
Organism: Sphingomonadaceae bacterium OTU29LAMAA1; assembly: GCA_024072375.1. Lineage (NCBI taxonomy): Bacteria > Pseudomonadati > Pseudomonadota > Alphaproteobacteria > Sphingomonadales > Sphingomonadaceae > Sphingomonadaceae bacterium OTU29LAMAA1. Next base: position 3,588,514 of record CP099617.1, read on the forward strand.
TCCAGCTTGAACGGCTTGATGATGGCCTCGACCTTCTTCACCGGAATACGCCCCCTACCGAAACCCTCGCCCCGAGCGCGGGTGTTGCACCAAATGTGCCAGTCCAAGCGCGTCGGGACAATGCGGATTCGGACGGAATCTCTGCCTGTAAAACGGGCAGTCGGGCGCGGCGTGCCTTGTGTTTGGGCATCTCGTCGGTTTCTAAGTCGGAAGCGCGGAAGTTGCCGAAGTTGACGGTACGTGCGGGGCGAAAACGCTTCCGGGGCGATGCCGTCGGGCATCGGGGGAATGGATCGCGTGGCGGGACATTTTTGGAAGGTAGAAGGTGCGATGCGTGTAGGACAGCGGATAATCACGGGGGACGCCGTGTTCCTGCGAATGCAGGAACCCAGAGCGGCAAGGTATGTGCCGCGTCACCCTGAACTCCTGCGTTCGCAGGGGCACGGGGCTACAGGATGGTGTGGACGTCTTCCGGGGGGCGGGCGAGGACGACGCCCCTTTCGGTTGCGACCAGCGGACGTTGGATGAGGATCGGGTTGATCGCCATGGCTTCGAGTATGGCGGCGTCGGTGGCGTTCGCGAGCGCCTTGGCGGCCGGTTCCGTCATGCGCAGGCCCTCGCGCGGGGACAGGCCGGCGCTGGCGTAGAGCCGGGAGAGCTCGGCTACCGTCGGTGGGTGCTTGAGGTATTCGATAATCGTCACGTCGGCGCCGGCGTTTGTGAGCAGGGCGAGGGTGGTGCGGGAGGTGCCGCAGCGTGGGTTGTGGTAGATGGTGGCTTGCATCGTGGCGTCCATACCAGTTCTCCCCCGCGAGGGGGAGGTGGCGCGCCGTAGGCGTGACGGAGGGGGAGGTAAGCGATGCGCTTCGTTATCGAGGACGCCGCTTACCTCCCCCTCCACCATTCGGCTTTGCCGAACGGTCCCCCTCCCCCTTGCGGGGGAGGAATTTAGGTCAGCCCTGTTTGGCCAGCCATTCTTCCAGCCACTTGATCGTGTACTGGCCTTCCTGAAACTCCGGGTCGTCGAGCAGCGCCTGATGGAGCGGGATCGTGGTCGTCGGACCCTCGATCACGAATTCCTCCAGCGCGCGGCGGAGGCGGCGCAGCGCGCCGGCGCGGGTGGTGCCGTAGACGATCAGCTTGGCGATCATGCTGTCGTAATAAGGCGGGACCTTATAGCCTGCGTACAGCCCGCTATCGACGCGGACGTGCATGCCGCCGGGCGCGTGATATTGCTTCACGAGGCCGGGCGAGGGGGCGAAGGTGCGTGGGTCCTCGGCATTGATCCGGCATTCGATCGCGTGGCCGCGGAACTGGACGTCCTCCTGGCGGAGCGTCAGCGGATGGCCCTCGGCGATGCGGATCTGTTCGCGGACGAGGTCGAGGCCGGTGATCATCTCGGTCACCGGATGTTCGACCTGCAAACGCGTGTTCATCTCGATGAAGTAGAACTCGCCGTCTTCCCACAGGAATTCGATCGTGCCGGCGCCGCGATAGCCCATGTCGGCCATCGCGCGGGCGCAGATGCCGCCGATCCGCTCGCGATCCTCCTGGCCCAGAACGGGGGAGGGGGCTTCCTCCAGCACCTTCTGGTGGCGGCGTTGCAGCGAGCAATCGCGTTCACCCAGATGGATCGCGTTGCCGTTGCCGTCGCCGAACACCTGGATTTCGATGTGGCGCGGATTGCCGAGGTATTTTTCGAGATAGACGGTCGCATCGCCGAACGCGGCCTTCGCCTCGCTACCGGCCTGCTGCATCAGCGTTTCCAGCTCGTCCTCGGACGTGCAGACCTTCATGCCGCGCCCGCCGCCGCCCGAAGCCGCCTTGATGATGACGGGATAGCCGGCCTTCGCCGCGATCGCCTTCGCCTCGGCGAGGTCGCTGATCGCGCCGTCCGAGCCGGGGACCAGCGGCAGGCCGAGCGCACCGGCGGTGCGCTTCGCCTCGATCTTGTCGCCCATCGTGCGGATGTGTTCGGGCTTGGGGCCGACGAACAGCAGGTTATGAAGTTCGACGATCTCGGCGAAGCGGGCGTTCTCGCTGAGGAAGCCGTAGCCGGGGTGGATCGCGTCGGCGCCGCTGATCTCGGCGGCCGAAATGATGTTAGGGATGTTGAGGTAGCTATCGGCCGCCGGCGGCGGGCCGATGCAGATCGCCTCGTCCGCAAGTCGGACGTGCATCGCGTCGGCGTCGGCGGTGGAGTGTACCGCGACCGTCTTGATGCCCATTTCGTGGCAGGCACGATGGATGCGGAGCGCGATCTCGCCACGGTTGGCGATCAGCAGCTTCTTGATGGGGCGCAACGTCGTTACTCGACCACCATGAGCGGCTGGTCGAATTCGACCGGCTGGCCGTTCTCGATCAGGATTTGGCGCACGACGCCGGCGGACGGCGCGACGATCGGGTTCATGACCTTCATCGCCTCGACGATCAGCAGCGTGTCGCCCGCAGCGACGGTTTGGCCGATCGCGACGAACGGCTTCGCGCCGGGTTCTGCCGAGAGGTAGCAGGTGCCGACCATCGGCGACTTGACCGCATTGGCGGTGCTGACGGTCGGGGCCATCGCGCCGGCTTCCGCGGCGGGCGGAGCCGCGGCCGCGACGGGGGCGGCTGCCATCGGCTGCGGAGCGGCGTATACGGGGGCGGCCTGAGCGGCGGCCTTGCGCGCGACGCGGATCTTGCGGTCGCCCTCCTCTACCTCGATTTCGGTGAGGTGGGTGGCGTCGAGCAGTTCGGCGAGCTGGCGCACGAGGTTTACGTCAACCTGCATGGCACCTGAGTTGGTCTGGTCGGTCATGGGGAGGCCTCCTGTCAGAAGCGCGCCGCCGCTTCAAGCGCAAGGGTGTAGGAGAGCGCGCCGAAACCGGCGATGGTTCCCTTCGCCGCGCGGCCTACATAGCTGATATGGCGGAATTCTTCGCGGGTGTGGGGGTTGGAGAGGTGAACCTCGATCACCGGCGTCCTGATGCTTTTGATTGCGTCGTGGACCGCAACCGAGGTGTGGGTGAAGGCACCGGCGTTGAGGATGACGGCCTTTGCGTTGCGGGCCTGGGCTTCGTGGAGCCAGTCGACGAGGTGTCCTTCGTGGTTGGACTGGCGCATGTCGATCTCAAGGTTCAGCTCGCGGGCGCGGTCTTCGAGCTGGCCGGCGATGTCGTCGAGCGTGTCGCTGCCGTAGATCTCCGGCTCGCGGGTGCCGAGGAGGTTGAGGTTGGGGCCGTTGAGGACGTAGATCGTGTCGGTCATTTCGGTGGCTTATCGCTGTTTTGCGGTCGGGGCAAAGAAGGTGGTTTTCACGCGAAGACGCGAAGGCGCTAAGAAGAAGGTTGTTCGCGCGGAGACGCGGAGACGCGGAGACGCGGAGGATGTCTCGCCCGCGTCAGCGCCGTATGTCATCATGACGGGTTATGAGAGCGCTGCGCGCAAGGCGGTGGCCCTATTCTCCTCCGCGTCGCCGCGTGAACAAACCTTCTTCCTCTTCGCGGCTTTGCGTCTTCGCGTGAATCAACCTTCCGAAGGTGGACACTCGGGAACAGGTGCCTAGATGGAAGCCATCAAGGAGTTTTGAACGTCATGCCGCATAGCGACGGAACCGTATCGATCAGCGTGAACGGCGCACACAAGCGCGTGCATGCGGGGATGAGCCTCGCCGATCTTGCGACCGAACTGGGGCTGGTGCCGGAGAAGGTGGCGGTGGAGCGCAACCTGGAGATCGTGCCGCGGTCGACGCTTGCCGACGTGTGTGTCGAGGACGGCGACGATCTGGAGATCGTGACGTTCGTAGGCGGCGGCGACCATGTTGCGCCGATCGTAGACGATAGCTGGACGGTGGCGGGCCAGACGTTCCGGTCGCGGCTGATCGTGGGGACGGGCAAGTACAAGGACTTCGCGCAGAATGCGGCGGCGCTGGAGGCCTCCGGTGCGGAGATCGTCACGGTGGCGGTGCGACGGGTGAATATCTCCGATCGCAACCAGCCGCTGCTGATGGACTATATCGATCCGAAGAAGGTGACGTACCTGCCCAACACCGCGGGCTGTTTCGATGCGGAGAGCGCGATCCGTACGCTGCGGCTGGCGCGTGAGGCCGGTGGCTGGGACCTCGTCAAGCTGGAGGTGCTGGGCGAGGCGAAGACCTTGTACCCTGACATGCACGAGACGCTGCGCGCGACAGAAGTGCTGGCGAACGAGGGCTTCAAGCCGATGGTCTATTGCGTCGACGATCCGATCGCGGCGAAGCGGCTGGAGAATGCGGGAGCGGTGGCGATCATGCCGCTGGGCGCGCCGATCGGATCGGGGCTGGGCATCCAGAACCGCATCACGATCCGGCTGATCGTCGAGGGCGCGGGCGTGCCGGTGCTGGTCGACGCCGGCGTCGGCACTGCGTCAGACGCGGCGGTGGCGATGGAGCTCGGTTGCGACGGCGTGCTGATGAACACCGCGATCGCCGAGGCGAAGGACCCGGTAATGATGGCGGCGGCGATGCGGAGCGCGGTCGAGGCGGGGCGGCTCGCCTATCGCGCCGGGCGGATGGGGCAGCGGCGCTATGCCGATCCGTCCAGTCCACTTGCGGGACTGATCTAGTAGCTTTGCACCCTAACATATTTGTCACGGAACCGGTCCGACTTGAACCCGTTGTTCTTGCGTTAGATCAAGCGGCCCGGCTGGCGGGGCGCAGTCATCGCAGGAGGTCCTGATGGGCGAGTTCACCGACAAGGTCAAAGGCACCGTCAACGAAGCCATCGGCAACGTGAAGGAAGCCATTGGCAACCACACGGACAACGACAAGCTGGTCGCAGAAGGCGAAGCGCAGCAGCTCGAAGGCAAGGGCGAAAAGGTCAAGGGCAGCGTCAAGGGCGCGCTCGGCGACAACATCTGATCTCGCCGATCAGTATTTTCAGGAAGGGCCGTCCCGATCGCGGGGCGGCCTTTTCTTTGCGACAACCTTTCTTTGCGACAACAGGGGACGACTATATGAAGACGACGATGATCGCGCTGGGCCTGGGCGCCATGGCGCTGTCGCTGGCCGCATGTGGCGGCAAGGGCGACGACAAGCTCGGCAGCCAGGTCGAGGCCGCCGCGGACAACCGCGCCGATGCGCTGGAAGCCGCCGCCGACAACCTGGAAGATCGTGCAGAGGCGGTTCGCGACAACGGCGAGCGTCAGAACGAGGCGATCGACGACGCCGACGTCAACGCCGCGGCTATGTCGGACGAGCAGAAGGCAGCTCTGGTCAACGGATCGTCCAAGCTGCGCTAAACGCTGCCAAACCCCGCCCCCGTCATCGCGCATTCGCAGCGGTGACGGGGTCGGGTCGCTGCCGTCGCTCTACCGCGCGAGCGTCGCGAGGGTGGCACCGGCGGTGATGACCTCGATATCCGTCCTGAGGTGCAAAAGGCGGACGCCACGCCGTTCCTGCGCGCGGGCGAGAGCGGGGGCGAAGCCCGCCGTGCGATCGACGGTTTCGGCCCAGCATCCATAGGCGCGCGCCAATGCCGCGAAATCCGGGTTCGTCAGCGCGGTGCCCGAGACGCGACCGGGAAAGGCACGTTCCTGATGCATGCGGATCGTGCCGTAGCCGCCATTATCGACGACCAGCACCAGCAGGTCGGCATCGTGCTGGACCGCGGTGGCGAGTTCCTGTCCGTTCATCAGGAAACAGCCGTCGCCGGCGAGCGCGACCACCTGTCGTTCCGGATGGCGAAGCGCCGCGGCCACGGCGGCTGGCAGGCCATAGCCCATCGCGCCTGAGGTCGGGGCGAGCTGCGTTCCGGGCGCGGCATAGGGCCAGTAGCGATGCCACCAGCCGCTGTAATTGCCCGCGCCATTGCAGATGATCGTATCGGCCGGAAGGCGCTCGCGCATCGCCGCGACGCACGGGCCGAGGTCCATCGCCACGCCATCGCGCGGTGCGGGCGTCGACCACGCCAGCCATTCCGCATGCGCCGCCGCGCCGCCGGGATGGGGCGGACCATCGAGACCGGCAAGCGCTTCTGCAAAATCGGCCATGCCGGCGCAGATCGCGAGGTCGGTGCGATAGGTCATGCCGAGTTCGTTCGCGTCGGGATGGATGTGAACCAGCCGCTGGCCGGGATGATCCGGGGTGACGAGCGTATAGCCGTCCGTCGTCGCTTCGCCGAGTCGCGGTCCGGCGACGATCAGCAAGTCTGCGGCCTTGACCCGCTCGACCAGTCGGGGATTGGGACCATAGCCGAGGTTGCCCGCATAGCTCGGGCAGTCGTTCGGGATCGCATCCTGCCGACGGAAGGCCGCGACCACGGGCACGCCGGTCCGATCGGCCCAGGCGGCGAAATCCTGTGCGGCAACGCCGTCCCAGCCGGCACCACCCACGATCGCCACCGGACGTTCGGCGGTGGCGAGCAGATCGGCGAGATGGTCGATCGCCGCCTCGTCGCAAGCCTGCGGCAGGCGCTCGACGCGGGGACGATCGATCGCGGCGACCTCGTCGAGCAGCATGTCCTCGGGCAGTGCGAGCACCACCGGGCCGGGGCGGCCGTTCATCGCCACCGCATAGGCGCGGGCGATATATTCGGGGATACGCGCGGCATCGTCGATCCGTGCCGCCCATTTCGCGAGCGGCGCAAACATCGCCTGAAAGTCGACTTCCTGAAAAGCCTCCCGGTCGCGAGTGGCGCGATCGACATCGCCGATGAACAGGATCATCGGCTGCGAATCCTGCCGTGCGACGTGGACGCCGATCGCGGCGTTGGTCGCACCGGGTCCGCGGGTCACGAAGGCGATGCCGGGGCGGTGGGTCAACGTGCCGTCGGCGCAGGCCATGAACGCCGCGCCGCCTTCCTGCCGACACGTCACCGTCTGGATGTGCGGCGTGTCGTGGAGCGCATCGAGCACGGCGAGGAAGCTTTCGCCGGGAACGGTGAAGATGCGCTCGCAACCCTGAGCGATCAACTGATCGACCAATATACGGCCGCCGGTGCGTGTGGGACTCTCCATCCCGCAGTTATCGCCGTCCGATCATCCCCTGTCGAGCGCCGTCACACGCGCGGGCGATTGCCGAAATCGAACCAGCCGGGGCGGCGATCGGCCGGGTAGGCGGGGCGGGCGGCACGCGCAGCGCTGGGTCGGCCGGTGACGCGTTCGGCCAGCGTCGGGGCGGGCGCTGCTGCGGCCACCGGGGTGGCAGCGGTTTCAGCGGCGCGGGCGAGGCGCCCGTTCTCGCGCTCCAGTTCAGCGATGCGGGCATTGGCGGCGGCGAGCCCGGTATCGCCCTGCTTGCGATAGCCGGCGTGCGCCTCGCGCTCGGCGGCATAGCGCGCCTTCCACTTCTTGCCGCCGCCGCTGCTTGCGAGACCGAAGAACCAGCCGGCGATGAGGCACAGCGCCAATGCGGCGAATTGCGTGGTGGTAGTGAAGAGCATCCGGGCCTCCCTGTTACGGGTGCACAACGAGGTCGACCGGGGTTGGTTCATTGCCACGTGCGGGACGGACGAATGGATCGTCACGTGAAGCGATTTGAAAATGCCCGGGTCTGGTGGTCAGCTGCCGGTTCGCTGAGCGACTGGGCTACTGATCGAACTCGCTCTTCGTCGGATCACTATCATGCAACTTTGCCCAGAGAGCCTGTGTACCTGCCTCCTGTGCGCGGTTCACATATTGTGACGCAACCAGCCAGCCCTTGATAGGGCGAAGCGGCAAGAGCGTCCCGAGGGCCATGAAAGGAACCGACGTCAGCAGGTGCACCCACCAAGGCGGGTCAAACGCTACCTGAAGCCAAAGAACAAAGAAGATCAACGGGAGGCAAATGATGCAAAGCGAAAAGAAAGCGGGGCCGTCATCCGGTGCGGCAAAGCGATAATCCAGACCGCATTGTTCACAGCGGTCGGTAACCTTGAGCCATGATCTGAACATGTGGCCCTTGCCGCATCGAGGGCACAATCCTTTCCAGCCACACGTGATGATCCAGCGAAACTTGTCGCCGCCCTCGTGTGGGGGGATGGCGGGCCAATTTTTCTGAAGCATAGCGCCTGCTACAGCAGAGCGGAGACGGCGGACATTGGACAGAATGTCCTACTTTGGGTGGAAAGGAGACAGTCCGCTTTACAAGCTAACCCCTGAAAAGCCGCCGGTTGTTTACGGCTCCTGCTCACAAGCAGCAGCATCGAACGCAAAGTAGCGCCGGCCGGTAACCATGTGAGGTGTGTGTTCCCGCCACCACGCAGCGGCGCTTGGATGATGGTTGGCTAGCTGATCGACCGCCGCCTTGGCGTTGACCATATAGCCTTTCACCGCGAACGTCTTCCCATTGAAGATCGCCCAAACCTGCGAAAGCCAGCCGTGTGGCCCCGTGAGCACGCCTAAACTCCGCCACTCACGCTCGCGCTCCGAGGCCAATGGCAACGACAAACCGATCCACGCGTCTCTGACCCACTCTGGAGCTTCACCGATGGGTCGCTGCACGATCCTGATGTTCATCCCGCGATGCTGTCACGCTGAACAAACGTCCGCAACGGAGAAAGGCTTGCGCCGCTCTCCGCGTCGGCCTTTGGGCGCCAGCCGTCCGGCAGCTTTCCCGCCCGATAGCGGTCCGTCGGCTTTCGGGTGATCGGGTCGGCTTGGTGCCGTCGGCACGGCACGACGTGGTGGGGAGCGGACATCTGGTGTAACGTCGTTCACGATGAGCCAGCGCCCTCACTTTCTTGATCGAACAGGTCTCGTCTTGGCCGTGGCCGGAACCCTGTTTAGTTTGCTCGTCCATGTAGGCGGGTGGGCATATTCCGGCTCGATTTTGCCCAGATGCGCGCCCTCCGATCCGACGGCTTACTGCGCTTCCATCTGGACTTTCTCGGCACTCACCCTCGTGCCGCCGGTCATCCTGTTATTTATGCTTCTGCGTGATCGAGGTGCAGGCTGAACGTCCGCAGTTCGGGCGTTAGCGGAATGGCCGCTTGTGGGTGGAAAGCGGACGTTCAGTCCGCAGGGTTGCGCAATAGCTCTGCGACCTTTTCCTGCCCACCTATCGTCCCGTCGCTGCGGAAGACTTCGACCTCCGGCTCACGGTCGGCAAAAAACTCCACCTCCCAGCGTTCGCCGGGAAGCGCCACGTGCACCATCACCGCGCCCTCGCGAACCGAGGTTAGCGAGTAGTGTGTTCGGCTCGCGTCAAGCTGGCTCAAGAAAGCGTGGATTGTGGGTACGGTCATCGGGCGTGCTTAGAGCCTCACCGCCCATAGCTGCAAATGGGCGTTAGCGGATGTTGGTGACGAGCCAACGAGCGGTTCTAAACAGCGCACCGACCCCATACATCACGACGGCAACGATGCCGAAGATTAGCCCAGCAAGATACACGGGCACAAACGCCTCTGCGTCCGTGATGCCGCCAATCAGACCGATCCCGCACACGACGACGACCAAGACCGGCAGGACGCCAAACAGGAGGAAGTCGAGGCCGATCTTTCGCATGGGGTGAACTGTAAATCGCTGGCGTGGATGTCTGCAAGTGGGCGATAGCCGCCATTCCAGGGTTCGCAGAAGAAACCCCTCAGATGGAAAGTAAGAAGCACGTGCGGTCGCGGCCGTCATTGGCCGACGCTGCTTGCCCAGATGGCGCTAGCGTCTTTTCGGTAGCCGCCGTGCCAATCAATGCCGCCGGCTTACGGGGCCGACGGCTTGCCTTGCGCGTAGCGGCGCATCGTCCTCAGAATGCGTCGCTGATCGAGCAGGCTGCGGGTCCGAGGATGACGATGAACAGCGTCGGCAGGATGAACAGGATGAGCGGGATCGTCATGATCGCGGGCAGGCGCGCGGCCTTTTCCTCGGCACGCATCATGCGTTCGTTGCGGAATTCGCCGGACAGGACGCGCAGCGCGGAGGCGAGCGGGGTGCCGTATTTTTCGGTCTGGATCATCGTCGTGACGACGCCCTTTACCGCGTCGAGATTGACGCGGGTGGCGAGGTTTTCGAACGCCTGGCGGCGTTCGGTGAGGAAGCCCAGCTCGATCGCGGTCAGCGTGAATTCGTCGCCGAGTTCGGGGTAGGCGCGGCCCAATTCCCTGGCGACGCGATGGAAGGCGGCATCGACGGTGAGGCCCGCCTCGGCGCAGATCACCAGCAGGTCGAGCGCGTCGGGCAGGCCCTTGCGGATCGCGTCGCTGCGCTTGGTGATCTTGTTCTTGAGGAAGATGTCCGGCGCTTTGTACGACAGGATGAAGGTGACGGCGACGAGGCCGTAGCGCTTCAGCGGCGACCAGTCGGCGAAGCTGTCCGTGCCATAGACGATGAAGACCATCAGCCCGCCGAACACGATCGGCAGCACCAGGCGACCAAAGATGACGCCGACGGCCCATTCCTTGGACCGGATGCCGGCCTGCATCAGCTTGACCTGCGCTTCCTTGACCTGACTGTCCTGCAACACCTTCAGCGACGATAGCATGCTGCGCATGCGATCGGTGGTGTCGTTGCGCTGGACGAGCTTGGCGCGGCGCTTGGTCGAGGCGGTAATGCCCGCCTTCAGCTGTTCGCGGCGGTCGTTCAGCGCCTTCACCCGCTTGCTCATGGGATCGGTGACGACGGTGGAGACCGTATAGATCGCGAACATCACCGCCATGGCGGCGACGCCCGACAGGATCGTCGCCACCCACAGCACGTCGATGCCCATCAGCGTCGGTCCGGAAGCCTGCATGTCGCTACCCAGTTCTTTCCGTTAGATTTCGAAGCTGACCATCTTGGCCATGATGAACACGCCGATGCCCATCCAGATCAGGCCGCCGAGGCCCGTGATCATGAGCCGCGGATCGACGAAGAAGTTCTGCATATAGCCCTGGTTGATCACCCAGATCATCGCGAAGACGATGAACGGCAGCGAGCCGACGATATAGGCCGACGCCTTCGATTCGGACGACATCGCCTTGATCTTGAGCTTCATCTGGCTGCGCTGGCGCAGGACGGTGGCGAGGTTGGCGAGCGTTTCGGCCAGGTTGCCGCCGGTTTCGCGCTGAATCGCGATGGTAATGACGAAGAACTGGAATTCGGGGGTGCCGAGCCGGTCCGCGGTATCCTGCAACGCGGCGTCCATCGACTTGCCGATCTTCATCTTGTCGGACACCATCCGGAATTCCTCGCCGACGGGCCCTTCGACCTCGTTGCCGACGACCTGGATCGTCTCGGTGACGGGCAGGCCCGAGCGCAGGCCGCGGACGAGCAGTTCGATCGCATCCGGGAACTTGGCGGTGAAGCGGGTGACGCGACGCTTGATGAAATAGCTGACCATCTTGTGCGGCAGTCCCGCGCCGACCGCGAGGCCGAACAGCAGCGCGAGCAGGAACGGCGCACCCTTCAGCAACAGCAGACCGGCGACGACGACGATCAGGCCGGCGCTGACCATGCCGTATTTGCCGACGGTCCAGTCCTTGCCGGTCATCGCCAGCCGCTTGGCGAGTTGCGCCGGATTGGGCAGCAGGCGACCGAACGCCACATCGGTCTTGGTCTGGATGCGGCCGGCGGCGATGCGCCGCATCTGGGCCTCGGCGACCACCGCGCCGTCGCCGTGCCGTTCGCGCATCGCGGCGATACGGCGGGTCTGGGCGCGCTGCGGCGAGGGACCGGCAAGCGCGAACATGACGAGCCCCACCGCGATCACGGCGCCGAGGCAGACCATCAGGAGTGGCAACAGATCCATCGCGGCGCGTTCGCCTCCGGTTCGTTAGGCCGCCGTTACCGACGGCGACACAGTTACTTCTTGGCGCGTCGGGGCAGCAGCGACGAGAAGCCGCCGATCAGCGACTTGCCCTTCGCCTTGCTGCCCTTGTCGGAGCCGTCCTTGCCGCTGGCGACCAGTTCCTCGCCGGCGTTGAGCACGTGGCGGGTAAGGTCGAGGATCGGCGCGACCGTTTTCGACGCTTTGCCCGCTTCGGCAAGGGGCTTACCGAGCTTGGCCGCCTGCGCCGCCAGTTTCTGGTCGAAGGGCACGACGAAATCGATCTTTCGCTCGATCGACCCCTCGAAGTCCTTGCGCGTGATCTCGAGCTGGCCCGAGGCATGAACGCGGTTCGCGACCACGGTGACGTGGGTCTGCGGCGCGTTGCTCTTCAGCCAGGACAGGATGCGGATCGTGTCGCGTGCCGACGCAAGCGTCAGTTCGGTGACGACCACCGCGGCCTGGATATCGCTGATCAGATGCGGGTGCTGGACCAGCATCGCGCGCGGCAGATCGACGACGGTCGCCTCGAACGCGGCGCGCATCTCCTCCTGCAACTGGTAGAAGGCGGCACCGTCGGTCATGATCGGCGCGTTGATCGGGGCCTCGGCGGACAGGACCGCGAGCTTCTCGGTCGCCTTCACCATCGCCCGTTCGATGAACAGGCCGTCGATGCGGCTGGGGTTCTCGATCGCGTCGGTCAGGCCGCGGCCGGGCTCCAGATCGAGGGTCAGCGCGCCGGTGCCGAAATGCACGTCGAGGTCGAGCAGCGCGGTAGAACGCTTTTCCTTTTCGCTGAGCAACCAGGCGACCGACGTGGCGATTGTCGACGCACCGACACCGCCGCGCGTGCCGATCACCGCGATCGCGCAATGCGGACGATCGACGGCGGCCTCGGCAAGCTTGGGCGCGTTGAGCATCGTCTGCGCGTGGCTGAACGCCTCGCGCATCGCATCGGGATGCAGCGGCTTCAGCAGATAATCCTGGATGCCGCTGGCGACGAGATCGCGGTAGAGGCGGACGTCGTTGACCTGGCCGGCGGCGATCACCACTGTGCCGGGTTCGCAGACTTCGGCAAGGGCGTTGATGTCGTTGAGCGGATCCCCGGATTCGGCGAGGTCGACGAACAGGATCTGCGGACTGGCCGAGACCGACAGCGACTGGACCGCGTTGCGCAATCCGCCCTTGTGGACCTTGTCGACCGACCAGCCGAGTTCGGCGGCGATCGGGCGCAGCGTTTCGACCGTCGTGTCGTCGCAGACATAGGCGGCGAAGGGTTCGCGATGGCCGACGCCGGCGGGTTTCCAGGGTGCGTTCATGTTAATTGCCTCCCCCCTTGGCACTGACAGCTTCGAGCGCGCCGGCACCCGTTGCGGGCTTGCGGCGATAGGCTTCGATCGCCTTGGTGTTGACGTCGGTGTCCGCAAGCGTGTCCGGATCGGCACCGCGGACCAGATCGCCGGGACGCGCGATCATCGCGGCCAGATTGGTGTTGATCGCGCAGCCGTAATTGGACGAGGTGTTGCCCTGCAATTCGCTGGACGCGTTACGGCTCCAGTCGGGGCACCCGGGGACTTCCGCGCGCATCCTGCTTACGACGACGCGCAGCGTTCCGGGGGTGACAGGTGCGTTGGTCACCGGCCGGTCTTCGGACAGCAGCAGGCCATAGCTCGCGACCACGTTGGCCACCTGGTTGCGGGCCGCGCTATCGGCATAGCCTGCCTCATCGAGCGCGACGTGGTCGCCGTAGCCCAGATGCATGGTGTTCATCCATGCCATCAGACGGCGGCTTTCCCCCGTCGCCAGCCCGGTGCGGGCGGTGGCGAGATCGAGCGCATAGTCGGTGCGTGCGACCACCGGCTGGTGAACCGATTCCATGCCGCGATTGGTGGTGCCCATGCACCCGCCGAGCAGCAGCGCAGGGGCGGCGAGCGTGGCGAGAAGGATCGAACGGTTGGTCATCGAAGCCATGTCCTTCGCAGGCATCAGTTGGAGAAGCCGGGAGCGGGAGCCGCGCCCTTCTTCTTCGAAGAGGAGCGGGTGTCCGCGGCAAGCACCGGCACGTCGCGGCGCGGCAGCGCCGGCACCGTAGCGGCAGCACCGATCGTCGGCACCGGTTCGGGGCCGCCCGGGATCATCGTCGGCACCGGACGCGGCCCGCCGCCGCCGCCGCCGATCTCGCCCAGCAGGATGCGCGAGGCGTCGTCGGGTGCGCGATAGCCGTCGTGCGGCAAGGCGATCTGCGACGGGCTGTTCACCGGCTTGACGAGGTAGGGCGTGATGATGATCACCAGCTCGGTCTCGTTGCGCTGGAAGCTGTTCGACCGGAACAGGGCGCCGAGGATCGGCAGATCGCCGAGGAACGGCGTCTTCTGGATTGAATTGTTGTGGCTGTTCTGGAGCAGGCCGCCGATCATCATGCTCTGACCCGAACCCAGCTCCAGCGTCGTTTCGACGCGGCGGCTGGTGATGCCGGGTACCCGCGTGCCGTTGAGCGACACCGCGTTCGAATAATCGAGCTGCGACACTTCCGGACGAACGCGCAGCGAGATGCGGCCGTCCGACAGGACGGTCGGCGTGTAGGCGAGGCTGACGCCATATTGCTTGTATTCGACCGAGACGGCACCGAGACCCTGCGCCAAGGGGATCGGGATTTCGCCGCCGGCGAGGAAGGTCGCCGTTTCGCCCGACAGCGCGGTCAGGTTTGGATTGGCGAGCGTCGTGACCTGACCCGTCGTCTCGCCCAGATCGAGCGCGCCGATGAGGTCGAAGCCGAGCAGCTTGCCCGCGAGGCCCAGCGTCGTGCCGCCCGCGATCTGGCTGATGCCACTGGCGGCCGGATTGGTGAATCCGGTGGACAGGGAGCCACCGGGAAGGAATTGCGTGCCCGCGCCGCGGCCCTGCGCGATACCGAACTTGAAGCCGCCGGTGCTGTCGCGGCTTTGCAGGTTGACGCCGACGTTCTTGGCGAAGCCGCGGCTGACCTCTGCGACGCGGACCTGCAGATTGACCTGGAGCGGCGTGGCGGTGCGCAGGCGCGAGAGCACCTTGGTCGCGTCACCGACATAGGCTTGCACGAGGCGCTCCGCCTCGGCCGCATCGCCGGGGCCGGCGACGGTGCCGGTGAGCAGGACGAGGCCGTTCATCGGCGTCGCGGTCAGCTGCGCATCGGGCATCGCCAGTTGCAGCATCGCGCCGATCGAATCGATGTTCTGGCCGACGCGGACGGTGGTCGCATAGACGACCGCGCCGCCCTTTGCGGTGGCGGAGATGGTCGTCTCGCCGGTCTTCCTGCCGAAGATGTACAGCTGGGTCGGCGACCGGACCTGCACGTCGGCGACAGTTTCGTCGGCGATGAACACGTCGCTCATCGGGCGCGACAGCGTGACGAGGCGACCACGACCAGTGTTTACCTGGACGATCGACGACGTGCTGACGCTGCCCGAACGGGTGGCGGCGCGGATGGCGCTGCCGGTCCGGGCATCGGCCATGCCGACCGGCATCGCCGTCGTCGCGACCAGCGCGATGGACAGCGGCAGGGCCAGCGCGGCGATGCCGCCGTGCGTCGCGCGCTTCGATGGCGCATCGGCCACGGGCCCGCGCGATGTCCGCAAGATGGTGCGCATCTTAATTCTTCCCCCCGACCGGAACGACGGTCACTGTGTTGCCGCGCGCGACGCGCACGACGGGTCCCTGGATCACCGGAGCGGTGCCGCCGCCGGCGGGTGCCACGCCCGACGTCATCGACGACGTGCCGTCCGACGGGCCGCTGGCCCTGGCTGGCACCGAGCTGCGCTGGAAACGCGATACGTCGGCGCCGGTGGCGTAGGTGGTGCCGCCGGTCTGCGGCTGGCTGGCGATACGAACCATCATCGCCTTTTCGGCTTTCGGATCGCCGTCCGGTACCTTCACGGCACCGCTGACGATGGCTTCTTCCAGCTCGCTCGAATTGTCGGCGAGCGCACGCAGCGACAGCGATAGTTCGCCGATCGTGCGGGCGACCGCGACCTGCTCCGCCATCTTGGGCGTCGCTTCGAGCGTGACGGTCGAGAAGGTGCTGACGCGGGTCTTGCCGTCTTCGCCCGCGACATTGTCGGTGCGCTGGTCGGTAGCGAGCACGCGGACATTGCGCATGATCGTTTCGGACACCTTGAGCGGCTGGCCATCGCCGCCGCCGTTGACGGTCTGCGTCAGGACGAGATCGATGCGATCGCCCGGGAAGACGAAGCCGGCGACCGCGGCCTGGCTGGACACGCTGACGGTGACCGCGCGCATGCCCGGCCCGAGTGCCGCCGCGAGGAAGCCCCGGTCGCCGGGCGAGACGAGCGCACCCTTGGTGACCGGCTGGCCGGCGGTGATCGCGCTGCGAACCACCGTGCCCTGCAATTTGGACAGGTCGGTCCCGGTGCGCAGGTAATAGGCGCCGTCGACCAGTTCCTTGGGCCACGGCTGGAACTTCAGCGCGGTGGCATCCAGGATGGTACCGATCGGCAGGGCGCGGGTGGCGACCAGCACTTCAGGGCCCATCGGCACCGCTGCGACGGGCTGACCCATCGCGGCGGCTTCCGGTGCGGCAGACCCTGCGATGAGGGTGCGGGCGAAGAATGCCGTGATGCCGGCAACGAACAACGCGCCCACCAGCAAAACGATCTTGCGACTATCCATGTCTCATCGGGCCTTTCAGCGCACCGGTGGTTGATCCGGCGGTAATCATTGGGTCGGAGTGGTTAAAATCCGGTTCGCGACATCGCGGGCGGCAGTGCGAGGAGGGCGGCGGCAGCGATCGCGACGCCGTACGGCACCTCGACCGTGCCGATTCGGCGTTGCCAGCGACGCTCGATCATCATGACCAGCGTGATCGCCCCGCCGAGCACCGACATGACCATCAGCATGTTCACCAGCCCGCCCAACGGCAGCCACAGCGACAGCGCCGCGATCATCTTGACGTCGCCGCCGCCCATCCAGCCGCAGGCGAAGGCGCCGACGAACGCGGCGAAGACGATGCCGGCGACGAGCACCTGCACGCCGACGTCACCCCAGCCGAGGCCCATCGCCCACCACCACACCGGCGCGAGCAACGCGATCGCCGCGTTCTTGGTATTGGCGATCTCGCGGGTGCGCGCATCCTCGATCCCTGCTGCCAACAGCAGCGCGCCGAGAACGACGACCAGCGTCACGACCAGAAGATTGTCCCACCCCATCGGACGCAACAGGTAGACGGGATGGCTTGCGAAAACGTAACCACGACCAAAGATGACCGATCCGACCGCCTTGCGCCGAGAGATGGCGGCCGATTCCCGCCTGTCAGAATGGATCGCGCCGGATGGCTGGCGGCATCGCCGGTTCGATTGGGACCATTCCGATTCGCGCGGGCGTATCCTGGTGCAGGGCGGCCGCGCCGACGTAATCGAGAAGTATCTGGAGACGATCGCGCACCTGCATGATCGCGGCTGGTTGGTAACCGCATTCGACTGGCGGGGGCAGGGCGGTTCGGGACGGCTGGGCGCCGATCCGCACGTCGGCCATGCGGCAAGCTTCGATCCGTGGATCGCCGACCTCGGCGCGTTCTGGCAGGGGTGGCGGACCGAGGGGAAGGGGCCTGCGATACTGCTGGCCCATTCGATGGGCGGGCACATCGCGTTGCGGGCCATGCTGGACGGCATGATCGATCCGGATGCCGCCATTCTGATCGCGCCGATGATCGGCGTGAAATCGCCGGTGGGGGCCGGTGCGGGGCTGCGGGTGGCGCGAATGATGACCCGGATAGGCGATCCGGCCCGCGCGGCATGGGCGGTGCGCCACGACGCACGATCCGCCGGACATCGCCAGCAACTGCTGACGCATTCGGTCGAACGCTACGATGACGAGGCCTATTGGTATGGACGCGATCCGTCGCTGCTGCTCGGCCCGCCGAGCTGGGCCTGGGTGCTGGAGGCGTTCGCGTCCGGCGCTCGGTTGCAGGCCGATCCGCGGTTGGCGAGCCTCGCAGTGCCGATCCTGATGCTGGTCGCCGAAGCCGACGGTCTGGTCGATGCGCCGGCTGCGATCCGGCTCGCGGCGAAGCTGCCCGACGTCGAACTGGTGCGATTCGGCCGCGAATCGGCGCATGAGATCCTGCGCGAGGGTGACGCGGTGAGGCTGCGCGCCTACGACGCGATCGATCGTTTCCTTGATGAGCGTACCCGCCGATGATCCATGATATCGCCATCGTCGGTGCCGGCATCGCCGGTGCCAGCCTTGCCGCCGCGGTTGCGCCGCATGCGCGCGTGCTATTGCTGGAGGCGGAGGATCAAGCGGGATATCACGCCACCGGCCGCTCCGCCGCCTTCTGGTCCGAAACCTATGGCGGGCCGGGTATCCAGCCACTGACCAGCGCATCCCAAGCGCCGTTGCGCGATGGCGGATTTCTGGAGCCGCTGGGCTCTCTACACATTGGCCGGGCGCGAGATGCTGCCCGGATCGACGCCTTTCTGTCCGCCTTCGCAGGCACGTCGGTGCCATTGTCGCGAGTCGATCCTGCCGAGCACATCCCGGGCCTGCGGCCCGAATGGTCGCTCGGCGTGTTCGAGCCCAGCTGCGCCTATATCGACGTGGCGGCATTGCATGCGCATTATCTGACGGAGGTGCGGCGCGCCGGCGGGACGATCGCGACGCGGGCGGGGTTGCGGACGGCGGAGCGGGCGGGCGGCGTGTGGACGATCGCGACCGAGTCGCAGGATTTCAGCGCGACGTTACTGGTGAATGCCGCAGGGGCATGGGCCGATCCGGTCGCCGTGCGGGCCGGGGCGGCGCCGCTCGGGATCCAGCCCTATCGTCGGACGATCGCGCAAATCCGGACCGATCCCCCGGCATCCACGGCGATGCCGCATGTCGCCGACATATCCGGCAATTTCTACTTCAAGCCCGAATCGGGCGGCAGGCTGTGGCTCAGCCCGCACGACGAGACGCCGGTCGATGCGTGCGATGCGGCGCCGGAGGAGCTGGACGTGGCGATCGCGATCGACCGGTTCGAGGGCGTGGTCGACTGGCGGGTCGCCGCGGTGGAGCGCAGCTGGGCAGGCCTGCGCAGCTTCGCGCCCGATCGATTGCCGGTGTACGGGTTCGATGCCGCGGTGCCGGGATTCTTCTGGTGTGCCGGGCAGGGTGGCTTCGGCATCCAGACCGCGCCCGCGGGCGCCGCGGTGGCGGCTAGCCTGCTGCTGGAGCGGCCGCTGCCCGCGGGTCACGAGCGTATCGATCCGCAGCGGTACGGCCCGGCACGGTTCGGGCAGGATTAGGCTGGCGCACGCCGGCGATGTTGTTAACCTGCGTCAATCGCACGAGAAGGAGCAGGGCATGGCGCACAAGTTCGTGATCGAGAAGAACAAGGCCGGCGATTACGTCGCCAAGTTCAAGCACAACAGCGAGTTGATCTGGTGGACGGAGGGCTATGAGAGCCGTGCGTCCGCTCGCAATGCGATCGCGTCGATCCTGAAGAACGGGCCGGAGGCACCGGTCGAGGAGGAGTGATGTCGCGGGCGTGAGCCTGGGCTGAACGAGGCCTGTTCCTACGTCACCCCGGAACACGTCCGATGTGAAGCGGGCGGCGGGGCTGAACGACCGGTATCCAGCGTGTTTTCAGGCCGTGGCGCGCCCGGCGCCTGTTGCAGCCTGGCCGGCGGTCACCGCGGCATCGCTCGCCAGTTTGTCGACGCGTTCGTTGTCGGCGTTGCCGGCGTGGCCTTTGACCCAGATCCACTCGATGTCATGTTTCTGCGTCTCGGCGAACAGCGCCTGCCACAATTCGACGTTCTTTACCGGTTTCTTGTCCGCGGTGCGCCAGCCATTCTTTTGCCAGCCGTGGATCCAGCGGGTGAGGCCATCCATGACGTATTTGCTGTCGGTGGACAGCTTCACCTTGCACGGCCGCGTCAGGATACGCAGCGCCTGAATCGCCGCGGTCAGCTCCATGCGGTTGTTGGTGGTCAGCGTCGCGCCGCCCGACAGCTCCTTTTCATGGGAACCGAAGCGGAGCAGCGCGCCCCAGCCGCCGGGGCCGGGATTGCCCTTGCACGCGCCATCGGTGGCGATTTCCACCAGCTGCGGAGCGGGGTCGGTCATGCGAATGTCTCCGGATGCACGTCGTACCAGTCGAGGCGGCGCAGATAGGCGAGGGGGTCCTTGCGCGTCACAAGTGCATCGGCGGGGGTGTTGAGCCAGTCCCACGCACGGGTGAGCAGGAAGCGGATGCACGCGCCCTTTGCCAGGACCGGCAGCGCCGCGCGCTCGGCATCGGACAAGCCGAACGCCTGCGCGTAACCGGTGAGCAGTGCAGGGCCGACGCCGTCGAGCGGTGCGCCGGGCGGATCGAAGGCCCAGGAGGTGTGCATGACTGCGACGTCATAGGCGCGCAGATCGCGGCAGGCGAAGTAGAAATCGATGAGTCCCGTCACCTGTGCGCCGAGCGTCAGGACGTTGTCGGGGAACAGGTCGGCATGGATGACGCTGGCGGGAAGGTCGTGCGGCCATTCCGTCTCGACCGCGGCGAGCGCGGCGTCGACGCGCGCGAACAGGCCGGGTGCAATCCGGTCGAGGTCACTGCCGCAGCGCTCCAGCAACGGCCGCCAGTTGGCGATGCCAAGGCTGTTGGCGCGAGTGCCGCGGAAGTCGGCGACGGCGGCGTGCAGATCGCCGAGCGCGGCGCCGGCGGTGGCGGCCTGTTCCGGCGTAGGCTGGGTCAGCGAGACGCCGTTGAGGAAGCGGATGAGGCAGGCCGGGCGGCCCTCCAGCTGCTGGATCGCAATGCCGTCCCGGTCCTTGATCGCCGGGGGCACGGGCAGGCCACGGGCGGCGCAATGGTCGAGCAGATCGAGGAAGAAGGGGAGGTCGCCGGCATCGACGCGCTTTTCGTAGAGCGTCAGGATGAAGCGGTTCGTCGTCGTATCGACCAGATAATTGCTGTTCTCGACCCCTTCCGCGATGCCTTTCGCGGAAACGAGTTCGCCGACGTCGTCGTAACGGCGGAGGAAGGCGGTCAGCGCTTCGGCGGACACCTGTGTGTAGACGGCCATCGTGTCCTCTCCCCGATTATTCCGGGCATCGCCCCTATTCGTCATTCCCGCGCAGGCGGCGGCCGACACATCGCTTCTATCGAGGCCGGAGGGATTATGGATCCCCGCCTGCGCGGGCATGACCAAGCTGGCGTTTGGTTCTAGGCCGCCGCTTCCAGCCCGCGCGGGAGCTTGAAGGCGATCGTTTCGCGCGTCGTTTCTTCCTCACGCTCGGACACCGTGAAGCGGGTGGCGAGCAGGTCGACCAGTTCGCGGACCAGCAGTTCGGGGGCTGAGGCGCCGGCGGTGATGCCGAGCGTGCCGACGCCGTCGAGGAACGCCCAGTCGATGTCGGCGGCGCGCTGGATCAGGCGTGCGGGGATGCCTTCGCGTTCGGCGACCTCGACCAGCCGTACGGAGTTGGACGAATTGGGCGCGCCGATGACCAGCATCGCGTCGCACGCGGCGGCGATCGCCTTCACCGCCGCCTGACGATTGGAGGTGGCGTAGCAGATGTCTTCGCCACGCGGCGGCTGCATGTTGGGAAAGCGGCGCTGCAACGTCGCGACGACCGCAGCGGTGTCGTCGACCGACAGCGTCGTCTGGGTCAGGAAGGCTAGGTTGTCGGGATCGGGCGGCGTGAAGGCTTCGGCGTCAGCGACGGTCTCGATCAGCGACATCGCGCCCTCGGGCACCTGGCCGAAGGTGCCGACAACCTCGGGGTGTCCTTCGTGACCGATGAAGACGATGTGGCGTCCCGCGGCGACAAGGCGCTCGGCCTGACGGTGCACCTTCGATACCAAGGGGCAGGTAGCGTCGAGATAGTCGAGGCCGCGGTTCTGCGCCGCTGCGGGCACCGACTTCGGTACGCCGTGTGCAGAGAAGACGACGGGGGCGCCGTCGGGCACCTGATCCAGTTCCTCGACGAAGATCGCGCCCTGCGCCTTCAGCGTGTCGACGACGAACTTGTTGTGGACGATCTCGTGCCGGACATAGACGGGAGCGCCGTGCTTTTCGATCGCGAGTTCGACGATGCGGATCGCGCGATCGACGCCGGCGCAAAAGCCGCGGGGTGCTGCGATCAGCAGCTCGAGGGCCGGCTTGCCGCCGGCCACGCTTGGAAGAGAAGCCATGATGCGGCCTTTCCTACGCGATTGGGTGAACGCGCGGAAGTACGCGATTGCTTGCACCCGCTAAAGGCGGTTCCTATGGTGCGCGCCGCACCGCCGGGGCCGTCCGGCGACGCACCATGCCCGCTCGACAAAGGTACGCGTCTCCGTGAAAACTCCGCTTCTCGGCCTCACCGCCCTCGGCCTGATCCTCTCCGGATGCGCCGGCAAGGGCGAGATCGTGGAAGGCGGCATCACCGCCGTGCGCTCCGCCTGCCCGACCGTGGGTGTTGCGGCGGGAACCGGCGACATCACGTTGTTCGACCCTGTCACCAGCCAGGACGCGAGCGCGATCGACATGGTGGCCAGCATGACCAACGTGCGCGGCGCGTGCAACGACGCCGGCGACCAGATCGCGACCGCGGTGACGTTCGACGTGCTCGCCCGCCGCACCCGTACCGACGCCCCGCGCGATGTCGTGCTGCCTTATTATATCGCGATCGTGCGTGGCGGCAGCGCGGTGACGGCGAAGCGCAAGGGACAGATCGCGATCCACTTCGATGCCGGGCAGGCGCGCGCGCAGGCAAGCGGCACGGCCTCGACGCAGATCGCGCGCAGTGCGGCGACGTTGCCGGAGGAGGTGCGCGAGCAGCTGACCCGCAAGCGCAAGGCGGGTGACGAGGATGCCGCGACCGATCCGCTGGCACGGCCCGAGGTGCGGTCCGCGGTGCTGCGCGCGACGTTCGAGGCGCTGGTGGGGTTCCAGCTGACCGACGAACAGCTGAAGTATAACGCACAGCGTTGACGCTGGGCCGGGGGGTCGGCTTTCGGTCCATGATCCGTCATCCCGGCGAACGCCGGGACCAATGGCGGGGATGCAGGCGCGGTACGTGCACTGCCATCAGCCGTGTGCGTCCATGGGTTCCGGCGTTCGCCGGGATGACGGGTCGCGGGGCTGCTTTCTCGATTGACTAACCCCCCTCGCGCCGCCACAGCTTGGCCCGTCGATGCCGGGCAACCGGCATGGGCACGCGCGGGAGAGAGCCTCTTCACAAGGAGGCCGCCGAAGGAGCAACCACCCCGGAATCTCTCAGGCACAACGGACCGCGCGGGCCTCATCGACACTCTGGAAAGCGTTCCTTCGAGGAGCCACCGAAGGGGTAAGCCCGATGCCGCAAGGCAAAGGGTCAAAGCTCTCAGGTTACCGTGACAGAGGGGGTATGACGGATCGAATGGAGCCCGCGGCTGCTATTCGGTCGCGTGCCTTTTATGGAGACGGTTGATGAGCGAAACGCTGCCAGACACCTTGCCCGATCCGCTCGACGGCCTTGATGAAGGCGATGAGCCTGCCATCCTGCAACTGCCGCTCGACGCCTGGCACCGCGCCCGCGGTGGCCGGATGGTGCCGTTCGCCGGCTATGAAATGCCCGTCCAGTATGACGGCATCATGGCCGAGCATCTGTGGACACGCGAATCGGCGGGATTGTTCGACGTCAGTCATATGGGGCAGGTCGGCCTGACCGGTGACGGACTTGACGCGGCGGGCGTTGCCAGGGCGCTGGAAGCGGTGTTGCCGGGCGATATCAGCGGGCTGGCCGCGACGAAGATCCGCTATTCGCTGCTGCTGAACGACGAGGGTGGTATCCTCGACGACCTGATGGCGACGCGGTTGCCGGAAGAGGGCGCGCATCCGTTCGGCGAGGCGAGCTATTATGTCGTCGTCAACGGCGCGACCAAATATGACGATTTGTCATACCTGCTCGACGTGCTGCCCGACGATATCACGATGAACCTGATGGAAGATCAGGCGCTGCTCGCGGTGCAGGGACCCAAGGCGGTCGCGGCGGTCGCGCGGCTGATCCCCGGAGTTGCCGATCTCGTGTTCATGACCGCGGGCGCGTTCGAGTGGAACGGCCATGCGCTGTGGATCAGCCGGT
Source organism: Sphingomonadaceae bacterium OTU29LAMAA1 (assembly GCA_024072375.1). Lineage (NCBI taxonomy): Bacteria > Pseudomonadati > Pseudomonadota > Alphaproteobacteria > Sphingomonadales > Sphingomonadaceae > Sphingomonadaceae bacterium OTU29LAMAA1. The sequence goes on from CP099617.1 coordinate 3,612,260, forward strand.
CGGGTTATACGGGCGAGGACGGGGTCGAGATTTCGATTCCTGCCGAAGCCGCCGCCGGCTTCGCCGATGCGATCTGTGCCGAACCCGAGGTGAAGCCGATCGGATTGGGCGCACGCGATTCGCTGCGACTCGAAGCCGGTCTGCCGCTGTATGGTCATGATCTCGATCCCGAGACGACGCCGGTAATGGCGGACCTGGGCTTCGCATTGTCGAAGCGTCGGCGCGAGGCCGCCGATTTCGCCGGTGCCGCGCGCATCCTCGCCGAGCGTGAGGATGGCCCTGCCGTCAAGCGCGTCGGGCTGTCGGTCGCGGGGCGTCAGCCGGTGCGCGAGGGCGCAAGCGTCGTCGATGCGGACGGCGCAGTGATCGGCCGCGTCACCAGCGGCGGTTTCGCCCCCAGCGTCGGCGCGCCGATCGCGATGGCCTACGTTCCGACCGCGCTCGCCACCGCCGGCACGTCCGTGCGGCTGGTCCAGCGCGGCAAGATCCACGAGGCGACGGTGACCCCGATGCCGTTCGTTCCCCACCGCTACGTCCGTGCAGGAGGCAAGTGAGATGAGCCGTTACTTTACCGAAGATCACGAATGGGTCGATGTCGACGGCGACGTCGGCACCGTCGGCATCTCCGAATACGCACAGAGCCAGTTGGGCGACATCGTGTTCGTAGACGTGCCGGAGGACGGCAAGCAGCTGGGCAAGGGCGATGAGGCCGCGGTGGTCGAATCGGTCAAGGCGGCGTCCGACGTCTATTCGCCGGTGTCGGGCAATGTCCTGGAGGGCAATGCGGCGCTGGTCGACGATCCTTCGCTGGTGAACTCCGACGCCGAGGGCGAGGGCTGGTTCTTCAAGATCACGCTCAGCGATCCGTCCGAGGTCGAGCAGCTGATGGACGAGACTGCGTACGAAGCGTTCGTCGCGAAGTTGTAAGTCTTTGCAAGCCCCTCCCCTTCAGGGGAGGGGTTGGGGTGGGGCATGTCCGCGGGCGATGGTCTCGGTGAGACCTCCCCCACCCCCTGCCCCTCCCCTGAAGGGGAGGGGTTTAGGGAGTATATGATGCGCTACCTGCCGCTTACCCAGCCCGACCGCGACGCGATGCTCGGCGTCATCGGTGCCGCGACGATCGACGATTTGTTCATCGACGTGCCGGAATCCGCCCGCCTCGACGGCCCCGTCCACGGCCTGCCCAACCACGCGTCCGAGCTGGCGGTCGAGCGGCACATGACCGCGCTCGCCCGCAAGAACGTCGTCGCGGGCGAAGTGCCGTTCTTCCTCGGCGCGGGCGCGTATCGGCATCACGTGCCGGCGAGCGTCGATCACCTGATCCAGCGCGGCGAGTTCCTGACAGCCTACACCCCGTACCAGCCGGAAATCGCGCAGGGTACGCTCCAGATGTTGTTCGAATTCCAGACGCAGGTCGCGCGGCTGCTCGGCACCGATGTGGCGAATGCGTCGATGTACGACGGCTCGACCGCGTGCTGGGAGGCGATCGGCATGGCGCGGCGGATCACGCGGCGCGGCAAGGCGATCCTGTCGGGCGGGCTGCACCCGCATTATGTCAGCGTCGCCAGGACGATGGCGAAATACACCGGCGACGCGCTGGAAACCTCGACGCCGACGCTGACCGCCGAGACCGATATCGACGCGTTGATCGCGGCGATCGACGGCGATACGTCGTGCGTCGTCGTGCAATATCCCGACATTCTCGGCCGCATCGCCGACCTGACGCCGCTCGCCGACGCCTGCCACGCCAACAAGGCGCTACTGATCGCGGTCGTCACTGAACCGGTCGCGCTGGGGGCGATCAAGTCGCCGGGCGAGATGGATGCGGATATCGTCGTCGGCGAAGGACAGTCGCTCGGCGTCGGGCTGCAATTCGGCGGGCCGTATGTCGGGCTGTTCGGTTGCAAAGACAAATACGTCCGCCAGATGCCGGGCCGGTTGTGCGGCGAGACGGTGGACGCCGATGGCAAGCGCGGCTTCGTGCTGACGCTGTCGACGCGCGAGCAGCATATCCGCCGCGAAAAGGCGACGTCGAACATCTGCACCAACTCCGGCCTGTGCGCGCTGGCATTCTCGGTGCACATGACGTTGCTGGGCGAGAAGGGGCTGCGGCAGTTGGCGGCGATCAACCATGTCGGCGCAGCGGCGGCGGCGGAGCGGCTGGCCAAGGTGCCGGGCGTCGAGCTGGTCACCGACACGTTCTTCAACGAATTCACGCTGAAACTGCCCGTCGAGGCGCGTCCCGTCGTTCGCACGCTGGCGGATCGCGGCATCCTGGCGGGCGTGTCGCTCGGGCGGCTGTACCCGGACGAGGCGGGGCTTGCGAACGGGCTGATCGTCGCGGTCACCGAAACCACCACCGCGGAGGACGTCGAGACGTTTGCCGCCGCGCTTCAGGAGGTACTGGCATGAGCATCAACCAGAGCGGCTGGCGGCCGGAGATGAACGCTGGCACCGGTAACGCGGCCCCGACCTTCACCGGCAACAAGGCGCTGATGCTGGAAGAGGCGCTGATCTTCGAGATCGGCTCGGCGGAAACGACCGGCGTGGATTTCGCCGATCGTGGTGAGATCGGTGCGAGCAACAAGCTTGGTGGGTTGTTCCGCGATAAGGCGATCGGGCTACCCGGCCTCGCCGAGCCCGAAGCCGTGCGCCACTATACGCGCCTGTCGCGTCAGAATTACGCGATCGACCTCGGCCTGTTCCCGCTCGGGTCGTGCACGATGAAGCACAATCCGCGACTGAACGAAAAGATGGCGCGGCTGCCCGGCTTCAGCGACGTTCACCCGCTCGCGCCGGTCGATACGGTGCAGGGCGCCCTGGAGGTGATCCATCAGCTCAGCCACTGGCTGGTGACGCTGACCGGCATGACCAGCGTCGCGATGAGCCCCAAGGCGGGCGCGCATGGCGAGCTGTGCGGCATCCTCGCGATCAAGGCAGCGCTGGCCAAGCGCGGCGAGGTGGATCGCAAGGTCATCCTCGTCCCCGAATCGGCGCATGGCACCAATCCGGCCACCGCCGCCTTCGCCGGCTTCAAGGTGGAGGATATTCCTGCCACCGCCGATGGCCGCGTCGACACCGCGGCGCTGACCGCGCGGCTGGGGCCGGACGTGGCGGGCGTGATGATCACCAACCCCAACACCTGCGGGCTGTTCGAGCGCGATCTCAAGACGATCTCGGACGCGGTGCATGCGGCGGGCGGCTACGTCTATTGCGACGGCGCGAACTTCAACGCGATCGTCGGGCGGGTGCGCCCGGGCGACCTCGGCGTCGATGCGATGCACATCAACCTGCACAAGACCTTCTCCACCCCGCACGGCGGCGGCGGACCGGGGTCGGGTCCGGTGGTGTTCTCCGAAGCACTGACCCCGTTCGCGCCGCTGCCGTTCGTCGAGAAGCAGGGCGAGCAGTTCGTGCTGGTCGAGGAAGAGACGGCGGGCGAGCATCACGCGGGCAGCTTCGGCCGGATGGTCGCGTTCCATGGCCAGATGGGCATGTTCACGCGGGCGCTGACCTACATCCTGTCGCACGGTGCCGACGGCCTGCGTCAGGTGGCCGAGGATGCGGTGCTCAACGCCAATTACGTGCTGCGTTCGCTCGAGGGTTCGCTCGACGCGCTGTTCGCCGGATCGGGGCCGTGCATGCACGAGGCGATCTTCTCGGACGCCAACCTGGCCGAGGGCTTCTCGACGCTGGATGTCGCCAAGGGGCTGATCGACGAGGGCTTCCACCCGATGACGGTGTATTTCCCGCTGGTCGTCCACGGTGCGATGCTGGTCGAGCCGACCGAGACCGAATCGAAGGCGGCGCTCGACCAGTTCATCGGCGCGCTGCGCTCGGTGGCGGAGCGGGCGAAGGCGGGTGACGTGTCGCTCAAGTCCGCGCCGCACTTCGCCCCGCGCAGTCGGCTGGACGAGACGCTCGCCGCGCGCAAGCCGGTGCTGGTGTGGAAGGACGCAGTTCTGGCGCAGGCGGCGGAATAACTTCGTGTTCCTGCGAACGCAGGAACCCCGAGCAACGGGCCGATCGGCTAGTGGCTCGGTGCTCCTGCGCGCGCAGGAGCACCGGCGCGTTTATAACCTTCCTTGTCACAGCGTGTCCGACTAGCCTTACCCGAACGGGAGGCGGGGAATGCAGGCACAGCAACCGGGCGGATGGATCAGTTATGCGATCCCGCTGGTCATCGTCGCGATCGTCATGGCGATCCGGTGGAAGCGGATGAGCCGGGTACGGCCGCTCAAGCTCGAGCGGCTGTGGATATTGCCGGCGATCTATGCGGTGGTGATCGGATTCACTTTTTCGCGCTTTCCGCCGCAGGGTTGGGGATGGGCGTCCTGTCTTGCCGCCTTGATGCTCGGTGCGGGGCTGGGGTGGCAGCGGGGCAAGATGATGCGGATCACGCTCGATCCAGAGACGCATACGCTCGGTCAGACGTCGTCGCCCGCGGCGTTGCTGTTCATCCTGCTCCTGATCGTCGTCCGGAACGGTGCCAAAAGCGCCGTGGACTATGCCGGGCCGGTCGGGCTCGATCCGATGGCGATGACGGATATCCTGATGGCGTTGGCGCTCGGGCTGTTCACGGCGCAACGGCTGGAGATGTATCTGCGGGGAAGGCAGATGCTGGCGGGCGGCTCACGCGATCTCGCCGGCTGACAGGGTTTCCTGCCGCCGGCGGACGGCTTCGCGCCAGACGATCACCAGTCCGCTGGCGATGATGACCGGCGCGCCGATCCAGGTCGCCGCCGCCGGGAGCGAGCCGAACAGCAGCCAGCCGAGCAGGGTCGCCCATAACAGGCTGGAATAATCCATCGGCACCACGACCGACACCGGACCGAGACGTAGCGAGTTGGTCATCGCGATCTGCGCGCAGCCGCCGAGCGTGCCGACTGCCGCCAGCGCTGCCCAACCGGTCGGGCTGTGCGCCTGCGCGACCGGCAGGTAGAAGACCGACAGGGGTACCAGCGACAGGACGGAGAACCAGAAGACGGTGGTCAGCGCAGCCTCGGTCTTGCCGATCTGGCGGAGCAATATGGTAACGCAGGCGGTCCCGAATGCGCCGGCCAGCGAAAAGGCCGCGCCGCGCAACGGGAAATGGTCACCGGCCGGTTGCGCGACTATCAGGACACCGGCGAACCCGACGAGGACTGCGCCCCAGCGCCAGACACCGGTCGGCTCGCGCAGCACCGCCGCGCCGAGGATCGTCGCGAAGATCGGCACGGTGAAGCCGATCGTCGTCGCCTCCGCCAGCGGCAGCGCGACGATGCCGTTGAAGGTCATCGCCATTGCCGACAGCCCGACGATCGCGCGGAGGACATGTGCAGGCAGGCGCTGCGTCGCGACGGCGGAGAGGCTTGGACCCGCAAGGATTACGCCCGTCACCAGCAGCGCCGCGCCGAACTGGCGGAAGAACAGGATCTCGACGACGCTTGCGCCCGCTTGTTCGGCAAGTTTGATCGCGGCGTTCATCAGCGCGAAGAACACCACGGACAGCAGGCGCAGCGCGATCGCGGGAAGGATACGGTCGGATGTCACGCAGGCGTCCTAGCGGCGGCGCCTGCTAAAGTCCTCCCCCGCCAAAGGGGAGGTGGCACGGCGCAGCCGTGACGGAGGGGGAGGGAAGCGACGGCGTCCGTGATCATAGCGTTCACCGCTTACCTCCCCCACCACCATTCGGCTGACGCCGAACGGTCCCCCTCCCCCTGGCGGGGGAGGAATGAAGGTGGGTGACGAATATGGCGGAGCGGCATAAAGGCACCCCCATGAAGCACGCTCTCTCCGTCACGCGCGAAGCCGATTTCGCCGCCTGGTACCAGTCCGTCATCGCCGAGGCCGACCTCGCCGAGGAATCCGGTGTGCGCGGGTGCATGGTCATCCGGCCATGGGGCTATGGCATCTGGGAGCGCATCCAGCGGCTGCTCGACGACCGGATCAAGGCCACCGGGCATGAGAATTGCTATTTCCCGCTGTTCATCCCGCTGTCCTATTTCGAGAAGGAGGCGGAGCACGTCGAGGGCTTCGCCAAGGAGATGGCGGTCGTCACGCATCACCGGTTGATCCCGGACGGCAAGGGCGGGCTGATGCCCGATCCCGCCGCCAAGCTTGAGGAGCCTTTGGTGGTGCGGCCGACGTCGGAGACGGTGATCGGCACCGCGTTCGCGCGCTGGGTGCAGTCGTGGCGCGACCTGCCGGTGCTGATCAACCAATGGGCCAATGTCGTGCGCTGGGAGATGCGGACGCGCATGTTCCTGCGCACCAGCGAATTCCTGTGGCAGGAAGGGCATACCGCCCACGCCACTGCGGACGAGGCGCGCGAAGAGACGCTGAAGATGCTCGAGGTTTACCGCTCGTTCGCCGAGGATTGTCTCGCGTTGCCGGTGGTCGCGGGCGAGAAGCCGGAGAACGAGCGCTTCCCCGGCGCGGTCGCTACCTACAGCATCGAGGCGATGATGCAGGACGGCAAGGCGCTGCAGGCGGGCACCAGCCACTTCCTGGGCACGAACTTCGCCAAGGCGCAGAACATCCGCTTCCAGAATACGAGCGGCGAATTCGAACTGGCGAACACGACAAGCTGGGGCGTCAGCACGCGGATGATCGGCGGCGTCATCATGGTGCATGGCGACGACGACGGCCTGCGTGTGCCGCCGCGGATCGCGCCGTGGCAGATCGTGATCGTGCCGATGCTGCGCGACGTGCCCGAGGACGAGGCGCTGGTCGCCTATGCAAAGGACATCCAGTCCAACCTTGCCGGCCTGACGGCGTTGGGCGAGCCGGTGCGCGCGCTGCTCGACCTGAAGCCGGTCAAGGCGGCGACCAAGCGCTGGGGCTGGGTCAAGAAGGGCGCGCCGATCATCGTCGAGATCGGCGGTCGGGATATGGCGGGTGGCAACGTGTCGGTGATCCGCCGCGACCGGTTGTATCGCGAAGACGGCAAGATCGACAGCGCGGTGATGCCGCGCGGCGACTTCGAGGCGGATGCGCCGGGGTTGCTGGCGGCGATCCAGACGGCGTTGCACGAACAGGCGCGCGCGCGATTGCAGGCGAACATCGTGCCCGCGGGCGACTGGGCCGCGGTCGAGGCGCATTTTGCCGGGGGCGTGAAGAACCCCGGCTGGGTCGAGGTGTCGTGGTCGAAGCCGACGGGCGCGGCGCTGGATGCGGTGGTCGAGCGGTTGAAGGCGTTGAAGCTGACGATCCGCAATGCGCCGAGCGATGCGGGTGTCGTAGAGGGGGCGTGCGTGTTTACCGGCGATCCCGCGGTGGAACGGGTGTTGCTGGCGCGAGCTTACTGACGGGCGTTTTTAGGCCATCGTCATCGCCGCGGGGGTGGGGATTCGAACGTACGAATGCCCTCGTCATCCCGCGTAGGCGGGGATGCCACCGTACCAATGCCCTCGTCATCCCCGCGTAGGCGGGGATCCATATCGGCTGGCGTCGAGGATAGAGCCGGTTGGTCACTGACTATGGATCCCCGCCTACGCGGGGATGACGATGTTGGTGGATGTACGTCACTCCTTACCTCTTCGTCGTCCCGAACGCCGGGACCCATGGTTAGCGAGCGGCTGCCGATGTGCGCCGTCGCGAATCCAGCCACTCCATGGGTCCCGGCGTTCGCCGGGATGACGGGAGGGGGGCTAGGCAGAAGGCTAAGACGCGAGGAGCCGGTTGGGGCGGCGTCGCCGATCTACTCCTCCCGCGGCGTATCCTCGTACCGCCGCCCGACATGCGCCTCGCCGCGCGCTGCCGCCAGCAGTGCCTGCCGATGCCGCTCCGCATATCGCGCGCGGTCGTCCTCGTCGCGCGTATCGGCGCAACGGGGGCAAGCGACGCCCTCCGCGTAGAGCGGCGACGTGCGATCCTCTGGCGACACCGGCATCCGGCACGCGCGACACAGGCCATGCGTCCCCGGCGCCAAGCCATGCCCCACCGCGACGCGCTCGTCGAAGACGAAGCATTCGCCCTGCCACGCGCTGTCCTCTGCCGGCACGTCTTCCAGATATTTCAGGATGCCGCCCTTGAGGTGGAAGACGTCCTCGATGCCCTCGGCCTTCAGGAACGCCGTCGCCTTTTCGCAGCGGATGCCGCCGGTGCAGAACATCGCGACCTGCTTGTCGCCCGCCACCAGCGCGTCGCGATGGTCGCGGAACCACGCCGGGAAGTCGCGGAACGTCCGCGTCGCCGGGTCGATCGCGCCGGCGAAGGTGCCGACCGCGACCTCGTAGTCGTTGCGGGTGTCGATCAGCACAGTTTTCGGATCGGCGATCAGCGCGTTCCAGTCTGCCGGCTCGACGTAATGGCCGGCATCGAGCGGTTCGATCGCGGGTTCGCCCATCGTCACGATCTCCGCCTTCACCCGAACCTTGGTGCGGTGGAACGGCATCGTCCCGGCGCGCGATTCCTTTACGTCGAGGTCGGCGCAACCGGGTAGCGCGCGGATATGGGCGAGTACCGCCTCCATCCCCGCATCGGTGCCGGCGATGGTGCCGTTGATGCCCTCATGCGCGAGCAGCAGCGTGCCGCGCACGCCCGCCGCTTCGCACGCGGCCAGCAGCGGCGGTTTCAGGGCGGCGGGATCGGTGAACGGGGTGAAGCGGTAGAGCGCACAGACGCGGAACATGGAGAGCCTTTAGCCGCTCGGCGGCGCGCGCGCAAAGATGGAGCATGACGGAACGCGGTCGGCTCCCTATCTCTCATCCGTGCATAAGAAAACCAGACCCGGCCTGCCAACGCAGGCGCAGATCCTCGACTTCATCGCGACCTCCGACGTGCCCGCCGGCAAACGCGAGATCGCCAAGGCGTTCGGCCTGACCGCGCAGGAGAAGATTGCGCTGAAGGCGTTGCTGAAGGACATGGCCGACGAAGGCCTGATCGATAGCGCCCCCGGCCGCGCCTTCCACAAGATGGGCGGGCTGCCCAAGGTGACGGTGCTGCGCGTCGCCGATGTCGATGACGGCGGCAACGTGTGGGCGGTGCCGGAACGGTGGGAGGCGGACACGCCGCCGCCGCGCCTGCGGGTGCGCGAGCGGAAGGGGAGCACGCTGGGGATCGGCGAGCGCATCCTAGCGCGGACCGAGGAAGCGGGCGCGGGCTGGATCGCGCATCCGATGAAGGTGCTGGCGAAGGCGTCGGAGCAGGTGCTCGGCGTGCTGCGGCGCGAGGGAGACCGGTTCTGGCTGACCGGGGTCGAGAAGAAGGACCGGCGCGAGTTCCCGGTGTCCGACGTTGGCGAGGCGCAAGCGGGCGATCTCGTGATGACCGAAATCACCGGGCGGCCCCCGCGGCTATCGGTGCGGGTGGTGCAGCGGTTGGGCGATCCGTTCGCGCCGCGCAGCTTCTCGCTGATCGCGATCCACAAGCTCGGCATTCCCGACGTGTTTTCGGGTGAGGCGCTCGACGAGGCGGAGCGGGTGTCGCGGCTGCCGTTGGGCGACGATCGCGAAGACCTGACGCATCTGCCGATCGTCGCGATCGATCCGGTCGATGCGCGCGACCACGACGATGCGGTGTGGGCGGCGCCCGACGATGACCCCGGCAACCCCGGCGGGTGGAAGGCGGTGGTCGCGATCGCGGATGTCAGCTTCTACGTGCGACCCGGTTCGGAGATCGATCGCGAGGCGCGGCGGCGGGGCAATTCGGTGTATTTTCCCGATCGCGTCGTACCGATGCTGCCGGAGATCCTGTCCGCCGAGGTGTGTTCGCTGAAGGAAGGGGAGGATCGCGCGGCGCTGGTGTGCCATTTGCAGGTGGGGAAGTCGGGCAAGCTGGAGAGCTGGCGGTTTTCCCGGGCGCGGGTGCGGATCGCGGCGAACCTGGCGTATGAAGATGCGCAGGCAATGATCGACGGCAAGCCCATTCCCTTCAGGGGAGGGGACGCGGGCGTCGGTCTCGGTGAGACGTCCCCCACCCCCACCCCCTCTCCTGAAGGGGAGGGGCTTATCCTGGGGTCGCTCCGCCACCTTTGGGACTGCTGGCGCGCGCTGGCGAAGGCGCGGGATGCGCGCGAGCCGCTCGACCTCGATCTGCCCGAACGGCGCGTCGTGCTCGACGAGAAGGGGCGGATCATGTCGGTCGCGCCGCGCGAGCGGCTCGATGCGCACCGGTTGATCGAGGATTACATGATCGCCGCCAACGTCGCCGCTGCCAAGGCGCTGGAGGCGAAGAAGGCGCCAGTGATGTACCGCGTGCACGAACCGCCAAGCCGTGAAAAGCTGGTCGCGTTGAAGGACTATCTCGAGACTTTCGATGTCGCTTTTGCACTCGGGCAGGTGATCCGTCCGGCGACATTCAACCATGTGCTGAACCGCGTCGGTGACGCCGATTTCCGCCCGCAGGTAATGGAGCAGGTGCTGCGCACGCAGACCCAGGCTTATTACGCGCCGGCCAACCAAGGGCATTTCGGGCTGTCGCTGGGCTCCTACGCGCATTTCACCTCGCCGATCCGGCGTTATGCCGATCTCGTCGTCCACCGCTCGCTGGTCGCGGCCTACAAGCTCGGGCCGGGTGAGCTGACCAGGACGGATGCCGAGGCGATCGAGCAGATCGGCACCACCATCAGCGGCCTCGAACGCCGCGCGATGGAGGCGGAGCGCGATACGATCGATCGCTATGTCGCGGCGTTCCTGTCGGAAAAGGTCGGCGAGACGGTGTCGGCGCGGATCACGGGGGTGCAGAATTACGGCTTCTTCGCCACGGTGGAGGGAATCGGCGGCGACGGGCTGATGCCGGTCCGCGATCTGGGCGGCGAATATTTCCGCTTCGACGAGGCGGCGCGCAAGCTGATCGGCGAGCAGACCGGCGAGGAATATGCGCTCGGCCAGCGCATCGACCTGAGGCTGGCGGAGGCGAACCCCGTGTCGGGCGCGTTGCGCTTCGAACTGCCGGGCGGCAAGGGGGCGGCACCGGGCGCGCGGCATGTCGGCTCGGGGCGCAAGGATCGCGTGATCAAGCATCGCGGGCGGCCGCAGAACATCCGCCATCAGGGCAAGCGGCGGTGACGCGTCTGGTGCGTGTCGAGCCGCAGGGTACGGTGCGCGACCGTTATCTGGTGCACGGGACGATCGCGCCGCGTTTCGTCGACGCGCACGCGGTGACGGCGAGCGATGCGATCGATTTCGCGCCGGCCGATGAGCGCGAGGCGAAGGCGTTCGCGGCGATGGTCTCCGACGGGTCGATCCGGGTGGCTGTGCCGGGACGGTTTTGGTTCGACATGGATGCGTATGAGGCGGCTGCGGCAGGACGACGGGCGAAGCGGGTGCCGGTGATGCTGATCGTGACGCTGTTGATCGCGGTGGGGGCGGTGATGTTCTACCGCGGATGAAATCCTCCCCGGCGAGGTGAGTCGAGGGGGCGTTTCCGCGAGTCACCACGTTCATGGTGGACCTCCCCCTCCGCCACGGCTTCGCCGCGCCACCTCCCTCTGGCGGGGAAGGAATTGCAAGACTCACCCCGCAGTAAACGTCAGCCCGGCCTTGTCCTGCAAGCGATCGCGCAGCGTCGTGCCGAGCAGCGCGCCGGGGGTCCAGACGCCGCCGGCGCCTTCCGTTTCCAGCAGGCAGCGCGCGGTCTCGGCGATCATCTTGCTGGTCGATCCATAGCCGGGGTCGCGGTCACCGGTGACCACCGCGTCGAAGCGCGCGCCGTCGGGCATCAGGCCGACGAACAGCAGGTCGTAATGGCCACTGTCGCGCTCTTCCTTGCTGGGGCCTTCGCCGGGTTTGGGCCCCTTGTCGCTCGCCAGCGGGTTGAGCTTGGCGATCGCGTCCGCTGCCGCCTTGCCCATCTCGCCGAGGCCGGCGACCATCATCTCGTCGTACACGAAATCCTTGCCGTAGCGGTGGTCGAGCAGGAAGTTGGTGCGGTGGACGTTCTTGGTGTTGATTGCCGCCATGATGAACGGCGCGACCCAGGTGTTGAGCGTCGCGTCGAATTCGGGCAGCAGCCCGGTCGGCTGGTGCGGGCCGCTGAAGCCGGGGGTCAGCGCAAATGGGCTGGCGAGCAGGCCGAGGATCGACGGATCGCGCGCTGCGGCGGCGAGCGTCGCCTTCAGGCTTGCCGCGGTGCCGCCGGAAAAGCCGCCCTTCATCGCCCGTACGCGGCCCTTCACGCGGGGTGCTGGATGGCCGTATTTGGCGCGGGCGCATTCCTGCAAGGTCAGCACGCCGAGATCGAACGGGATCGAATCGAAGCCGCAGGAGAACACGATGCGCGCGCCGCTCGCCTGCGCTCCGGCATGGTGGGCGTCGATCATGTGGCGCATCCACGCCGGTTCACCGCACAGGTCGACGTAAGCGGTGCCCGCGGCGACGCAGGCGGCGATCAGCGGCTCGCCATAGAGCTGGTATGGGCCGACGGTGGTGAGCACGACCTGCGTCGATTGCGCCATCGCCTTCAGGCTGGCGGGATCGTCTGCATCGGCGACGAGCAGCGGCGTGTCTGCGGGCGCGCCGATGATGTCGCGCACCTCCTCCAGTTTGGCGCGGCTGCGGCCCGCCATCGCCCAGCGGGTGACGTTCTGCTGGCAGAGATATTCAGCGACGAGACGCCCGGTGAAGCCCGTCGCGCCGTAGACGATTATGTCATAGTCGCGCATTGCTCTCTCCCATTGCTTTACGCGAACGTCATGCGCTTTGCGGGACAAGGGATCAAGTTTCCCCAAACATCCCAACGAAAACCGGGATGACGGAAGGTTACGCCGCCTCGCTGAACTGCAAGCTCGCCAGCCGCGCGTACAAACCGCCGTGACCGATCAGGCTGCTATGCGTACCCTCCTCGACGATCCCGCCTTGATCCATCACAACGATGCGTTCCGCGGCGCGAACCGTCGCCAGCCGGTGCGCGATCACCAGCGTGGTGCGGTTCTCCATCAGTCGTTCCAATGCCTGCTGCACCAGCCGCTCGCTTTCGGCATCCAGTGCGCTGGTCGCCTCGTCGAGCAGCAGGATCGGCGCATCGCGGAGCAGCGCGCGCGCGATCGTCACCCGCTGGCGCTGGCCGCCGGACAGGCGCGCGCCGCCTTCGCCCAGATTGGTGTCGAGGCCCTGCGGCAACGCACGCAGGAAATCGGCGGCGTTGGCGGCTTCTGCCGCGGCCCACAATTCGTCGTCGGTCGCTTCCCACTGGCCATAACGCAGATTGTCGCGGGCGCTGGCGCCGAAGATCACGGTTTCCTGCGGCACCATCGCGATCTGTGCGCGGATCGCGGCGGGGTCGGCCTCCCGCAGATCGACGCCATCGAGCAGGACGCGGCCCGCGGCGGGGTCGTAGAAACGCTCGGCAAGCTGGAAGAGCGTAGATTTGCCCGCACCCGAGGGGCCCACCACCGCGACCGTTTCGCCGGGACGTACGCTGAGGGTGAAATCCTCCAGCGCGGCGACGTCGGGGCGGGTCGGATAGTGGAAGCGGACGTGCTCGAACGACAGCGCGCCGTTGACCGGTACGGGCAAGGGGATCGGCGCGGCGGGGCGCGTGATCTCGGGCTGTTCGCGCAGCAGTTCGGCGAGACGGCTGGCTGCGCCGGCACCGCGGAGCAGATCGCCGTACACTTCGGTCAACGCGCCGAACGCGCCGGCGACTATGCCGCCGGTGAGCACGAAGGCGGCGATCGCTCCGCCGCTGATCTTGCCGGCGGCGACATCGGTCGCGCCCTCCCACAGCACCAAAGTAATCGACCCGAAGATCAGGAAGATCATGATCGCCGTCATCACTGCCCGCAACGCGATGCGCGACTTGGCGGCGGCGAAGGTCGCGTCGACCGCGCTGGTGAAGCGTTGCGCCTCGCGCGGCTCCTGTCCGAACGCCTGGACGATCTTCATCGCGCCGAGCGTCTCCGTGATCAGCGATCCGACGTCGGCCACCCGATCCTGCGACGTGCGCGACAAGTTGCGGATGCGGCGGCCCAGGATCGTCACGGGCAGGATGATGAGCGGGATGCCGAGCAGCAGCATGCCGGCCAGTTTGGGCGACAGCGCGAAGAGATAGATCATGCCGCCGACACCGGTGAAGGTGTTGCGCAGCGCGATGCTGACGGTGCTGCCGACGACGTTTTCGATCAGCGCAGTATCGGACGTCAGGCGCGATGCGATTTCCGACGGACGATTTTCCTCAAAGAAGCGCGGCGTCAATCCGAGCAGGTGAGCTTGCACGCGCGTGCGGATATCGGCGACGACCCGTTCGCCCAGCCAGGACACGAAATAGAAGCGGATCGCCGTCGCTACCGCGAGGACCGTGACGATCATCAGCAGGTAATGGAACGACGACGCCACCGTCTCGCCGCCGCCCGGTGCGAAGCCGCGATCGATCACGCGCTTGAATCCATAGGGGATTCCGATCGTCGCCGCGGACGTGGTGGCAAGCGCGGCAAGCGCGATGGCGAGTTGGCGCGGATAACTCAGCACGCGCTCCAGCACGAGCCGGAGATCGCCGAGGCGGCGGTTGCTGGAAACGGGATCTTTGGCCATGCCGACGCGCCTAGCAGTCGCGGAAGGGTGGCTCAACGGCTCGCGACGGGCCGGCATTGGGGCCGGTCGGGCGTCTCGGGCGTTCAGACTGATTACACGGGCCGTGATTTGCGTTACGACGCTCTCAACCTATCTTATGTAAAGATGCCAACCATGCTCTACGACGCCTATGAAATGCAGCGCTCGATGCTCGCCGGGGCCAGCGCGATGGCCACGTTCGGGGCCGACTGGATGCGCAATCCCGCCAATCCGTGGTCGTATGTCGGCGGTGGCCAGATCGTCAGCTCGGCGCTCGACGTGTTCGCTCATGCGTCCGCGACCCGGGGCAAGCCGGCGTTCGGGCTGACGCACACGACGATCGACGGGCGCGAGGTGGCGGTGCATGAAGAGATCGTGCTGCAAAAGCCGTTCGGCCAGCTGAAGCGGTTCCGTCGCGAGGGCGTCGAGGGCGGACCCAAGCTGCTGATCGTCGCGCCGATGTCGGGCCACTTCGCCACGTTGCTGCGCGGCACTGTAGAGCGGATGCTGCCGACCGCCGAGGTCTACATCACCGACTGGCGCGACGCGAAGCTGGTGCCGCTGTCGGACGGGCGTTTCGACCTCGATGATTATATCGATTATCTGATCGCGTTCATGGAGGCGATCGGCCCCAACGAGGGGCAGGGTGGTGCGCACATGCTCGCAGTCTGCCAGCCATCGGTGCCCTGCTATGCCGCCGTTGCGTTGATGAGCGCGGACCAGAACCCCTGTCGTCCGAAGACGCTGACGATGATGGGCGGGCCGGTCGACACGCGCGAGGCGCCGACCGCGGTCAATACGCTGGCGACTGAGCGGCCACATGCGTGGTTCGAACAGAATGTCGTGGTGACTGTGCCGGCGATGTACCCGGGTTCGGGCCGCAAGGTGTATCCCGGCTTCCTTCAGCTCGCCGGCTTCATGTCGATGAACCTCGGCAACCACATGGTCTCGCACTGGGAGATGTTCAAACATCTGGTCCAGGGCGACGGCGAAAGCGCGGACGCGACCAAGGGGTTCTACGAGGAATATCGGTCGGTCTGCGATATGACGGCGGAATTCTATCTGCAGACGGTGGAACTGGTGTTCCAGAAGCATGCACTGCCGCGGGGCGAGATGATGCACCGTGGGCGCCGGGTCGATCCGGGCGCGATCACCGATGTCGCGGTGCTGGCTATCGAGGGCGAGCGCGACGACATCTCCGGTATCGGCCAGACGAAGGCGGCGTTGACGCTGGCGACCAACCTGCCCGAGGACAAGAAGCGTTATCTGATGGCGGAAGGCGCCGGCCATTACGGCATCTTCAACGGATCGAAGTGGCGCAACCATGTCGCGCCGGTCGTCGAAGAATGGATGGCGGCGAACGCCTGATATGAAACGAGCGGCCTGTTGAAAGGCCGCTCGTACTGTTTCGACGGAGGGGCGGTGGCGACCGCCCCTTTTCGTGTCAGGCGACCGAGTCGACCATGGCGTGGCTGCTCGATTCATCGCCGCGGATCGTGCCGCCGAACAGCATCTTTACCCGGCCAGATATCGAGATATCGGTCTCCCACAGCTCCGCACTGTCGATGTCAAAGCGCAGCAGCGTGACGTTCGGATCGTCCTTGCCGTTCGGGAACCAGGCGTCGACCTGATTATTCCAGAGCTTGTCGATCTGACCCCGGTCGTTATCCTGGCTGACATTGCCGGCGAGGCAGGCGAAGAAGTCATGCCCCTTGCCGACGAACTGCGCCATCGCGTCGCCGCCCTTCGCGATACGGTTGTCCTTGCCAGCGAAGAAGAACAGCGTGTTCGGCTGATCGTCGTCGATCTGCGCAGTCATCGGCTCGGAATGTTCACCGTCCACAAGGCCGATCATCACGAACGGGCTCGCCTTCAGCTTGTCGAGGAACTTGGCGGCAATCTCCTGAGGACTGTCGTGGTCGGCCATGCGTCGTCTCCTGTACGGGGTTTGGCGGGAGAACGAGCGCGGCGAGGGTTGGTTGCGCGGTTGGCAGCTTCGGCCATCGACGTGATTGACAGACGCAAACGATAAAGCACACGGGCGGCGCTCGGGTAGCAGCCTAAGCCCCAAACGATTTGGGCCCCGACCGTAGCAGCGGTCGAGGCCCATACAAGGAGGACACCAATGACAATGCCCGATCCGGACATATGCCGATCAGGCTAACACTTCAACTCACAGCACCTCGAACAGACCGGCCGCGCCCATGCCGCCGCCGATGCACATCGTGACGACGACGTACTTCGCCCCGCGGCGCTTGCCCTCGATCAGGGCGTGGCCGGTCATGCGGGCGCCCGACATACCATAGGGATGGCCGATCGAGATCGCGCCGCCGTTGACGTTGAGCAGTTCGTCGGGAATGCCGAGCGTGTCGCGGCAATAGAGAACCTGCACCGCGAACGCCTCGTTGAGCTCCCACAGGCCGATGTCGTTCATCGTCAGGCCGTTCTTCTCGAGCAGCTTGGGGATCGCGTAGACCGGGCCGATACCCATCTCGTCGGGCTTGGTCCCTGCCACCGCCATGCCGACGTAGCGGCCGAGCGGGGCGAGGCCGCGCGCGGAAGCGACGCTTTCCTCCATCAGCACCGATGCCGATGCGCCGTCCGACAGCTGGCTGGCGTTGCCGGCGGTGATGACGCCGTCCGGACCGACGACTGCCTGGAGCGCCTGAAGCCCCTCCAACGTGGTGTCGGCGCGATTGCCCTCGTCCTTCGACAGGGTCACGTCCTTGGTGCTGACCTCCTTGGTCAGCTTGTCCACCACGTTCATCGTCGCGGCCAGCGGCACGATTTCGTCGTCGAACTTGCCCGCGGCCTGGGCGGCGGCGGTGCGCTGCTGCGACTGGAGGCCATAGGCGTCCTGCACGTCGCGGCTGATACCGTAGCGCTTCGCGACTGTCTCGGCAGTCTGGAGCATGGGCATGTAGATGTCGTCGTGCATCACCATCAGCTGCTTGTCGGGCGCGACGCGCATCTGCGGGGTTTGCACCATGCTGATGCTCTCGACACCGCCGCCGATGGCGATGTCCATGCCGTCGACGATGATCTGCTTCGCTGCCGTCGCGATCGCCATCAGGCCGCTCGCGCACTGGCGGTCGAGCGACATGCCCGAGACCGACGTCGGCAGACCGGCACGCAGCGCAGCCTGGCGAGCGATGTTGCCGGCCTGATGGCCCTGCTGGAGCGCGGCGCCGAAGACGACGTCGTCGACCTCGGCGCCATCGATCCCCGCGCGCCTGACGGCATGTTCGATGGCGTGGCCGGCGAGCGCCTGCGGCGTCGTGTTGTTGAACGCGCCGCGATAGGCGCGGCCGATCGGCGTACGGGCGGTGGAGACGATGACGGCTGAGCGCATGGTGGATTTCTCTCGGCTGATGATGGGACGGTTAGACGAATATCTGGCTGATCCATTCGGCGATCATCGCGGGTTTCGGCTGCCCTTCGATCTCGACGGTGAATTCATTGGTCTGCTGGAACTGGCCGGGGCGCTTTTCATCGAATTCGATTAGCTTGAAGCGACCGCGGACGCGGCTGCCGGAGCGGACGGGGGTGAGGAAGCGGACTTTGTTGCCGCCGTAATTGACCCCCATCTTCACGCCTTCCAACCGCGGCGCATCGGGTACCTTGGACGACAGTAGCGGCATCAGCGACAGCGTCAGGAAGCCGTGTGCGATCGTGCCGCCGAACGGCGTCCGCGCGGCGGCGGCCGGATCGATGTGGATGAACTGGTGATCGCCGGTCGCCTCGGCGAACTGGTCGATCATGGCTTGCGTCACCTCGACCCAGTCGGAGACGGTTTCGGTGCCGATCCTGTCTTTCATCTGGTCGACGGTGATCGTCGTCACGGGATTCCCCTTCCAACCTATTTGGCGCTAAACGCGGGGTATTCTGTAGGCGCGGGAGGGTGTTCCTCGCAAGCCTCGACCGACCGAAAGCTTGAACATGTCCTCTGCCGTAACGTCCGCTGCCCGCAAATCCATGGCACAACTGTACCGCGCCAGCGAACCCGATGTTCTAAAACCCCTGCTGGACCGTGCGTCGACCGCTCCCGACTCGCGTCAGCGGATCATGGGACATGCGTCAGGACTGCTGGCGGACCTGCGCGCGGCGCAGAACCGCGGCTGGGTGAACCAGTTCCTGCAGGAATATCGCCTCAATTCGTCGGAGGGCGTCGCGCTGCTGAGCCTCGCCGAGGCATTCCTGCGCGTGCCCGATCCGGAGACGGCGGACCTGCTGATCGCCGACAAGCTGGGCGACGCCGATTGGCGCGCGCATGCCGGTCGGTCGAACAGCAAATTGGTCAACAGCGCGACTTGGGGGCTGGTCGTCGGGCGCGTGCTGGTGGGCGAGGGGCCGTCCGGGCCGCTGCGTCGGCTGATCTCCCGCGCGGGAGAGCCGTTCGTCCGGCAGGCGGTCGGCGCGGCGATGAAGATGATGGGCGAGATCTTCGTGATGGGCCGCACCATCGACGAGGCGATGCGGCGGATGAAGCGCGGTGAGAACAAGGGTTTTACCGCCAGCTTCGACATGCTGGGCGAGGCTGCGCGGACCTATGACGACGCGGATCGCTATTTCCGGGCCTATGTCGGTGCGATCGATGCGGTCGGCAGCGATCCGGCGGCGGGGCATTCGGTGTCGGTGAAGCTGTCGGCGTTGCATCCGCGGTACGAGGTGGCGCGGTGGAGCGAGTGCGTGCCGGCACTGACCGAGATGTTGGAGCAACTCGCGGTGCAGGCGGCGGCGAAGAACATCGCGCTGACCGTCGACGCGGAGGAATCCGAGCGGCTGGAGATGAGCCTCGACATCATCGGTGCGGTCGCGGCGCTGCCGAGCCTGAAGGGCTGGGACGGCTTCGGCATGGCGGTGCAGGCCTATGGCAAGCGCGCGCGGCCGGTGGTGGCGTGGGCGAACGGGCTGGACCGCGTGATGAACGTGCGGCTGGTCAAGGGCGCCTATTGGGACAGCGAGATCAAGCGGACGCAGGTCGAGGGGCTGGCGGACTACCCACTGTTCACGCGCAAGGCGGCGACCGACGTGTCGTATCTGGCGGTGGCGAAGGACATGCTGGCGGCGGAGAATATCCGGCCGGCGTTCGCCAGCCACAATGCGCTGACGGTGGCAACGATCCTGGAATGGGCCGGCAACAGCCGCGACTTCGAATTCCAGCGGCTGCACGGGATGGGCGACGGCCTGTATGAGCGGCTGGTGCGCGAGAACGGCTATCATTGCCGGATTTACGCGCCGGTGGGCGGGCATCGCGATTTGCTGGCGTATCTGGTGCGGCGCTTGCTGGAGAATGGAGCGAATTCGAGCTTCGTGCATCAGTTGGCGGATGCGCGGTTGAGCGAGGACGAGATTCTGGCGGACCCGGTGGCGAAGATCGCTGCGGTCGGCGGCACGCGACATCCGAGCATTCCGTTGCCGAAGGATCTGTTCGCGCCAGGACACCGCAATTCGCGCGGGCTGGATTTGAGCGATGTGGCGACGCTGGAGGCGGCGGTCGCGGCGGTCAAAAAGCCGCTGCCTCACCCTCACCCTCACCCGTCGCCGGCTGACGCCGTCTCTCCCTCTCCCGATGGGAGAGGGAAGGGGCCCGCTGCCGCAGGCGGTGGGAAGGGTGAGGGTGAGCGCGTGTCTGCAGCCGTCACCCGCGCGCATGCCGCGTTCCCGGCGTGGTCGGCCACGCCGGTGGACGACCGCGCCGCCTGCCTCGAACGGCTCGCGGACCTGCTGGAGGAGAATCGCGACCGGTTGATGGCGATCTGCGTGCAGGAGGCGTTCAAGACGATCCCCGATGCGATCGGCGAGGTGCGCGAGGCGGCGGATTTCTGTCGCTATTACGCCGGCGAGGCGCGGGCGCGGTTGCGCGCGGTGGAGCTGCCGGGGCCGACCGGCGAGCGCAACATGCTGCATATCGAAGGGCGCGGTGTCTGGGCGACGGTGGCGCCGTGGAATTTCCCGCTGGCGATCTTCCTCGGCCAGACGGTCGCGGCGCTTGTCGCGGGCAACACCGTCGTCGCCAAGCCTGCGCCGCAGACGCCGGAGATCGCGCGCTTCGCGGTCGAGCTGGCGCATCGCGCGGGGGTGCCGGCGGATGCGCTGGTGCTGGTGACCGGCGGGCCGGAGGTCGGCGCTGCGCTGACCGGCGACGTGCGGGTGGCGGGCGTCGCCTTCACCGGATCGACCGCGACCGCCAAGCGGATCGCGCGGACGCTGGTGCAGGACGACGATCGCCCGATCGTGCCGCTGATCGCGGAAACGGGCGGGATCAACGCGATGATCGTCGATTCCACCGCACTGCCCGAACAGGTGGTGGCGGACGTCGTCACATCCTCGTTCCGGTCGGCTGGGCAGCGCTGTTCGGCGCTGCGCCTGCTGCTGGTGCAGGAGGATGTCGCGGATACCGTCATCCACATGCTGACGGGGGCGATGGATACGCTGCGGCTGGGTGATCCGGGCGATCCGGCGACGGACGTCGGGCCGGTGATCGACCGCGCGTCGTACGAGAAGCTGATGGACTATCGTGCGAGTGTGACCGACCGGACGCTCAAGACGCTGGAGGCGCCGGTGGACGGGCTGTTCGTGCCGCCGACGCTGGTGAAGCTCGACCGGATCGAGGATCTGGACCGGGAGTGGTTCGGGCCGATCCTGCACGTCGCGACGTGGGAAGCGGGCAAGCTGTCGGAGACGATCGCGCGGGTCAACGCCAAGGGCTATGGCCTGACGATGGGGCTGCACAGCCGTATCGCGCGCGCGGCGGAGGTGACCGAGGCGGCGGCGGCGGTCGGCAACCTCTACATCAACCGGTCGATGATCGGCGCTGTGGTGGGGTCGCAGCCGTTCGGTGGTGAGGGGCTGTCGGGCACCGGGCCGAAGGCGGGTGGACCGCATTACCTTTACCGGTTCTGCGCGGAGCGGGCGGTGTCGGTGGATACGACCTCCGCCGGCGGCAATGCGACGTTGCTGAGCCTGGACGAAGGGGGAATTTGAGGGGCAGCAGCGCGAGCCGGGAGACGCTCGCGCCTGCTGCTCTCGCGGGCGCTACCAGCGGAACGGAAGGGTCCGACAGTCGGCGCAGAACAACAACAATCGGCTACGCCCGCGGATCAGCGTGCCGACGCGGAGTTGCTCGATCGTCCAGCGCCCTCTGCTGCCGTCGGTAAAGGTTACCGTCCCGGATGCCTGACACGGCGAACGATCCAGCGTGGCATCGGCCGCCACGGGATCGACCCGCTTGGCGGTCATCAGGAAACGTCGAACCTGAGGCGCGGATGGCCTGAAGCTGCCGCACGAGATACGGTCGCCGTCTTCGGCATACGCGCGATGGCCGACGCGGGAGACGACGAGCGTGCGGATGGCAGGCAATCTGCTGGCGCAAAGCGGCGGCACCTGCTCCGTTCCGACCGTGCATGCGCCATGTGCCGCCAACGCCGCAAGTAACAGACCTACCATCGCGCCGTACTCGCCTCTGACGGTGTTTTTCGCGACAACTGCGGATGGCGGAACACGTCCGTCATCTGGACGCGGAAGGTCTGCGCCAACTCGCCTACCAGCCACTTCAAAGCGGCGTTCCGGGCTTCCGTCGTCGTGACGAAGATGCCTGTCTTAGTCGACACCTCCCCCACCAACTCTATGCCGATGCTATCCCTGTTAGCAGGATATCGTGCAGGATGCGCCTTTTTCATCTCCAGGAGGCTTTCCGTAATCGATGAAAACTTGGCATACCGCGTCATGCCGACGGGCGAGCAATCATGATCGGCCAAGCACCGTGCTTCCAACTTACCGACCCGTTGGTGAGTATGGCAGCGATGCATTCTGATAGATCGTATCATCCTTGTCGACCAAGACATACTTCTCGAACGTTCTACGAATACATAGCTTTGGTGGCCAGAACAACTGGTCAGTCATGGCATTGCCGCAGTCCTGGTCACTCCTTCACACCGGCTTCCGCTTTCACCGGCACTGCATAGGGCATCACCAGCTTCCCGTCCGGCGCGGCGGTGTAGGTCGTCTGAGTCGGGTAGGGGATGCTGATGCCTTCGCTAGCGAAGCGGGTCATGATGCTGACCATGATGCGATCGCGCATCGGGTGGGCGGTGGCCCAGTCGTCGCCGGGAATGTCGAACTGAAGCGCAAAGTCGAGGCTGGAGGCGCCGAAATTCTCGAAGCCGCTGCGGGCGACCTTGCCGCCTTCCGCCTCGACGATCTCCTTCAGCATGTCGGGAATACGGGCGAGGGTTTCCGGGGGTGTCTCGTATGCGGCGCCGATCATGAAGCCGATGCGGATATGGTCGCGGACGCTGGTATTCTGGATTTCCTTGTCGAGCAGTTGCTTGTTACTGATGACGCGCAACTCGCCGGTGAAGGCGCGGATGCGGGTGCTTTTCAGGCCGATCGATTCGATGACGCCGCTGGTGGTGCCGTAGCTGATCTTATCACCGCGGCGGAACGGGCGGTCGAAGATGATCGCGAGCGCCGCGAACAGGTCGCCGAAGATGCCCTGCGCCGCCAGACCGATGGCGATGCCGCCGACGCCGAGGCCGGCGATCAGGCCGGTGACGTTGACGCCGAGATTGTCGAGCACGACGACCAGCGCGACCGCGAACAGCGCGACGGTGACGAGCAGGCGGATCAGGCCCATCGCCGACAGCAATGCCTCGCCGCTGTAATGTTCGCTGCTGGTACGATGTTCGATCGCGCCGAGGATCAATTCGCGCGCCCAGATCGCCGCCTGGAACACCGAAGCGACGGTCCACAGGAAGTTGACGGTGGTCGCGACCTGGCTGGGGGCGCCGGCGTAACCGACGACCAGCTTGGCGGCGAGCATGACGATGAAGAAGTTGTTGGTGCGGGTGATCGCGCGGCCGACGATCGTACCCCAGCCGCGGCGGGGGATGCCCGCCACGCCGTCACCGCTGCCGAGTGGTTTGCCGCAGAGGCGCTCCCCCAGCTTGCGCAGGCCGTGTAACGCGACGACGATGATCGCGCCGATTCCGAACGCGATCAGGATCTGCAACCAGTGCGTATGCAACCAGACCTCGCTGGCGACGTACAGGTCGCCGATCTGGTTCTGCACGTTGTCGGCGTCGAAGATTGGCGCCTTGGCGGCGGCGGTGGTGGTGTTGCTAGCCATGAATACTCTTTGTCAGGCGGCCGCCTTCATGTCCGGCAGCGTCGCGGGCGTACCGGCTTCGAGGAACGCGATGAGGCCGCGTTCTTCGCGGCTGAGGTAACGGGCGGAGCGCGGCAGGCGCAACGCCTTGCGGAATGTGCTCTGGCCCTGTTTCACAAGCGCGATGAGCGCGGGGTGAACGTAGCTTTTGCGCGCGATGGCGGGGGTGTTGCCGAGGCGCTCGACCACCGGTTCCAGCAGCGCTTTCAGGCTGAGGTCCGCCTCGGCCTTCGCCAGCGCCTCGAACGCGGTGACGCTGGCGCCCCAGGTGCGGAAATGCTTGGCGGTGAAGTCGGCGCCGCTCGCGCGCTTGATGTAGTCGTTGACATCGGACGAGGTGACCGGATGCGCGTCTCCGTCGGCATCGACCCAGGCGAAGAGGTGCTGTTCGTCGAGATCCTGCATCTTCTTCACCGTCGCGGCGAGGCGTTTGTCGGTGACCTTCATGTCCCGTTCCTTGCCCGACTTGCCCTTGTAGCGGAGCTTGAGCGTGTCGCCGCGGACCGTGCCGTGTTCCTTGCGCAATGTGGTGGCGCCGTAGCTCTCGTTCGCTTCGACATAGGCTTCGTTGCCGACGCGAATGTGGCCGATGTCGAGCAGGCGGACGACGGCGGCGATCGCGCGGTCCTTGTGCAGGCCGCGCGAGGCGAGGTCTTCCTCGACCCGGGCGCGGACCTTGGGCAGGCAATGGCCGAAGTCGGCGCATTTTTCGTATTTCGCCGCCTCCTGCGCCTCCCGGAAGCCGGTGTGGTAGCGATATTGCTTGCGGCCCTTCTCATCCCAGCCGACCGCCTGGATGTGGCCGTTCGGCTTCGGACAATACCAGGCGTCGCGATAGGCGGGCGGTAAACCGACAGCGTTCAGGCGGTCGATCTCGTCGCGATCGGTGATGCGGTCGCCATTCGGAGCATAATAGGCCCAGCCGTTGCGCACCTTCTTGCGGGTGATCCCGGGTTTCGAATCGTCGCAATAGGTGATCCGCGTTGCCACTCGGCGCTTCCTTGTCAGCAGGTGATCCGAAAATGCGCGGGGAGGCCGGTGTGTTCCGGAACGGGCGGGTGCGGGCGGGGGTTGAGGCGAGGTATCCCCACAGGAGTGAAACGACATGGCCGATCTATCCGACGCGCGCGTGCTAATGCTGGCGACCGACGGGTTCGAGCAGGACGAACTGTTCAAGCCACGGCAGGCGTTGCTGGATGCGGGTGCCAAGGTGACGCTGGCATCGATCAGGACCGACGCGATCACCGGCGTGATCAACGACAGCGACAAGGGCGAGAGCATCACGCCGGACCTGACGCTGGATGACGTCGACACGGACGATTACGACGCGCTGGTGCTGCCGGGCGGGGTGGGCAACCCCGACAAGATGCGGTTGCAGGAGCGCGCCGTCGAGATCGTCACGGAGTTCATGGAAGATGGCAAGATCGTCGCAGCGATCTGCCATGCGCCATGGCTGCTGGTCGAGGCGGACGTGGTCGACGGGCGGCGGGTGACGAGCTGGCCGTCGGTGCGGACCGATCTGGAGAATGCCGGCGCGGATGTCGTCGACGAGCAGGTCGTCGTGGACGAGAATCTGATCACCAGCCGCAAGCCGGACGATATTCCGGCGTTCAATGCCGCGATCATCGCGGCGCTGGAGGAAGAGTTGGCGGAGGAAAGCGAGGACGCCTGACGTCTGGCCAATTCCTGCTGAGGCGGGGAGGTGGGCCGTGCCGCTCGTAACCGCACGTCGCTTGCCTCCCCCTCCGTCAGCCTTCGGCGGCCGCCTCTTCCTTGCGGGGGAGGAACCGGCGTTGGTTGATCCACCGCTGCGCGGGTCGCTCGGTGCCGTGGTAGAGTGCGATCGAGGCGGCAAGCACCAGCGCGAGGTACAATGCGATCAGGGCCGGCGACAGCGACTGGCTGGAGAGCGGGAGTTTGAAGGCTTTCCAGATCAGGAAGTGCGACAGGTAGGTCGCGTAGCTGATCTCGCCCAGATAGTGGATCGTACGGCCTTCGAGCAGATGGTGTTTGCGGCCCGAGGTCAGCGCGAGCGACAGCAGCAGCGCAGCGAAGGTTGCGGGCGCTGCCAGGGTTTCGGGGGTGCCGAGAATCCAGGCGGTGATCGCCAGAGCCGTCGCCGTTAGCGCCAGGGGCGTCTGCGAACTTAGAGATCTCTGGATTTGAGGGGCGCCGGTTGCATCTTCGTGTTCCCGCGTTCGCAGGAACACCGTGGCGATGATCGTGCCTACGGCGAATTCGATGAGGCAGCGGATCAGGCCATAGCGGGGGATGTTCTCGCCGAGCGAGGGTGCGCCGTTCATGGCGACGTGCAATGTCAGGAACAGCGCCGCTACGATGCAGATCAGCGCCGTCGTCGGTAGCTTGCGCCAGTCGACGGTCAGGACCAGCAGCGGGAACAGCAGGTAGGCGGCGAGTTCGCAGCTGATCGACCAGGAGGGATCGTTCCAGCGGAGGGTGTCGGTGAACCCCCAGTTCTGGACGAGCAGGACGTGCAACGGCAGTTCCGCAAAGGGGAACGCCGGATCGTCGCGCCCTGTCGCCCGCAGCACCAGCGCCAGCGCTACCGCGGCGGTCAGCATGACCGCGTGCAGCGGCCAGATACGCGCGACGCGCTTTTGCAGGAAGCGCGGGATCGCGCCGGGCGTGCGGAAGCGGTCGTGCCATGTCAGCCAGATGACGAAGCCGGACAGCAGAAAGAAGAAATCCACCGCGAGATAGCCCTTGGCGAAGGCCGCTTCGATCGCAGGCGGGAGTCCGGCCATGCCGCCGCGGATGTGGTAGAGGACGACCAGCCATGCCGCGAGACCCCGCACGCTGGTGAGGACGCGGAGTTCGGTCATCGCGCGTGGCGTCCAATGCTCACGCCGCCGCCGCTTCCGGCATGCGCGCCTTGCGCATCGGCACCTGCGCCGTTTCGCTCCGCCGCCGCGCCAGATACGAATCGAGTCCGATCTGCGCGCCTATGAGCATGTAGACGAACGGCTGGAAGGCGATGGCGATGAAGGCCGCGCCGAGCAGGTATACGAGATGCGCGGTTTGCAACGCGGCCGCGAGCGGTCCGGCCCAGCCGAATTCTCCTTCCGGGTCGCGGTAGCGGCGGCGCAATATCTCCATGCGGACCAGGCCGATCAGGCTGATGGCCAGCCACAGCGCGAGGCCCATATAGCCCTGTTCGCCGAGCATTTCGAAATAGGCGCTGTGATAGCCGCGCGCCTTGTCCGTCACCGCCTGATCGGTGACGCCGGGGGCGGGGCCCGCGCCGGCGACCTTCTTGATCTCGTAGCGGATGCGGTTGCCGCGATACGCCTCGAATCCGCCACCGAACGGATGCGCCTTGGCGTAGTCCATCGTCCACTGCCACACGGCGAGGCGGGTGGAGGCGGATTCGTCGGCGTCGTGGCTCTTGATCGTGCTCATCCGGTCGGTGAAGGTCGCCGGCAGGAACGGCACCGCGACCAGCCCCGCCGCCGCGATCAGCGACACGTACAGGACCTTGCGCTTGGCGTTGCGCAGCGACAGCAGCGCGACGAGCACGGTGCACAGGGTGCCGGTGCGCGTCGACGTGCCGATCGGGATCAGCAGGCACGCGAAGATGAGGCACAGGCAAAAGCCCTTCACCTTCCAGTCGGGCGGAAAGATCGTGCCGTAGCGCATGAACCACGCGATCAGCGGTACGATCGCGATCGCGACGGTGGAGATCGTGCTGCCTTCGTACAGCCCGGAGTTGTTGTTCACCATCAGATCGAGCTGGCCGTAACCGCCGCCGCCCGCCGCGGTCTTGATCCCGCCGACGATGATGATCGATGCCGCCGACAGGATCATGAACAGCAGCAGCGCCTCGATCCGCAGTCGCGTCCGCAGGGTGAGCGGCAGGAAGGCGGCGAAGGCGAGGCATTTCCACACCCAGTCCCATTTGTCCTTGGCATCGAGCGGGAAGTCCGCGCCTGCGGTCGTGCCCCAGCAATACAGCAGCAGCAGCACGATGAGGCCCTGCCGCGGGGTGAAGCGGCTGTCCGACTTGTCGTCCATCAGCAGCCAGCCACCGACCGCCATCGCGACCGCGATCAGCGAGATCGGCACGGTGTTGAGCAGGATATAGGTCAGCCGCTGGGGCGAGACGATGTCGATATAGACATAGGCCAGCACCAGGATGAACGGCCGTCGCAGCCCCATCCCGAAGATCGCGGCGAGGAAGGCGACGAAGACGAGATCACGCACCGGGCGGCGGGTCCAGCGGCATGGCTTTCGCGCGCCAGTGGCGCGGCGGCGGGGATTCAGCGTCGAGATCGGGCCGCTTGAGCAGCAGCCATGCCGCGAGCAGCATGAGCCCGTGGGTGAGGCCCAGCGACAGATTGTCGATCATGGTGTCGCCGCGCTCCTTTCCCGGTGTCGGGCGGATGTAGGGGGAGAGGGGTTGATGCGGCGTTAAGTGGAACAGCTTCCCTGCGTCGATGCCCCGCCGGATCGTTGCGTACGTCGTAACGCCGATCTAGCCATTGGTGCGAGAACATGGGGAGGGCGACATGCGAATCGAACCGGGGCTGGTGGCGATCGGGGCATTGGCATTCGGTGGCCTGCAGGACCAGCCTTCCCCTGTCGCCGCGCCGGGCAACATGCAGGATGGCCAGATCGTCGTCATCGCCCCCGACGACGCCGGTATCGACACGCGCGGACCGGTGCCTGTGCTGCGGGGCGGAGAATGGCGGTTCGAACGGAGCGGGCAGCTGGGCAGGGGCGAGTCCAGCAACGAGGCGGTGCAGCGGATACCCGGTGCCGGTGGTAGCCCTCGCCGGTTCGGGTTTTCCGTCTGCCTGCCCGACGACAGTCTGGAGGCTGCGCTCCAGCGGCTCGCCGGCGATCGATCCACCATGCCCAACCCCAGCCAGTTTTGCGGACGGTTGCGAGTGGACGCGGGCAAGGGGCGCATCGGCGGGCGGCGTACCTGCCAGCTGCCAAGTCGGCAGATCGGCACATCGCACAGCAACCTGAACCTGCGACTGAGCGGGCGTTACGATGCGCGCGCGATGACGATCAACGTCTATGCGGAGGAACAGACCGACGGGATTGCGGAGGGGCAACGCGTGCCGCGGCCCGCGACCTATAGCTGGAGGGTCGGCGCGCGACGCGTCGGACATTGTCCCGGCACCGGCGGCACGGTGCGGTCGCTGGACGAGGCCGCAGACCTGCTGTTCGTCCCCGGGGCGGACGGTAGCGGCATCTGAACGCGACGGTCGGCGTTCCCACGGTTGACGGCCTATTAAGCCGTGTCATGTCACAGCGTTGCCCATGCGGATTCTTCATGTTCTGGACCATGGCCTGCCTTTGCAGAGCGGCTACACCTTTCGCACCCGCGCGATCCTGAAGGCGCAGGAGCAGCGGGGCTGGCACGTGGCGGCGGTGACCGGGCCGCGGCAGGGCATGACGGCGGATGCGGTGGAATCGGTGGACGGGCTGACATTCCACCGAACGCGGGCGACGTTGAAGAGCGGTGCGTTCGGAGAGCTGGCGGGGATCGCGGCGTTTGCGCGGCGTATCGATGCCGCGGTCGAATCGTTCCGGCCGGACATCCTGCACGCGCATTCGCCCGTGCTCGACGCGCTTGCGGCCTATCGCGTGGCGCGGCGGCGCGGGTTGCCTCTGGTCTATGAAATCCGTGCGTTCTGGGAGGATGCGGCGGTCGGCAACGGGACCGGCACCGAAGGGTCGGTCAAATATCGCGCAACGCGGGCGATGGAGACATGGGCGGTACAGCGCGCCGATGCGGTGGCGGTGATCTGCGAAGGCTTGCGCGGCGACCTGATCGCGCGCGGGGTAGCGGCGGACAAAATCGTGGTCTCGCCCAACGGCGTCGATCTGACCGTGTTCGGCGAGCCCGTGCCACGGGATGACTCGCTGGCGCGCGATCTGGGGCTGGAGGACGCCGAGACGATCGGTTTCATCGGCAGCTTCTACGATTACGAGGGGCTCGACGATCTGATCGCGGCAATGCCGGCGCTGGTCGCGGCGCGGCCGAAGGCGCGGTTGCTGTTGGTCGGCGGCGGGCCGATGGAGGCGGCATTGCGGGCGCAGGCGGCGGCATCGCCGGTGGCCGGAGCGATCCGCTTCGTCGGGCGGGTGCCGCATACCGAGGTAGAACGTTATTATGCGCTGGTCGACGTTCTGGCCTATCCGCGCAAGCACATGCGGCTGACGGATCTGGTGACGCCCTTGAAGCCGCTGGAAGCGATGGCGCAAGGCAAGCTGGTCGCGGCGTCCGACGTCGGCGGACATCGCGAATTGATTCGCGACGGCGACACCGGCACGTTGTTCAGGCCTGACGACCCGGCGGCGATCGCGAGCGCGCTGGCGGGATTGCTGGCGGATCGCAGCGGCTGGGATGCCCGTCGGGCGCGGGGGCGGGCGTTCGTCGAGGCGGAGCGTAACTGGTCGTCAAACATTTGTCGTTACGAGCCAATTTACCAGCGGCTGACATCGGCCGCGACAGTGGATGGATCATGGCAGCGTTCACCAGCCAGTATTTGAAGCTCCCCCGCCCGGGCATGACGGCGGCGGCCCATTGGGTCGCACCCGTGGGCGGAACCGTGGCCGCGGTCCTTGCGGCGGCGACATTCCTGCTCGTGCCGCAAGCCCTGCTGGAAAGCTGGGTATGGAGTAGCGGTCTGCCGGCGCTGATCGCCGCGGCAGAGCCGCCGCTCGGTACGACCGCGCGTGCGGTGCTGGCGCTCGGCGTGGGGGCACTTGCTGCCGCGGTGACCTGGTCCGCGCTGTTCCTGATGTTCGGGCCCGACGGCCTGCTCGCGCCGAAGCCGGTCGCCGAAGAGGGCGTGCCGATATTGCGACGGGCCGATGCGCATCCGGACGCGCCGGCGCGCAAGCCCCTGTCCGCCGCCGATCTGGGTGCTCCCTTGCCACCGCCGCAGGTCGAGGTTGCAGGGGAGCCGATGCCAGCACCGCCGCCACCGCCGGTGATGCAGCCGATCCCGGTCGACCTCGATATGCCTTTGTCCGCCTTCCATCCCGGTGCGTTGCCGGACGTGCCGCGCGAGCCCGTTCGCCCCGTCGCGCCGTTGCGTCCGCCGGTGGCGCTGGAGCAGGGCGAGCGCATCGCCACCGTCCAGTTGCCGCGATCACCGGCGGAATCGACGACCGCTCCCTCGATCGAGGCGCTGCTGAAGCGGCTGGAACACAGCACGCGACGGCCGTTGCGCGCCTGACGGGCCGGCGGTCCCGTCGATCGGGCTGCGGTTTAGAATATCGGGTATCGTTTTCGGGCTTACCGCCCCGCCGTGCCTCTGTTAGCCTTCGGCCAAACAGACGGAGAGGATGATGGCCGACCCCACATTGCCCGGGCTTGCCGGGGGCGAGCAGAAGGCATCACGGTATGCCTGGTACGTGCTCGGCATCCTGTTCGTCGTCTATGTCCTGAACTTCATCGACCGGCAGGTGATCTCGATCCTGGCGGAGGATATCAAGCGCGACCTGAACCTGAAGGACGAGGATCTGGGGTTCCTGTACGGGACCGCGTTCGGCGTATTCTACGCGCTGTTCGGAATCCCGCTGGGGCGGCTGGCGGACAGCTGGCATCGGGTGCGGCTGATGACACTGGGGCTGGCGCTATGGTCGTCGATGACCGCGCTGTCCGGCTTTTCCCGCACCGGCGGTCAACTGGCTGCGGCTCGGATCGGCGTCGGCATCGGCGAGGCGACGGCGAGCCCGTCGGCCTATTCCCTGATCTCGGACTATTTCCCCAAGCGGCTGCGCGCCACCGCGCTGTCGATCTATTCCGCCGGGCTGTATGTCGGTGGCGGCGTGTCGCTGTTCATCGGCGGGCTGATCGTACAGGGCTGGAACAACGCCTATCCGGGCGGTGGGCCGTTCGGGCTGGTCGGGTGGCAGGCGGCGTTCCTGGCGGTCGGTGCGCCGGGACTGATCGTGGCGCTGTGGATCGCGACGCTGCGCGAGCCGGTTCGCGGGTTGGTCGAGGGGCTGCCGGAGCCCGAGAAGCACCCGGCGCCGTTTCGCGCGTTTTTCGAGGAATTGCTGACGATCATCCCGCCGTTGACGCTGATCGGCGCGGCGCGGGGTGGTGCGCGTGCGCTGATGATCAACCTGACCGGACTGGCGGCGGTGGTCGCGGTGGTGGCGCTGCTGATCGGGCTGGGCGAACCTAAACCGCAGTGGCTGGCGGTCGGGACGGGCGTCTATGCGGTGTTTTCCTGGGCCTGTGCGCTGAAGCGGCGCGATCCGCCGACGTTCGCGCTGATCGTCGGCACTCCGGCGTTCCTGTGCACGGTAGTGGCCTATGGGCTGAATTCGTTCCTGAGCTATGCCGCCAGCTTCTGGGGCGCCCCCTATGTCTTGCGCGAACTGGGTGAGACGCCGGCGCGCGCCGGCCTGCTGCTGGGAAGCAGCGGCGCGCTGTCGGGATTCCTGGGGCTGACCATCGGCGGGATCGTTGCCGATCGGCTGCGGCGGACCGACCCGGCGGGGCGGCTGATCGTCGTGATCTTCGGCGCGAGCGTTCCGGTGCCGTTCCTGATCGGGGCGTTCACGGCGAGCAGCGTCTGGGTGTTCTACCCGTGCCTGTTCCTCGCCGGCCTGACCGCGAGCGGGGCATTGGGTTCGGCGGCGGCGACGACGCAGGATCTGGTGTTGCCACGCATGCGGGGAACGGCGACGGCGACCTTCTTCATCGGCACGACGCTGATGGGGCTGGCGATGGGGCCGTATCTGGCCGGGCGGATATCGACGCTGTCCGGCAGCCTGTCGGTAGGCATGCTGTCGCTGCTGCTGGCGATGCCGATCACGCTGACCTGTGCGATCGCGGCATACCGGCTGGTGCCGAAGGCCGAGGCATCACGGGAGGCGCGGGCGCGGGCTGCGGGCGAGCCTATCTGAAGGCGAACCGGTGTTCCTGCGGGTGCGGGAACACCGGAAGGCCGCCGGGGTCAGGCGGCGCCGAATACGCCGCACGCGATGCGGCCACCGCTATTGCCGGACGGATCGGTCATCAGATCGTCCGGGCCGGCATGCACCACGATCGCCGATCCGTCCGCATCCAGCAGCCCGGCCATCGTCGCGCCGGGGACGGTGATGCCGAGCGTACCGCGCCCGTCGGTGCCGATGATAAGATTGGGCAGGTCGCCCTCGTGCGGCCCTTGCGGGTTCATCGTACCGTGCTTTGTAGCGGTCGGGTTCCAATGGCCACCGGCAGTGGTGAAGTCCGGCCCGTCGCAGCGGCCGACGGTGTGGACATGCGCACCATGCGTACCGGCGGGCAGGCCCTTTACGTCCAGCGTATAGCGGATGCCGCCCGCGACTTCGGTGGCGGAGGCGCGCCCGGCATCGATGCCCGTGCCGGTCTTCAACATCGCGGTCGCACGCGCGCCGCCCTCGGTCGGCGATCCGACGGCGACCTCCTCCGACTTGGTGCAGGCGGCAAGGGCCAGCGAGGACAGGCCGGCGAGGACGAGAATGGCGCGCATGATGGAAACTCCCTGATTCACATTACGAACCCGTCATGACGGCTGCCGGTTCCAGCGACCAGCGGGCGACCGGTTGGTAGCTGGCGCCGCTGCGGCCGAGATGGCTTTGATAGAGCAGGATGTGGGGCATCGCGAACAGCGGGCCGGTCAGGCCGGCATGCACTGCGAGCCAGCCCTCAATTTCCGGCATCATGCCTGCGCTGCGCGGCAGGCGGGCGAGGGTGATATGCGGCAGATATGCGCGACGCTCCGGCGGCAGGCCGGCGCGGACGCAGGCCTGATCGACCTTGCGGGCGAGATGATGGAGCGCATCGGTGGGGGCGAGGCCCGCCCATAGCGTATCGGTGCGCCCCTTGTGCGCGAACCGGTCGACGCCGGCGATCCGCACGGTCGGCGTTTCCGCATGGATCGCGGCGAGCGCGGCTGCGATATCCTCCGCCTGCGGGCGATCGACCTCGCCGATGAAGCGCAACGTGCAATGGAGTTGTTCGTCATCCTGCCACCGGGCATGCGGCACGCCGCCCATGGTCGCCGCCAGCAAGCGGCGGATACCGGGTGGCGGACGGAGCGCGACAAACAGGCGTAACATGATGAATGCGAAGCCCTTTGTAATGTTCTGTTGCTTTGGAACGCGACCCTAGCCGGTTTCGCTTGAAAAGGGACGGGTCGAGGCCGATATTTCAGCTATCCGACATCAGGTCGGAAAAGGAGTTCTGGATACCATGGCAAACTGGTCTGACCCCCGGCCGAGCGCCGCGCCGTTCGGGGCTTCACGCGCCGATGCAGCGCGTAGCGGCGCGTACGACGCGGGTCTGCGTTCGTACATGCTGTCTGTCTACAATTACATGGGCTCGGGCGTTTTGCTCACGGGCATCGTCGCCCTGCTGTTCGCGACCTCCGGCGCGGCACAGGCGGTGTTCGCCAATGGCGCGCTGCGGATGATCCTGATGCTGGCACCGCTCGGCATCGTGTTCGCGATGAGCTTCGGCCAGGGCCGGATGAAGACGGCGACGCTGCAACTGTTGTTCTGGGCCTTCGCGGTCCTGATGGGCCTGTCGCTCTCGACGATCTTCCTCGTCTATAGCGGTACGTCGATCGCGGGTGCGTTCTTTGCGACGGCGGCGGGCTTCGCCGGTCTGAGCCTGTACGGCTACACGACGAAGAAGGATCTTTCGGCCTTCGGCACCTTCCTGATCGTCGGTCTGGTCGGGCTGATCGTCGCGAGCCTGATCAACCTGTTCCTGCAGTCGGGCGTCATGAGCCTCGTCATCAGCGCCGTCGGCGTGCTGATCTTCGCCGGCCTTACCGCCTATGACACGCAGCGGACGAAGAGCCTGTATTTCGAAGTCGCGGGCACGGACATGGTCGGCAAGGCCGTCATCATGTCGGCATTGTCGCTGTACCTCGATTTCATCAACATGTTCCTGTTCGTCCTTCGCCTGTTCGGCGCCTCGCGCGACTAATCAGGAAGGCGAGCGTTACCTGTCATGAGCCCGGTGGCCGATGCCGCCGGGCTCTTTCTTTTGCCTGAAGGATCGGTGCCGATGCGGCTCTCCATTGCCGTCGACCTGGATTACGCGATCATCGGGCAGCCGGCGGACGTGTTGTTGCAGATCGAGGCGGCCGCGATGCCCGATCAGCGGATCGTCGCCGAGGCGCTGACGGTCTGGAGCGACAATCCGGTCGCGGCCGTGCGGGGCGAGGACGGGATCGGGCAGCGATGCTGGATCCGCGCCGAGAACTGGCTGAAGGCGGAATATCGCGCCACCGTCGAGGTCGAGCGGGAGCCGGTCGATCTCGCGTCCTTGCCGCCGACGTCGGTCAGGGCGCTCGACGGCGCGCTGGTGCCGTATCTGTTGCCGAGCCGCTATTGCCAGTCCGACCGGCTGGAAGGATTCGTCCGTCGTGAATTCGGCGGGCTGGAGGGCGGAGCGCTGGCAAGCGCGCTGAGCGAGTGGGTGGCGGAATCGCTGCAATATCGATCAAACGCCAGCAGTGGCGAAACGACGGCGCTGGACACCTTTGCCAGCCGTTCGGGCGTGTGCCGCGATTATGCGCATCTGCTGGTCGCGCTGGCGCGGGCCGGCGAGATCCCGGCGCGGTGCGTTGCCGCTTATGCTCCGGGTGTCGATCCGCCCGACTTCCATGCGGTGGCCGAGCTGTGGCTGGATGGCGCGTGGCGGTTGGTGGATGCGACTCAGATGGCGCCGGCGGAATCGATCGCCCGCGTCTGCGTCGGCCGCGATGCGACTGATATCGCGTTCATGACGGTATTCGGCGAAGCCCAATTCGTCCGGCAGGATGTTCGCGTTGCACAGGTCTGATCCGGCCTGCCGATGACGGCAGGAACGGAAACGTTCGAGCAATCGTTCTCTCCCTGTAATCACAGGAGGGTGTCACTATGACCGGTATCGACGAAAAGGCGCTGGACAGCCTGTCGGTCGCGCCGAACGCCGGCAATCAGGAGCGCGACCCGCGCCAGGATGCCGGCCAGGACAAATCGATCAACAAGCGGCTGGAGAAGAATCCGGAAAGCTCGGACGCGCGGCTCGATGCCGGGCTGGACCAGTCGATGGACGCGAGCGATCCGCCCTCGTCGACGCAGCCCGTACACAGCAACGGGCCGGCTCCGTCGTCGGGATATGACGAGGAGGCGGAACGCGCCCGTCAGGGGTAATCCGTTCGGTCGTTATCACCAAGCGGCGGTCCCGGGAGGGGCCGCCGTTTTCGTCGGTGGTCCCGGCTATCGATATTGGCCGGCGCAGCATTGTTGCTAGCCGGCCGCCGCGAGCGTCCATTGCGACCAATCGTATTCGCTCCGTCGCATCGATGTTGCGGTGCAACAGCTTTCGTGATGCATTTGTGACGTCGAACCGTGGCCGGGATGAGAGCGTTAAGCTGCCCGTTAACCATCCTGTGCCATAGTGCGATCGAGTTCACTGGGGTGGGGTGTAACGATCATGGGTGCCAAGATGAGACCGGCCGAAGGCGCGATGACGCTGTCCGAGATGAAGGAGTTCGCAGGCTTTCCGAGCTCGACGCAGCGCTACATCCGGCGCAGCCTCGATATCGGGCTCGACCGCGACGATGCGATGGCGCGCTGGTCGCGCGACGTGGTCGAGGCGGCGAGCATCCGGGCGCAGGCGCGGCTGTACCGATCGCTGCCCGAACTGCGGCAGATGGTGCCCGACGATTCGGACCTGGGTGCGGTGGCCCCGTTCCTTGCGCCATTGATCACGCTGGTCGGGTTCGATCTGGGGCAGGGGCGGCTGACCACCTTTTCGGCGTTCCGCTTCCTGTACGAACGGTTGATCGGTGCGGAGTCGCGACCGTGGTTGCCGAGCGCATTCTGTGCGGCGGCGGCGTTGCCGCACCTGCACCCCGAATTGCGGCGCAAGCTGTTGCAATCGATCAGCGAAGCCGCGGCCACCGCGTCGGGATGGTCGAACCGGCAGCCTGCATTCTTCCCGCACTGGGTGGAAAAGGTCGACAACGGGTCGGCGGCATTGCCGAACTGATCAGCATGCTGCGCTAACGGCAGGCTCGCCATCCCATGCTGCCGCGGTTCGCCTGATCGAGGTGCAGGTGATCGCGGTGGGCGGCGTTATAGTCGGGCGACAGCGTCGTCGCGAACAGATCGCAGGCGCCATCGCGTATGTCGTGCAAAAACGCGGCTTTGGCGTCGTCGCCGCGCCAGTCCCCCACAACGGTGATGCGGGTGCCGTCGGCAAGGCGGAAACCGGCGATGTCGACCGCGTCGGCGGTCGAGTGTTCGCTCCAGTTGCCGGCATCGCGACCGTAGATGCGGCGACAGGAATAGCTGCCGAAATGGTCGATGGCAGTGACGCGGCTGCCAAGATACTTCTGAGCCGCGGGTTGCACGACGTCCCATTCCCACATCGCCAGTGCCGCCGCGACCGGACAGGCGATGCCGAGGTTCGCCGGACGAAAGCCGATGTTGCGCGATCCGCCGTCGGTCAGGCGCACGCCGTCGGCATAGCCACAGCGGTCACCGTCACGCCGTTCGGGCAAGGCGGTGTAGCGCACGCCCGCATCCTTCAGCAGTGCGCGACATTGCGGAAAATCCCCTGTCAGCGCCGTCAGTTTGCGCCCGGTGAAGAGGCCGATCGGTTCGCCGAGCTGTAACGGCGTCCAGGGCATGTCCTGTGGCCGCCCCTTCGCAAACGCCCAGAGCAGGAAGACCGCCGCGCCGATCGCCAGCAATGCGACGATCCAGTCGATCGCGTGGCGTACCGCCCGGATCCAGCGCGCATCCATCAGCCGCGCATGGCCGCGCTCATCGGCTCGGCCGTGATGGGATAGCCCAGGTCGTCGGGGATGCAGAGGTGCGCGACGCCGTCGCGATCCTCGGTAAAGGGGGTGATGGTGCGGACCGGATAGGCGCGGGCATCGGCGACGGCATCGTCATAGTCGGCGTAGAGTGCCAGTCGTTCGAGGTTGCGGCGGGTGGGATAGATGATCGTCACATGGCCCGCATCCGCCTGCGCCAGCAGTTCGGCCGCGCCAGTCCAGATCAGTCGCACATTCTCGGTACGGTCGACGGTGGCGACCGCTTCATCCGGCGCCCTGACGAGGAAGAAGAGCGTGTCGAAGATCCGCATATGCGCGTGCGCCGGCAACCAGCGGGCAAAGGGCACCAGCACGTCGGGGTCGATCGCCAGCCGTTCGTCGGCGAGGATCGCCGCCAGCCCCTCGCCGGCATGCAGTCGCGCCCGGATCGCGACCACCTGCGCCGGCGAAGGTTGCGGGGACAGGCCGATCGCGAGGCCGGCTTCCTCCAGCGTCTCCCGGATAGCGGCGATGCGAGCCGCGCCGTCCTCGCCTGCACCCGATGCTTGAGCCAATATGTGGTCGCCGGGATCGATCCTCCCACCGGGGAACACCATGGCACCGCCGGCGAAGGCCATCGCCTTCGCGCGTTCGACCATCAGCAGTTCGGGCGGTCCGTCCGGTCGATCGCGGAAGATGACGAGGGTCGCTGCGGGAATCGGATCATCGGGCATGTCACGCTATAACGCGCATCGGCACGGTTGGTGACGGATGATCCGGGGAGATTGCGGGGTGGTGGTGGAGCTGAGGGGAATCGAACCCCTGACCTCTGCAGTGCGATTGCAGCGCTCTCCCATCTGAGCTACAGCCCCGCACCCCGACCGGGCAGCGCCCGGAAGCGTCGCCATTAGCGGCCCCGCGAAACCGATGCAACAGGGCTCGATCGGCGGTTCATAAATTCCCCTGCGACCGGCCGCCCGCTGCGCACGACACAAAGTCGTTGCGATCGTTCAACAATAGGAACGAAGCGACGGCTTGACCTTTGTTAACTCAGGAGCAGGGGCGCGCAGCAACGACGCGTCTCGCACCCGCAGGATGTTAATGCAGGAGACGAGCATGGGCTACGAACGCTATCCGCGCGGCACCAATCCGCAGAGCGACTATTACGGGCGCACCGATCCGCAGGACTATGGCCGCGACTACGGCTCCGGCCGTGATTACAACTATTCGAGCGCGCGCGACTATCAGGCCGCAGGGCAGTCCGGCGATCGCGATCGTCAGGGCTATGGCGCGCGCGAATACGGCAACCAGGGCTATGGCCAGCGCGACCAGTATCAGCGCGGTGCCGAAGACGGCCGTGGTCGTTACGGCGCAGGCAGCGGGTACGATCGCGACGACCGGCAGGATCGCGGCTACGGGCGGTCCGAACACGGCTATGGCGAGCATAGCCGTTACGGCGCAGATGCGGGCGGTGGCCAGAGCCGCGAATATCACGGCAGCTACGGATCGGGCAGTCGCCGGTTCGAGGATCATGGTCGCTACGCCCATGCCGACGACGATAATTACCGCAGCGGCAATCGCGACCGGCAGCAGGCTTATGGGCGATCGCAGCAGCAGGGATATGGGCGCCAGCCGCAGGGCTACGACTATGAGGACCGCGGCTTCTTCGCGCGGGCAGGAGACGAGGTCCGGTCGTGGTTCGGCGACGAGGATGCCGAGCGTCGACGCGAGTTTGATTCGCGGATGGACGACCGGTACGACAACGATCGCGACAACGACTATCACAGCTGGCGCCGCGGGCAGATCCAGTCGCTGGATCGCGACTACGACGAATACCGCCGCGAGAACCGTTCGAAGTTCGAGAGCGAGTTCGGATCGTGGCGCTCGACGCGCCAGACCCAGCGTGATTCGCTGAACAAGGTCGAAGAGCATATGGACGTCGTCGGCAGCGACGGCGAGCATGTGGGCACGGTCGACAAGGTGCGTGGCGACCGTATCCTGCTGACCAAGAACGATGCGGATGCGGGCGGTCGCCACCATTCGATCCCGTCGAGCTGGCTGCAGTCGGTCGACAGCAAGGTGACGCTGAGCAAGTCGGCCGCCGATGCCAAGCGGGCGTGGCGCGACGAGGAGCGCAATCAGGCGATGTTCGGCGACGAGGGCAACGATCGTTCGCGATACGGACTGGGCGGAAGCCAGTCGTCGTCTACGACGAGCGGTCAGTCGTCGGCCAGCAGCACGTCCGGCGATGGCAAGACCCTGAACAAGAGCTTTTCGGGCACCTATTAAGGCGCGGGAGACGTGAAGCGAAAGGCCCGGGGCAATGCCCCGGGCCTTTTTCGTTGCAGACTGCAACTGACATCGTCAGGTTGCGGGTACATCAGAACAGGAGAGCGAGAATGGCACGTGCATGGAGCCTGAAGTCCCGGCCGCAGGGGATGCCGACGATGGACAATTTCGAGTTGGTCGATCTCGGCACCCGCGACCTGAAGGATGGCGAGATCCGCGTCGCCAACAGCTGGCTATCGGTCGATCCGTACATGCGCGGACGGATGAACGACGTGAAGAGTTACACACCACCGTTCGAACTCGGCTCACCGATGCAGGGTGGCGCGATCGGCAAGGTGATCGAGAGCCGCTCCGATACGTACAAGGAAGGCGAGATGGTCCAGCATTTCGCCGGCTGGCGTGACGAAGCGGTGCTG
This sequence comes from Sphingomonadaceae bacterium OTU29LAMAA1, assembly GCA_024072375.1. NCBI lineage: Bacteria > Pseudomonadati > Pseudomonadota > Alphaproteobacteria > Sphingomonadales > Sphingomonadaceae > Sphingomonadaceae bacterium OTU29LAMAA1. Next base: position 3,652,383 of record CP099617.1, read on the forward strand.
CCCGCCGATCAGGCCCAGTCGCTGCCGCAACTCGACGTCGATCCGCAAGCCTATCTGGGGCAGCTCGGTATGCCGGGGATGACCGCCTATTTCGGACTGCTGGAGGTTGCAGGCGCAAAAGAGGGCGACACGGTGTTCGTGTCCGCTGCGGCCGGCGCGGTCGGATCGACGGTGGTGCAGATCGCCAAGGCCAAAGGCTGCCGCGTGATCGGTTCGGCCGGCGGCGCAGAGAAGTGCGCCTGGGTGGAATCGTTGGGTGCCGATGCGGTGATCGATTACAAGAGCGGAACGCCGGTGGTGAAGGCGCTGGGAGAGGTCGCCCGGACCGGGATCGACGTATACTTCGACAATGTCGGCGGTGAGCATCTGGATGCGGCCCTGGCGCACGGCAATCAGGGTGCGCGCTTCGCGATCTGCGGGATGATCGACGTCTACAACAGCGGCAAGGCGACCGAATTGCGGTATCTTGCGCGGCTGATCGGCATGCGGATGCGGGTGCAGGGCTTCATCGTCAGCGACTACATGGATCGCGCGCCCGAGTTCTATCGCGACATGGGGGGCTGGCTGAAGGACGGCAAGCTGAAGCGCAACGAGACGGTGTTCGACGGACTGGATGCGATGCCGGATGCGTTCCTCGGCCTGTTTACCGGGGGGAACACGGGCAAGATGTTGGTGCGGGTGTAAGGATGGCGAGCGCCGGGTCGCAATGATCGCGTGCGGTGCCCGGCATTCCGGAAGTGGTGACTGGTAACAGTTCGGTCATCGCGACGGCAGAATCCGCTCACAAAGAAAAACCCCTCCCGCTCGAGTGAGCGGGAGGGGTTTTCGTATCAGCTCATGCGCCGAAGGTGCGTTGCCACCAGCCGCGGCGGGGAGCTTCGCCGTCTTCGGGGGCCGTATCGTCGGCGTCGGCCGGAGCGGTGCCGTCCTGCGCAACTGCCAATGTCGATTCCGGCTGTGGGACAGGTTCCGCTACCGGTGCCGCGACCGTTTCCACCGGAGCGGCCTCGGTAGCCGCGGCGGGCTTGCGAGTGCGGCGGCGCTTGGGCTTCTCCTCGGCGGCGGGCGCTTCGGTCGGGGCTTCGACGACAGGCGCCGCTTCCTCGATCGCGGCGGCAGGGGGCGCCTTCTTGCGGGTGCGCTTGGGCTTGATGGCCGGGGCCTCCGCTTCGGTTGCAGGTGCCTCGGCCGGGACCGGCGCTTCGGCGGCCGGAGCCTCCACCGCAGGCGACGCGGCGCGCGCGCGCGGTCGGCGGCGGGTCTTGGGTGCTTCTACAGGAGCTGCGTCCTCGACCGCGACCGGTGCGGGCGCGTCGAGGCCGGTGGTGACCGGACCGGCATCGCCGGCTTCGGCGATCGGTTCGAGCTCCACGGCGTCGGCCTCGACATCGTCGGCCGACAGCTGCGGTTCCGTCGTGCCGTCGTTGCCTTCGGTCTGATCCCCCGCCTGACGACGTCCGCCGCGACGACCGCGACGACCGCGACGACGACGGCCTTCGCCTTGCGGCTGTTCGCCAGCGAATTCGGCGGTGTCCGCCTCGTTGCCTTCGATCGCCTCCGGCTCGTCGCCTTCGCCGGTGTCGGCCTCGACGGCGTCGCTTTCGACACCGGCATCGTCCTGCACCGTCTCGCCGTTCTCGTCCTTGCGACCGCGACGACCGCGACGACGGCGGCGACCACGACCGCGGCCTTCACCCTCGCCACGATCTTCGCGTTGCTCGGGACGGCGGCCGCCTTCGCGACGGGGCAGTTCCTCCGCCTCCTCGACGATCTCTTCCTCTTCCTCGTCCTCGATCTCCTCGGGGACGTCGTCGTAATCTTCCTCGATCAGCGCCTCGATCCTGGGGGCGTAGGCGGGCGGCGGTCCGGAGACCTCGACCGACATGCGGGCGCCCTCTTCCTCGCGATCGGGGATGATCTCGACCTGCACGCCGTAGCGATCCTCGATCTCGGCGATGTCGGCGCGCTTGCGATTGAGCACGTAGATCGTCGCTTCCTGCGAAGCGCGCAGCGTGATGAGCGAGCCGCGACCGCGTGCGGCCTCATCCTCGATCATGCGCAACGCGGACAGGCCGGCTGACGATGCGGTGCGGACCAGACCGGTGCCCTCGCAATGCGGGCAGGCGCGGGTGGAGGCTTCGAGTACGCCCGTGCGCAGGCGCTGACGGCTCATCTCCATGAGGCCGAACGACGAGATGCGACCGACCTGAATGCGGGCGCGATCGTTCTTCAGCGCCTCCTTCATCGCCTTCTCGACCTTCCGGACATTGGAATTGTTGTCCATGTCGATGAAGTCGATGACGACGAGGCCGGCCATGTCGCGCAGCCGCAATTGGCGCGCGATCTCATGCGCGGCTTCGAGGTTGGTCGCAGTCGCGGTCTGCTCTATATTGTGTTCGCGGGTCGAACGGCCCGAATTGATGTCGATCGACACCAAAGCTTCGGTCGGATTGATGACCAGATAGCCGCCCGATTTCAGCTGCACGACCGGATGGTACATCGCGGCGAGCTGATCCTCGACGTGTGCGCGCTGGAACAGCGGCACCGCGTCGGCGTATTGCTTGATGCGCCGGCCGTGGCTGGGCATCAGCAGTTTCATGAATTCCTTGGCGTGGAGATAGCCTTCCTCGCCCTCGACGATCACCTCGTCGATATCCTTGTTGTAGATGTCGCGGATCGCGCGCTTGATCAGGTCGCTGTCGCCGTAGATCAGTGCCGGCGCGGCCGAACCGAGCGTGGCTTCGCGGATGCCGTCCCAGAGGCGGGCGAGATAATCGAAGTCGCGCTTGATCTCGACCTTGGTGCGCTGGAGGCCCGCGGTGCGGACGATGCAGCCCATCGACGGCGGCAGCTGCATGTCGGCCATGATCGACTTCAGGCGCTTGCGGTCGGACGCATTGCTGATCTTGCGGCTGATCCCGCCGCCGTGCGACGTATTGGGCATGAGCACGCAGTAGCGACCGGCAAGCGACAGATACGTGGTCAGTGCCGCGCCCTTGTTGCCGCGCTCTTCCTTGACGACCTGCACCAGCAGCACCTGACGGCGGCGGATGACGTCCTGAATCTTGTAGCGGCGGCGCAGGTTCATGCGGCGCTGGCGCAGCGCCTCGACCTGGTCGTCGTTCGCGGTGCGCGGCTTCTTCGAGGTGCCGTCCGACGTGCCTTCGTCGCCGTTGGCCTCGTCGTGCTCGGCGTCATCGTCGTGATGGTCGGCGTCGTCGAAATCGTCATGCTCGTCGTCATGATGATCACCGTCATGGTCGGCGTGATCGTCGTCATCGCCGTCATGTTCCGCACGCAGCGCGGCTTCCTCGGCGGCATGCTCGGCTTCTTCGCGGAGCAGCGCGTCGCGGTCTTCCTTCGGGATCTGATAGTAATCCGGGTGGATTTCGCTGAACGCCAGGAAGCCGTGGCGATTGCCGCCGTAATCGACGAACGCCGCCTGCAGCGACGGCTCGACGCGCGTCACCTTGGCGAGGTAGATATTCCCCTTGAGCTGTTTGCGCTCGGCACTCTCGAAATCGAACTCTTCGATCCGGTTATTCTTGACGACGGCGACCCGGGTTTCTTCCCGGTGGCGTGCGTCGATCAGCATACGCGTGGTCATTGAAATGTCTCCGCGCGCGTGGCGCTCCAGCGGGTGGCCCTGACAGGACCGGTCCGGAGGGCGCGCATGCGCATTGATAAAGCGCGCCGGGCAATCCGGCGCGTATGTATGGCAAAGATGCGTCTGCTCGCCCGGCACATCGGGGGGCTCGGCCCTCCCACACGTTCGACACGCCGCCGGCCGAAGCCGGGCGGTGTCGAACGTTGGAAAAGTGCGTCATGCGAGCGTCAACCTGGTTAAACCCGACCCAGGAAGGGCCGGGGACCTGTGCTTCGCGTCTTACGGATAGCGCGCGTCGCACGGGTGCAGTCCGTTGGTAGCATCGGACCCGACGCACCGCAACTGGCAGGAACTTGCCGGCCGACGCGGCAAAATAATGCCGAATTCCGGATTAACCTTGCCGGGCAACTCCGCGTTCGCACCCCGGCATCTAGAACAAACCCCGGCGATCGCAGGAGAATCGTCAAAAGGGGTTTGGTAATGGCTTTTCGCTGGACCCGCGCATCGTCTGCGCGGCAAGGACGCCGTGTGTTCGCGCTCTTCGCCCTGATCGCCGGCTGGCTGACGAGCGCGCCCGCGTGGGCAGCGACCGCCATTCGCAGCGTCGTGGTGCAGGACGGATCGATCGTCATCCGCTTCGACGGGCGTGTCGGCGACGCGACCGGCATCATCCTGGACGGGACCCGCCAGATCGCCGTCGATGTCGCAGGCGCCTTACCGGGCGTGCGGGCCGCAACCGGTGGACCGGTAAGCGGTGTACGCCAGCTGCGTCAGGGAAGCGGCACGCGCCTGTTGTTCGATCTCGCGCGTCCGGCGATTCTGGGCGATGGCGGGTTTGACGCGGACGGGCAGAGCCTGACGCTGTCGCTGGAGCCGGTCAGCGCCGCGCGTTTCGCCGCCGCCAGCGCGGCCGGGCCGCTCAGCTTCATGGCATTCGACTTCGGCGACTGGGCCGCCAAGCCGAAGTACAAGGTATCGATCCCTGTGCCGCCGCCCGCGCGCGGCGTCGCGCTGCCACGGGTGCGCGGTGACGACAGCCGCCCGTTGGTGGTGATCGATGCCGGTCATGGCGGCGTCGATCCGGGTGCGATCAATCCCGAGACCGGCCTGCGCGAAAAGGACGTGACGCTGCGGATCGCACAGGCGATTCGTGACGAACTGCTGGCGACGGGCCGCGTCCGCGTGGCGTTGACGCGGGACGACGACCGTTATCTGGTGTTGCGTGAACGGTACGGCATCGCACGCCGGCTGAAGGCGAGCCTGTTCATCTCGGTTCATTGCGACAGCGTCGGTAGTGGCGATGCCTCCGGTGCCTCGGTCTACACGCTGTCCGAGGTCGCGTCCGACAAGGAGGCCGCGCGGCTGGCAACGCGCGAGAACAAGGCGGACGTCATCTCCGGCGTCAACCTGGGAGATGCCGGTGCGGACGTGTCATCGATCCTGATCGATCTGACGCAGCGCGAGACGATGAACACCTCCGCCAGTTTCGCCCGACTTCTCGGGCGTGAGGCCAAGCCGCTGATCCCGACGAAGCCGGTGTTCCATCGCATGGCGTCGTTGATGGTGCTGAAAGCGCCGGACATGCCATCGATCCTGTTCGAGACGGGCTATATCTCCAATCCGTCGGATGCGGCGTTTTTGGATAGCCGGCAGGGGCGCGAACGGATCGCGGAGAGCGTAACGAAGGCGGTGGAAGTACATTTCGCGCGGCAACTGGCAAGCCGCTAGTCGGGATCGCCCCCTCCCTTGCGGGAGGGGGACTGGATCAGATCGCGCCGGAGAAGGTGTCACACTGGGCCGGGTCGCCCGTCGTCAGGCCGCGTTGCAGCCATGCCTGACGCTGCGCCGACGTGCCGTGCGTGAAGCTGTCGGGAACGACCCGGCCCTGGCTCTGCTTCTGGAGCGTATCGTCGCCGATCGCCTGAGCCGCGGTGAGACCCTCTTCGAGATCGCCGGGTTCCATCCGACTGCGGTTCTGCGCCGCCCACACCCCGGCATAGCAATCCGCCTGTAGCTCCAGCCGCACCGAAGCGGCGTTGCCTTCCGTCTCGCTGCCGCGGCGCTGGATCTGCTGCACCTGATCGGACGTGCCGAGCAAATTCTGGATGTGGTGGCCGAATTCGTGCGCGATCACGTAATCCTGCGCGAAATCGCCCTTGGCGCCGAAACGCGTGGCGAGCTCGTCGAAGAAGCTGGTGTCGAGATAGATGCCCTGATCGGTCGGGCAATAGAAGGGACCCATCGCCGCCTGCGCCGCGCCGCAGCCGGATTTGCCGCTGCCACCGAAGAAGACGAGCTTGGGTTCCTGAAAGCGCTGGCCGGCTTTTTCGAACAAGGCGGTCCAGGTGTTTTCCGCGGACTGGAACGCGTTGCAGGCCGCCTTGCTCTGCGGCGTCAGGTTGCAGCTCGATGCGACATCGGTGCCGGCGCGCTGGCTGGTCGGCGCGGACACCTGACCGCCGCCACCGCCGAGCATGCCGCCGAGGTTGCCCAGCCCGCCGAACACCGCGAACAACAGCAGCACCACGACGATGCCGCCGCAGCCAAAGCGACTGCCGATCAGCGGCAGCAGACCAAACAGCAATCCGCCGCCGCCACCGCCGCCACCGCCGAAGCTCTGGCCCCTTTGATCCTCGACATTGATATCATTGGGATCGAAATCGTCGAGGCGCATGGCAGGCTCCGTTTTGCTTGCGTTACGAAATGCGCGAACCGTACCGACGGTTGCAACGTTTACCGTGACGACGCAGGACGACTCGCGTTCATCAGGAGATCCCATCGCCATGTTCCTCAAGGGCAAGACCGCGCTCATCACCGGCTCCACCTCGGGTATCGGCCTTGCCTATGCGCGCGCCTTCGCCGCCGAAGGCGCCGCGGTGATGATCAACGGCTTCGGTGACGCCGACCAGATCGAGGACATCCGGGCCGAGCTGGCCGCCACCAGCGGCGTGGCTGCGCTGTATGATGCGGCGGACATGACGAAGCCGGACGAGATCGCGGCGATGGTCGACCGGGCGGCCCGGGAGACGGGAAGCGTCGATATCGCGGTCAACAACGCAGGCATCCAGCACGTCGCGCCGATCGAAAGCTTTCCGGACGATAAAATGGAGGCGATCATCCGCATCAACCTTCTGTCGGCCTGGTACGTCGCAAAGGCGGCGATACCGCATATGAAGGCGAAGGGATGGGGACGGATGATCACCACCGCCTCGGCACACAGCCTGGTCGCGAGCCCGAACAAATCGGCCTATGTCATGGCCAAGCACGGGATCGCCGGCCTGACCAAGACGCTGGCGCTTGAGACGGCGCAGCAGGGCATCACCGTCAATTGCATCTCGCCCGGCTATGTCTGGACACCATTGGTCGAGGCGCAGATCCCCGACACGATGACGGCGCGGGGCCTGACGCGCGATCAGGTGATCAACGACGTGCTGCTCGCCGCGCAGCCGACCAAGGAATTCGTCACGCCGGAACAGGTTGCCGCGTTGGCGCTGTTCCTGTGCCGCGACGAGGCGAAGGCGATCACCGGTGCGAACATGTCGGTGGACGGCGGCTGGACGGCGGCATGACGGCATGGCGCCTTGCCGTGCCCGTGCTGTTGGCCGCGGCGATGGCATCGCCGGCGACCGGTGCGCAACGCGATGTCGATGTCGACTGGCGCAAGGTCGCGACGAAGCAGGATCGCGAGCGGCTGCGCGGCTGGCGTGATGCGTGGATCGAAGCGCTGGGCAAGGTGCGTACGACGCGCAACGGCGCCGCCGCACTGGCGCAAGACGCGGCGCTGTTCGATCCCGACCGGTTGATTCAGGGAGCGGCGCTGACGCCGGGGTCCTATCGCTGCCGGATGTACCGGCTGGGCGGTGTCGGAGCGGGAGCGCGGGTGCTGCTCAGCGGCGGATGGGCCGGATGCCGCGTCACGGAAAATGGCCTCGTCCGTCGTTTCGTGACCGATGGTGCGCAGCGGGCGAGCGGCAATCTGTTCGACAGCACCGACTCCCGTACCGTCTTTCTCGGCACTCTGGCGCTTGGCGACGAGGACAGGCCGATGCGTTACGGCCGCGATGCGCGTCGCGACATGGCGGGGCTGGTCGAGCGGATCGGGCCGGACCGATGGCGGATGGTGCTGCCGTTCCCCGGTTTCCAGTCCACGCTGGACGTGATGGAAATCGTGCGCGGTTAGTTGACTGTCGCGGGCGCCGTCGCCGGATCGGGGGCGACCGTCGGCCCAGCGGTGATCGGCGGCCCCGCTCCGATCGGCGGCCCCGCTCCGATCGGCGGCAATGACGCGAGATACGCCTTCCCATGCATGTTGACGATCGTCACCCGCCCCGGATTGGCCTCTGCTACCGCCTTCAGGTAGGAACGCGGCTTCTTCATCAATCCGGGCTGGTCGAGACCCGACAGGCCGGCGATTCGTGCCGCTTCCTTGACGAAATGAACGCAATTGCGATTGTTGAGGTTGTAGTGCCCATCACCCGTCTTTTCGTCCCACGCGGCGATCAGCGTCAGTATCTCGGCATATTGCGCATCGCTGAGCACGAGCGAGAACTGGGCATCGCTGCCAGCGATATAACCGGGTTTGGATATGTCGAGCCGGCCGGCGACGGTTCCCATCAGTATCTTCGGTGACACCGATTTGGCCGTGAAGCCGTAATTGACGTCGACCGGGTTACCGCCTGCGTCGGGCACACCGCGCAACGTGAAGAAGGTATGCGGGAAGCTGTTGCCGAGTTCGTGGCTCCAGAAGGTGATCGTCACCGCCGCCCATGCCGGCGCAGATCCGAAGATCGAGCCGAGCAGCAGCAATGTGGCGAGCAACGGGCGCAGAAGTGAGCGGTGCATGGAGGCGATGATATCCGCATCGCCGCGTCACCCGCAATCGCGATTCGCGCGGTGATGCCGTCACGCTGCCGGAACGATCGTGCAGCGCGGCGGTTGGCGGCGTCGAACGGGAGACGCGGCATGACGGCGAAAGCAAAAACGAACGACATCAACGGACTGGAGATGGCGGCGCGGCTTGGCTTCGCTGCGCGTGCGGTGACCTATGGCGCGATCGGCTATCTGACGCTGCGGCTTGGCCGGACGGAGGACAATCAGGGCGTGCTCGGATTCGTGCAGAGCACCGGCGGCAGTATCGTGCTGTCGCTGATGGCACTCGGTTTCGCGGGGTACGGCCTGTGGCGATTGTCCGAGGCGGCGGTGGACAGCGAAGGGCAGGGCAGTGGTGCGGGCGGCATGGTCAAGCGGCTGGGGGGTGCGATCTCCGGCGCAATCCACCTGGGGCTGTGCTGGGCGGCGGTGCGGCTGCTGGTATGGGGCGAGCGGAGCAGCGGCGACAGCGCCGAATGGGGGGCATCGACCGCGCTGCGCTTCCCCGGCGGCGAGGTGGCGTTGATCCTGGTCGCGATCGTGCTGCTCGGTCTTGGCATCTATCAGGCGGTCAAGGCGGTTAAGCTTGGCTTCCTCAAGCATCTGAAGCCGGCGGCGGCGGCAAGGCCTTGGGTCGGCTGGGTCGGCCGTGCCGGTTATCTGGCGCGCGGCATCGTGTTCGCTGCCACCGCATTGTTCATGGTGCAGGCGAGCATGAACAGCCGCGCCTCGGCAGCCGGGGGGCTGGAGCAGGCGCTCGACCGCTTTCCCGAATGGCTGCGGTTGCTGGTCGCGGCGGGACTGTTGCTGTTCGGCGTGTTCAGCGCGGTGGAGGCGGTCTATCGCCGGATCACCGATCCGCAGGTCGTCGAACGGCTGACCCGCGGTGCGGCGAGGATCGTCGGCTGAGCGTCACGGCTGCTCCGGCGGCCGGATGGTCGCCAGCGTCGCGGCATTTTCATGCTTTTCCGGGCGGATGTAGATCGAGCTCAGCATCGGCACGGCGATGCGGAGCTGGTCCTCCATTTCCTCAATCAGTCGCTCGCCATCGCCCATCGTCACGCTGTCGACGAAATCCGCGCTGACCGCGACGAAGATCGCATCGGGCGCGGTGTGGATCGTGCGGACGTGGTTCACCGCCGTCACCGCCGGGTGGCGGGCGATGATGTTGCGCACCGTCTCGACAACCTGAGGGTTGGCTCGTTCGCCGATCAGCAGGCCCTTGGCCTCCCGCGCCAGAAGTACCGCAACCAGACCCAGGATCAGGCCGATGACGATCGAGGCGACGCCATCGATGCGCGGATCGGCGAATGCATGGCTTGCCCAGACGCCGATCCCGGCGATGACCAGGCCCGCGAGTGCCGCCGAATCCTCGAACAGGACGATGAAGCCCGCTGGGTCCTTGCTTTGACGGATCGCGCGCCACCAGCCGCTGTCGCCCTTTGCCTTGCGAAATTCGCGCATGGCGATGAACCACGACGATCCTTCGAGGGCGAAAGCGATGACGAGGACGATATAGTTGACCAGCGGATCGCTGAGTTCCTCCGGCTCGACGATGTGCAGATAGCCTTCGTACACCGATACGCCGGCGCCGACCGCGAAGATCAGGATCGCGACGACAAATGCCCAGAAGTAAAGCTCGCGACCGTAACCGAAGGGGTGGATCGTGTCGGGCTTCTGCCTGGCGCGATGCTGTCCATAGAGCAGCAGGATCTGATTGCCGCTGTCGACGCAACTGTGCACGCCCTCGGTCAGCATCGACGACGATCCGGTGATACCCGCCGCGACGAATTTCGCGACGCCGATCCCGAGATTGGCAGCGAGCGCACCGTATAGAACGATATTCTCGCGGATGCGGGCGGTCAGTCCTTGACTCATGCGGGGTCCTCGTCGGCGTCCGGGGCAGTGTGGAGGCGATACGCGCGAAGGGACGATGGGGTCCGACCGGCGTATCCGCAGCCGCCTCGCCACGCCGTCTGTGCCGCGATCATATCGCACGAGCCCTGAAACGGAATGACCGCCGGAGCACGAAGCGCCGGCGGTCACCTTTCCTCCCCAGGAAACTTTCGAAATTCCGTTAGCTACAGAGTGGGCTTCGGGGCAGTGGGCGGTGACCGGCAAGCGAGGTCATGGTGTATACCGCGCAGACAGTGACACTGGTCATGCTGTAAGGAATTGACAAGTCGCGTTGCATACCGGACCTTCTGTACCGGAAGGAGCTGCGGTGGCGGATCGGAAATTGTTTGCTGGCCATGCGGTGCGACGGCTGCGGCGACAGGCCGGGCTGACGCAGGCGGCAATGGCGGAGGTGCTGGCGATTTCGTCGAGCTATCTCAATCTGGTCGAGCGCAACCAGCGGCCGTTGTCGGCGGCGCTGCTGGTCAAGCTGGCCGAATCCTACGACTTCGATCCACGTGCCTTGACTGCGGGAGAACCGGGTGGCGGCGAAGCGGCAATGCGGCGGCGGCTGGCAGACCCGATATTCGCCGACCTTGAGATCGATCGGAACGAGGTGGGCGAATGGCTCGCCGGCGCCCCCGGCGGGGCGGAGGCTTTCGCGCGCGCCTATGATAAATTGGGTGCCGGTGGCGGTGGTGGCGCTTCGGAGGGCGTCGATCCGGTAGCGGAAGTGCGGCGCGAGATCGAGCGGTGGCGGGGGCATTTCGCCGATCTGGACAGTGCGGCGGAGGCGCTGGCAGACGAATTGCGGCTGGGGGCGGGCGACCTGTATGGTGCCATTGCCGAGCGGTTGCGGGTCAAGCACCAGCTTACCATCCGCATCCTGCCCGTCGATGTCATGCCCGACCTGTTGCGGCGGCTCGACCTGCATGCGCGGCAGGTGCAGTTGAGCGAGGTGCTCGATTCGGCGTCGCGGACCTTCGCCGCGGCGTATCAGCTCGCGCAGATCGAGGCGCGGGCGGAGATCGAAGCGCTGGCCAAGGGGGCGGCGTTTGCGGATCGATCGTCGGAGCGGTTGTTCCGGCGGCACCTCGCCAGCTATTTTGCGGCGGCGGTGATGATGCCGTACGCGCGGTTCCTGCGGGCATGCGAGACGACGGGATACGACCTCGAACTGTTGCAGCGGCGGTTCGGGGCGGGGTTCGAGCAGGTGGCGCATCGGCTGACAACGCTGCACCGGGTGGGTGCGCGGGGGCTGCCGTTCTTCCTGATCCGGATCGATCGGGCTGGGCAATGTTCGAAGCGGTTCTCGGGCGCGAGCGCCTCACCGCTGGCGGAGGCGGAGGGACGGTGCCCGTTGTGGCGGTTGCATCATGCCTTCGACAGGCCGGGGGCGCTGGCGGTGCAACTGGTCGAACTGGAGGACAAGGCGCGGTGGTTGACGATCGCGCGGACGGTGACGCCGCAGCGGCGGCGCTATGGCGGGGTGCTCGCCGAATTTGCGGTGGGGATCGGTGTCGCGGCGGAACTGGGGGGCGCGCTGGCGGTAGCGCGGGGGGTCGATCTGAAGGGGGATGCGACGCCGATCGGACTGGGGTGTCGTGCCTGCCATCGCACCGATTGCCCGCAGCGTTCGGCCCCGCCGGCGGGGCGGGCGCTGCTGATCAACGAGCGCGATCGGGGGGTGTCGGGGTTTACCTTCGCGGGCGACTGATTGTAAACAGTCACACCGAAATACAATGTTTAGTCATGAAATGTTACAGCTTCACGCTGTTTATGTTGGCGTATCGGCTGTAGTGTCTGTGAAGTTCAGTACACATCCTCGCATTCGTACAGAGTGAGGACGTGGACATGACGTATCAGCAGCAGATCGGCACCGCCAGCCAGACCATCGGTGCGCAGGCGACCTGGGGCGGGATCGACGCGGAGTCGGTCGCGCGCATGCGCTTGCAAAACCGCTTCCAGACCGGGCTCGACATCGCGCGCTATACCGCCGCGATCATGCGCCGCGACATGGCGGCCTATGACGCCGATCCGGCGGCGTACACGCAGTCGCTGGGCTGCTGGCACGGCTTCATCGGCCAGCAGAAGATGATCAGCATCAAGAAGCATTTCGGCACGACCGACAAGCGCTACCTGTACCTGTCGGGCTGGATGGTCGCGGCGTTGCGCAGCGATTTCGGGCCGCTGCCCGACCAGTCGATGCACGAGAAGACGAGCGTGCCGGCGCTGATCAAGGAGCTGTACACGTTCCTGCGGCAGGCGGATGCGCGCGAGCTGAGCCTGTTGTTCCGCGATCTCGACCATGCGCGCGATGCGGGTAATGAAGTCGAGGCGCAGCGGCTGATGCAGGCGATCGACAATCACCAGACGCATGTCGCGCCGATCATCGCCGATATCGACGCCGGCTTCGGCAATGCCGAGGCGACGTATCTGCTGGCGAAGAAGATGATCGAGGCGGGAGCGTGTGCGCTCCAGATCGAGAATCAGGTCAGCGACGAAAAGCAGTGCGGCCATCAGGACGGCAAGGTCACCGTGCCGCACGAGGACTTCCTCGCGAAGGTGCGCGCCTGCCGCTACGCATTCCTGGAGCTGGGCGTCGAGGACGGCATCATCGTCACGCGTACCGACTCGCTGGGCGCGGGCCTGACCAAGCAGATCGCGGTGAGCAAGACGCCGGGCGATCTGGGCGACCAATATAACAGCTACCTCGATTGCGAGGAGGTGACCGACCTGTCGACGATCAACGGCGACGTCATCATCAACCGCGACGGCAAGCTGATGAAGCCCAAGCGGCTGCCGTCGAACCTGTTCCAGTTCCGCGAGGGCACCGGCGCGGACCGCTGCGTGATGGATTGTATCGCGTCGTTGCAGAATGGTGCGGATCTGTTGTGGATCGAGACGGAGAAGCCGCACATCGAGCAAATCGCATCGATGGTCGATCGCATCCGCGAGGTGATCCCGAACGCGAAGCTGGTCTACAACAATTCGCCGAGCTTCAACTGGACGCTGAACTTCCGCCAGCAGGTTTACGACGCGTGGGTCGAGGCGGGGCGTGACGTCTCGGCGTACGATCGGGCGCGGCTGATGTCGGTCGATTACGACGGGACCGAGCTGGGGGCGGAGGCGGACGAGCGCATCCGCACGTTCCAGAAGGACGCGGCGGCGCGGGCGGGGATCTTCCACCACCTCATCACGCTGCCGACCTATCATACCGCGGCGCTGTCGACGGATAATCTGGCGAAGGAGTATTTCGGCGACGCGGGCATGCTGGGGTACGTCAAGGGCGTGCAGCGGAAGGAGATCCGCGAGGGGATCGCGTGTGTGAAGCACCAGAACATGTCCGGGTCGGACATCGGTGACGATCACAAGGAGTATTTTGCTGGCGAGGCTGCGCTGAAGGCGGGCGGGGCGCACAATACGATGAATCAATTCGCGGCTTGAAGCCTGCTCACTGCCTCTCCCCTTTGGGAAAAGGGTCGGGGTGAGGGGTTCTCCGACGGGGAGAGGGCTATCGCTTTTTAGGCACCGGCGGTGTCGAGGCGGTCTAGCTGGTTCTTGGTCAGCTTCAGCTCCATTGCGGGGAGCAGGTCTTCCAGCTGGTCTACCCGCGTTGCGCTGGCGATCGGGGCCGTCACGCCCTCCTGTGCGATGAGCCATGCCAGCGCGATCTGTGCCAGCGTTGCGCCGGTTTCCTCGGCAACCGAGTCCATCGCCTTCAGCACCGCGGCGCCTTTGCCCTCGAGCAAGTCGGCCATGCGGCCACCGCGGACGCTCTGGCCAAGGTCGTCCTTCGACCGGTACTTGCCGGTGAGGAAGCCGGAGGCGAGGCCGTAATAGGGCAGCACGCCGATGTTTTCGGTGATGCAATAATCCTGCAACTCGCCCTCGAACTTGTGGCGGCTGACGAGGTTATATTCGGGCTGGAGGACGTGATAGCGGGGCAGGCCGCTCGCCTTGGCTGCGTCGACCGCGGATTTCAGGCGTGCGGCGTGGAAATTGGAGGCGCCGAGGACGCGGACCTTGCCGGCGTCGATCAGCTTGCCGAACGCTTCGAGCACCGCGTCCTGCGGGACGGCATCGTCGTCCTGATGCGCGTAATAGAGGTCGATGCGGTCGGTGCCGAGTCGCTTGAGCGACGCTTCCGCTGCGGCGGCGATGCGGGCGGGGGCGAGCTTTTCGCCGCCGTCGCCGGGTAGCATGCCGACCTTGGTGGCGATCAGCACCTGGTCGCGCTTGCCGCTCGTTTTCAGCCATTCGCCGATCATGGCTTCGGACTCGCCGCCGCTGTGGCCGGGGACCCAGGCGGAATAGACGTCGGCGGTGTCGATCATCGTGCCGCCACCCGCGACGAAGGCGTCGAGCACGGCGAAACTGGCGGCGCGATCCGCGGTCCAGTCGAAGACGTTGCCGCCGAGCACCAGCGGCGCGATCTGGAGGTCGGTGGAGCCCAAGCGGCGTTTGGCGGTCATGATCCGGTGTCCGTATCGTCGGCGGTCGCGGCGTTGAGGTCGATGCTGTTCGCGTCGAGCATCGCGGCGGCGTCGTTGAGTTGTTCGGCCTCGTCGGTGGTCACCGCGCCGGGGTCGTCGCTGCCGCCGCCGGAGCAGGCGGCGAGCAATAGCAGGGGAAGCAGTGCCGACGGGACTGAACGTGACATGCGATACTGCTCCCCCGACTGCAAAGCTTAATCCTTCAACGAACGGCCGGCGCGTTCAAGCGCGTTGCCGGTCGCGTCCACCGCGCGGTCGGCAGCAGCCCCGGCGCGGTCGGCACCGTTGGCGATCGCCGTACCCGCACGGTCGGCCCCGGCATCGAGGCGCTCGCCGGTGCGATCGGCGGCGGCACCGACCGTGGCGCCGGCATTGTCGAGGCTGCGCTCTGCCGAGCCGAACGCCTGATCCGTCGCCGCATCGACGTCGCTGACCGCGTTGCGGGTCGTCGCTTCGGTATCGGCGGCGATCGCGTTACCGGCTTCGGCGGTCTCGTTCTGCGCGCTCGGGCTGCAGGCGGCGAGGCCGAGGGCCACGGGGGCGGCGAGGATCAGCAGGCGTTTCATCTTAATCTCCCTCAAGAACTAACCGCATGCAAACGCAGTCCGGCCGGTTCGGGTCCGCGTTGACCCCATATAAAGATATCTTTATATGTTGATGCGACATGACCCTCGCGCTCGACATCTTCCGTGCCTTAGCCGACGCCACGCGGCTGCGCATCTTTTCGCTGCTGCGGACGATGGAGCTGTCGGTGGGGGAGCTGGCGCAGGTGCTGGGGCAGAGCCAGCCGCGGGTCAGCCGGCATGTGAAGATCCTGTGCGACGCCGGTCTGGCGGAGCGGCGCAAGGAGGGGAGCTGGGTGTTCGTCGCTTTGGGTAAAGCCGCCGCGACGCAACCGGTGGCGGCGGCGATCGACCAGTGGAACAAGGCCGAGCCCGATCATTGGGCGGTGGCGGATGCGGCGCGGCTGGCGGCGGTGCGCGCGGATCGCGCGGCGAGTGCGGCGCAATGGTTCGAGGGCCATGCCGACGAATGGGATGCGATCCGGTCGCTGCATATCGCGGAAGATCAGGTCGAGGCGGCGATGGCGGGGGTGTTGGGGGATGGGCCGCTCGGCAGCCTGATCGACATCGGCACCGGCACCGGGCGGATGCTCGAGGTGTTCGGTGGCCAAGCGGACAGCGCGCTGGGGATCGACCGGTCGTCGGAGATGCTGCGGCTGGCGCGGGCCAAGCTGCACGACCGGCCCAATACGGAATTGCGGCAGGCGGATCTGTACGCGCTGCCGATGGCGGATGGTGCGGCGGATGTCGCGATCCTGCATCACGTGCTGCACTTCGCGCAGCAGCCGGGAGCGGCGATCGCCGAGGCGGCGCGGGTGCTGGGGCCGGGCGGGCGGTTGCTGATCGCGGACTTCGCGCCGCACGATCGCGAGGATTTGCGGACGCGCGATGCGCATACCCGGCTGGGCTTTGCGGACGATCAGATCGCGGGCTGGTTCGGCAATGCCGGCCTTGGACTCGCGCAGACCGAGACGCTGAAGGGCGGGGAATTGACCGTGACATTATGGCTGGGCGTGAAGCCGGGCGCGAACTTGCGTGAGGTAAAAGCAGCATGACGATCTCGGTGAACCAGCTCGAAGAGGCGCAGATCGCGTTGAAGGCGCCGCTCTATGCGGACGTGGCCGGCGACCTCGACGTGTCGTTCGAATTCTTCCCGCCGAAGACGGAGAAGATGGAAGAGCAATTGTGGGACGCGGTGCGGACGCTGGAGCCGCTGGCGCCGAGCTTCGTGTCGGTGACCTATGGCGCGGGCGGTTCGACGCGCGAGCGTACGCATGCGACGGTGGCGCGGATTCAGCGCGAGACGTCGCTGGCGGCGGCGGCGCACCTCACCTGCGTCGAGGCGACGAAGGCGGAGATCGATCAGGTCGCCGAGGAATATTGGGCGGCGGGCGTGCGGCATATCGTCGCGTTGCGGGGCGATCCGCCCGCGGCCGGCGCGAAGTTCGCCAGCCATCCGGGCGGGTATGAGAATGCGGCGGCGCTGGTCGCGGGGTTGAAGCGGCTGCATCCGTTCGAGATTTCGGTTGCGGCTTACCCGGAATGCCATCCGGATTCGGCGGACATGGCGGCGGATATCGACAACCTGAAGGCGAAGTTCGACGCCGGCGCAACGCGGGCGATCACGCAGTTCTTCCACGAGCCCGAGACGTTCTTCCGCTATCGCGACAAGGTGGCGGCGGCGGGGATCACCGCGGAGATCGTGCCGGGGATCATGCCGGTGACCAACTTCGCCAGCGTCGTGCGGATGAGCAGGATGTGCGGGACCGAGGTGCCGGCGTGGATGGCGCGGCTGTTCGACGGGCTGGAGGATCATCCTGCGGCAAGGCAGCTGATCGCGGCGACGCTGGCGGCGGAATTGTCGCGCAAGCTGTATGCGGGCGGGGTGAAGTCGTTGCACTTCTATACGCTGAACCGCGCGGAGCTGGCGTTTGCGATCTGTCACCTGCTGGGTGTGCGATCGAAGCCGGTTGCCGCGGTGGCTGCGGCTTAACACGACGAAGCCCCTCCCCTTCAGGGGAGGGGTTGGGGTGGGGCCTATCCGCGGGCTTCGGTCTCGGTGAGATGCCCCCACCCCCAACCCCTCCCCTGAAGGGGAGGGGCTATCAAGGACAAGACATGACCATCCGCGACACGTTCCTGGCCGAGGCCGCCAAGCGCATCCTGATCACCGACGGCGCGTTCGGGACGGAGATCCAGAATTGGAAACTGTCCGAAGCGGATTATGCCGGCTCGCTGGGGCTGACCCACGACCAGAAGGGCAACAACGACATCCTCGCGCTGACCAAGCCCGAGGTGCCGGCGTCGATCCATCGCGCGTACTTCGAGGCGGGGGCGGACATTGCCGAGACCAACACGTTTTCGGCGAACCGGATCAGCCAGGCGGATTACGGCGCGGAGCATCTGGTGCGCGAGATCAACGTCGAGAGCGCGGCGATGGCGCGCCGCATTGCCGATGAGTTTCAGGCGCGCGACGGGCGTCCTCGGTTTGTCGCGGGGGCGATCGGGCCGACCAACAAGACCTTGTCGCTGTCGCCCGACGTCAACGATCCGGGCTATCGCGAGATCGACTTCGACCATCTTAAAGGCGTGTATCGCGAGCAGATCGATGCGCTGGTCGAGGGGGGCGCGGACTTCATCCTGATCGAGACGGTATTCGATACGCTCAACGCCAAGGCGGGGATCATGGCGACGCTGGACGCCGCCGACGATCTGGGCCGCGACCTGCCGCTGATGCTGTCGATGACGCTGACCGATCTTAGCGGGCGCAACCTGTCGGGGCATACGGTCGAGGCGTTCTGGCATGCGGTGCGGCATGCCAAGCCGGTGACGATCGGGCTGAACTGTTCGTTCGGGGCGGAGCAGTTGCGGCCGCATGTGAAGACGCTGAGCGAGATTTGCGACACGCTCATCATGGTCTATCCCAATGCCGGGCTACCGAACGAACTGGGTGCCTATGACGAGGAGCCGGCGACGA
The DNA here is from genome assembly GCA_024072375.1 of Sphingomonadaceae bacterium OTU29LAMAA1. Classification (NCBI taxonomy): domain Bacteria; kingdom Pseudomonadati; phylum Pseudomonadota; class Alphaproteobacteria; order Sphingomonadales; family Sphingomonadaceae; species Sphingomonadaceae bacterium OTU29LAMAA1. The sequence continues at coordinate 3,670,791 of CP099617.1, forward strand.
CCGCCGGGCTGGTCGGCGAATGGGCGCAGGCGGGGCAGGTCAATGTGCTGGGCGGGTGCTGCGGGTCGACGCCGGCGCATATCAAGGCGATCGCCGACATGGCGCGCGGGGTGACGCCGCGGAAGGTGCCGGTGCCGCCGGTGCGGACGCGGCTTGCCGGGCTGGAGCCGTTTACGATGGCGGCCTGAGTAAAAAGCCCCTCCCCTTCAGGGGAGGGGTTGGGGTGGGGGACGTCGCCTCTGCCGAAACGATCGCCTGATGGGACAGGCCCCACCCCAACCTCTCTCCTGAAGGGGAGGGGCTAGAAAGATTGACATGACCACCAATTCCTCCGCCCAGTTCGTCAATATCGGCGAGCGCACCAACGTCACCGGATCGGCGGCGTTCAAGAAGATGATTATGGCGGGCGATTACACGCGCGCCGTCGAGGTCGCGCGTCAGCAGGTGGAGAATGGCGCGCAGGTGGTCGACGTCAACATGGACGAAGGGCTGCTCGACGCCGAATTCGCGATGACGACGTTCCTGAAGCTGATCGCCGCCGAGCCGGATATCGCGCGCGTGCCGATCATGATCGACAGTTCCAAATGGAGCGTGATCGAGGCGGGGCTGAAGTGCGTCAGCGGCAAGCCGATCGTCAATTCGATCAGCATGAAGGAGGGCGAGGAGGCGTTCCTGCATTACGCCCGCCGCTGCATGGCCTATGGCGCGGCGGTGGTCGTGATGGCGTTCGACGAGGTCGGGCAGGCGGATACGCAGGAGCGCAAGGTCGAGATCTGCAGCCGCGCCTACGACCTGCTCATGGGCATCGGCTTTCCGCCCGAGGACATCATCTTCGATCCCAACGTGTTCGCGGTGGCGACGGGGATCGAGGAGCATAACAATTACGGCGTCGACTTCATCGAGGCGTGCAAGGCGATCAAGGCGCGCTGCCCGCACGTCCATATCTCGGGCGGGTTGTCGAACCTGAGCTTCTCGTTCCGCGGCAACGAGCCGGTGCGACGCGCGATGCATTCGGTGTTCCTCTATTATGCGATCCCTGCCGGCATGGACATGGCGATCGTCAACGCCGGGCAGCTCGACGTGTACGACACGATCGATCCCGAGCTGCGGCAGGCGTGCGAGGACGTGGTGCTCAACCGCGATCCCGAGGCGGGCGACCGGCTGGTCGCGCTGGCGGAGAAGTATCGCGGCACCGATGCGGTCGCGGAAAAGCAGGCCGCCGAGTGGCGCAGCCTGCCGGTGACCAAGCGGCTGGAATATGCGCTGGTGAAGGGCATCGACGCGCATGTCGTCGACGATACCGAGGAATGCCGCCAGCAGTTCGCGCGGCCGATCGAGGTGATCGAAGGGCCGCTGATGGACGGCATGAACGTCGTCGGCGACCTGTTCGGCAGCGGCAAGATGTTCCTGCCGCAGGTGGTGAAGTCGGCGCGCGTGATGAAGAAGGCGGTGGCGCACCTGCTGCCCTTCATCGAGGCGGCGAAGGAGCTGGGCGCGAAGGGCAAGGGCAAGATCGTGATGGCGACCGTCAAGGGCGACGTCCACGATATTGGCAAGAACATCGTCGGCGTGGTGTTGCAGTGCAACGGCTTCGACGTGGTCGATCTGGGCGTGATGGTGCCGTGGTCGAAGATCATTGCGGCGGCGAACGAGAACGATGCCGACATGATCGGGCTGTCGGGGCTGATCACGCCGAGCCTCGACGAGATGGTGACCGTCGCCGAGGAGATGAAGCGGGCGGGCATGACGATGCCGTTGCTGATCGGCGGCGCGACGACATCGAAGGTGCATACCGCGCTGCGCATCTCGCCGGCTTATGACGGGCCGATCGTGCATGTCCTCGACGCCAGCCGTGCGGTGGGTGTGGCGACGACGCTGGTCAGCGATACGCAGCGCGATGCCTATGTGCTCGGGATCGCCGACGAATATGAAAAGGTGCGCATCGCGCGCGCCAACAAGGGGCAGAACGACCTGTTGCCGCTCGCCGAGGCGCGGGCGCGGGGGTTGAAGGTCGACATGGCGTTGAAGGCCCCGCCAGCGGCGCAACCGGGCGTGCACCGGTTCGACGACTGGGACCTTGCCGACCTGCGCGGCTATATCGACTGGACGCCGTTCTTCCGCGCGTGGGAGCTGGCGAGCAATTTCCCGGCGATCCTGACCGACGAGGTCGTCGGCGAGAGCGCGACCGGGCTATACGAGGACGCGCAGGCGATGCTCGATCGGATCATCGCGGAGAAGTGGCTGACCGCGCGTGGCGTCGCCGGGCTGTGGGCGTGCCATCGCCATGACGACGACGTCTGGGTGTATACCGAGCATCGCGAATCGCACCGCAGCCCGGATGGCGCGAGCATTCCCGAAGGGTTCCACATCCCCAACCTCGATCGCACGCAGGAGGCGACGGTGCGGCTGCCGTTCCTGCGCCAGCAGATCGCCAAGCGCGAGGGGCGGGCGAACATGTGCCTCGCCGATTTCATCGATCCGGCGGGCGACTGGATGGGCGGCTTCGCGGTCGGCATCCATGGGATCGAGCCGCATCTGGCGCGCTACAAGGCGGATCACGACGATTACAATGACATCCTGCTGAAGGCGCTGGCGGATCGCTTGGCGGAGGCGTTCGCCGAGCGGCTGCACGCGCATGTCCGCACCGATTTGTGGGGTTATGCGCCGGGCGAGCAGCTGACCAACGAGGCGCTGGTCCGCGAGCAATATCGCGGCATCCGGCCGGCGCCGGGTTATCCGGCGTGTCCGGAGCATTCGTTGAAGCGGACGCTGTTCGATATGCTGGATGCCGAGGCGAACGTCGGGCTGGAGCTGACCGAGAGCTTCGCGATGCTGCCGACGGCGGCGGTGTCGGGGTTCTACTTCGGGCATGCCGAGGCGGAGTATTTCGGCGTGGCGCGGATCGGGCAGGATCAGGTTGCGGACTATGCGACGCGGCGCGGCGTGGACGTGAAGCAGGCGGAGCGGTGGTTGCGGCCTAACCTGGATTGATCGCGCTCACCCTCACCCTATCGCCGCCTTCGGCGTCTTTTCCCTCCCCCGGCGGGAGAGGGAAGGAGCGGCGTAAGCCGCGGGAGGGTGAGGGTGAGGCGGCGCTTCAAAACCCCCGCTTGCGCAAGCCCGGATCGCGATTCAACATCGGCGCGACGATCGGGATCGTCAGCATCGTGCTCGCCACCGCCATCAGCAGCAGGGCGGTGAAGGTTTCGTTGGTGATGATGTGTTTGTCGAGCAGGATGTTGGCGAAGATGATCATGATCAGCGCCTTGGTCTGGAGCAGCCAGCCGATCGCCTTCGCATCGCCCTTCGGCCATTTGAGGACGCGGCCCGCGAGGTGGATGCCGGCGAGCTTGCCGCCGACCGAGGCGACCAGCAGCAGCGCGGCGGCGGCGAAGACCGCGGTGCCGCCGACGCCCCATTGCGTCTTGAGCCCGGTCGAGAGGAAATAGACCGGCATGATCGCGAGCAGGATGGTGGCGCGGAAACGGTCCATCCGCTCCTCGCCGAACCAATGCGCGTCGAGCACTGCACCCGCCAGGAACGCGCCGACCATGAAGTGCAGCCCGGCCCAGTCCGCCGCGAACCCGCAGGCCGCGAGCCAGATCAGCCCGACGTACCAGCGGTCGTTCTCGTTGATCGCGCGCAGCAGCCTGCGGATCGCCCAGGTCGCGATCGCGAAGCCGATGAGGAAGCCCGCCTGTCGCCCGACGCGTTCCCAGTCGAGCAGGATCAGCGCCAGCACGCCCCAGATCGCGATATCGTCGAGGCTGGCGTAGCGCAGCACGCGCTGGCCCAGCGGCGCGCGCAGGATGTCGAGCTTTTCCATCAGCAGCACGAGGATGGGGAGGGCGGTGACCGCGCACGCCATGCCGATACCCAGCACCACCTGCCAGTCGGCCCCGTCGCCCCCGCGCCAGCCGGGGAAACGCAGCATCACCATCGCGGCGAGTGCGCCGGCGACGAGCGGCACGCCCAATGCGAGGCCCGCGGTGATGCCGGTCTCGCGCCGTCGCTTCCATGCTTCGCCGACGTCGAGTTCCAGCCCGGCGACCCAGACGAACAGCATCACCGACCACCAGGCGATGCCGTTGAGCGCGCCCATCGTCGGCGCGGCGAAGACGAAGGCGTAATAGTCCGGGAACAGCGCGCCGAGGATGCCGGGCCCGAGCAGGATGCCACCGATGATCTGCACCACGACAAGCGGCGCCCAGTAATCGGTCCGCCCGACCCGCCAGACCAGCCACGGCAGCGTGAAGATGATGAGGATCGCGAGGAGGAAGACCTCCGTCGGTGACATCGCGTGCATCGTCGGCCTGCTTCCCCCCTGGCCGGCCCCCCGGCCGCCGTCTCGTTATGCCGCGGTCTAGTCGATGCGGGCGCGGGAGTGCAATCGGGCCCGCACGCGCCTCATTTCGGGACAGGTGCCGACGGCGGTAACCGGCGGGGCAGCCGAGGGCGCGCGTTAACCGTGAATGTCACTGGTTCCGGAGCGGAAGGCAGGCGCAGGACGATGGCATGACCCGCGCCATCCTCGCCCTCGCCCTGATCGCCGCGCCTGCCTTTGCGCAAAGCGGTAAGCCGTTCACCATCGCCGAGACCGGGCAGGGCTTCGACGACCTGCAGGAGGCGGTGTCGTCGGTGCGGATGGGGACGGCGACGATCAGAATCGCGCCGGGCGTCTATCGCCAGTGCGCGGTGCAGCAGGGCGGGCGGATCACCTTCAAGGCGGTCGAGCCCGGCACCGCGATCTTCGAGAAGGAGACGTGCGAGGACAAGGCGGCGCTGGTGCTGCGCGGGCAGGGATCGGCGGTAGATGGGCTGGTGTTCCGCGGCTATAGCGTGTCGGACGGCAACGGCGCCGGCATCCGCGCCGAGATGGGCGACCTGACCGTCACCAATTCCATGTTCCTCGACAGCCAGGAGGGCATCCTCGGCGGCGAGCCGACGGGGCAGCGTATCACCATCGACCGGTCGACCTTCTCGGGGCTGGGGCAGTGCGACGAGGCGGTGAATTGCTCGCACTCGATCTACCTCGGCAACAAGGGCAGCGTGACGATCACCAACTCGCGCTTCGAGCGCGGGACGGGGGGGCATTACGTCAAGCTGCGCGTGCCGAATGTGACGATCACCGACAATAGCTTCGACGATACGGCGGGGCGCAAGACCAATTACATGATCGACCTGCCTGACGGCGCACGCGGGCTGATCGCGCGCAATACGTTCGTGCAGGGGCGGGGCAAGGAGAACAGCAGCGGGCTGATCGTCGTCGCAGCGGAGAACAAGAGCTTTCCGTCGGCCGGGCTGCGCGTGGAGGACAATGACGCGCGGATGGCTCCGGGTGCGTCGGGTAGCCCGGCGTTCGTCGCGGACCTGAGCCACGAGCGGCTGGCGGTGGGGGCGAACCGGTTGGGTGCGGGGATACGCATGTTCGAGGTGCGGTGAAAGTGGTCGCGAACCTATTGCGCTACGTCTGATCGACCGGTCGTCTTAGTGCCGACGACGGAGACGGTCGCGCGTTCGCCGGCCGACATCGGCGTCACGATCTTCTTCCCCTTCCAGATGAAGTTGAAGTTGACCGGGCCGAAGAGCTTGCACACTGCGCCCTTGCCGTCCGGCAGGCACATGTTTTCCAATCGGCGATAGTCCTCCACCGTGGCGGGCTCGACCGGCGAGACGCCGACCCCGGTCGCGGACGATCCGCCGACGATGAAGCGCTGGCCGAAATTCATCGCGCTGACCGTCCATGTCGTCCGCCCGTCGGGGGCCGCGGGTCGATCGATGCCGCTATTCGTCGCCAACCGGGAGCAGAAGTCGCCCGTCACGGCAGTCGGTGAAGGCGGCATCGTCTGGCCGGTCAGCAGAATGAACGATGCGCTTACTGTCAGCTGCCAGATGCCTGTCACGATCATCATCCCCGTTGTTGTTCAAGATGCGGCTCGAAAACGCCGTTCCGCGAAGGCTGTTCGCACTTCACATCGCACACGTATCCCCCGCACCGGGATCGAGGTCCAGACACCGGCCGTCGAGCCCCTTCACCGGCAGGCCGATCGTCGCGGCGAGCGTAGGGACGATGTCGACGGTTTCGACCGACAGCGGCTGTTCAAAGCCTGCCATGCCCTTGCGCCAGAACAGGATCGGCACGCGGCGGTCGTAATCCCACGGACTGCCATGGGTTTCGACATAGGTCTTGCCCGGTGCCACCACCGAGGTGACGCGGGGCCTGAGCAGTACGAGCAGGTCGCCAGACCGCTCCGGGTCGAATGAGGCGCGGGCGCGTTCGAGCAAGGTCCAGGTTTCGGGCGGGGTGGTCGGCATCGGCGTCGCCGCGATCTGCGTGGTGGTCAGCACCGCCTCCACCCGCGGATCGGCGGCATAGCGTTTGATCGCGTCGGCAAGCACGCGGGGGCGCTGGGCGGGCGTCAGCGTGCGGGCAAGATAGACGTCGCTGTCGAAGCCGGTCTTCGATTCCGCGCTGACCAGCACCGGCCCGGCGATGCCCAACGCCGCGCCGACCGCGGCGCTCATCGCGTCGGCCTTCAGCGCGACGGGCACGTGCGCCTCCATCGGCATCGCGCGCTGCTGCTGCCGCTCGGTCATGTCGTGCGCACCGTGGTCGGCGGTCAGCACGACCTCGTAATCCACGCCCCAGTGGTCGAGCCGATCGAAGAAGCTGCCGAGCGTCGCGTCGAGCTGCGCCATCTGGATGCACATCTCCGACCCCTGCGTGCCGTTGGCATGGCCGATGTAATCGGTGGCCGACGCACCGATGGAGATGATGTCGGTCGCGGCGCCCTGACCGAGCTTCATGTCCTGGATCAGCCCGGCCGCGAGCGCGAAGACCGCGGCGTCGAAGGGGGGCGAATAGCGGAACTGCTTCACGTCGCCTGCGGCGCGTTCGAACCGCCCGGTGCCGAGCATCTGGTCGCCGACAGCGATCGGGCGCGACAGGCCGGCGCAGAAGGCGGGCAGCGGCAGCGCGGCCTGAGGCTGAGCGATCAGCGCGGCGGTTGCCGCCTTGGCGCGGGTGACGACGGCGGGTTCGGCGCGGCCGGCGTAGGTCGTGAAGGTCTTGTAGTCCCACCACCACAGCTCGTCGACCTTGTGGCCGCCCATCATCACCGCGGCGCGATCCTTGCCCGCGACCGAGACGACGCGGGTGGCGGGGCGCGCCGCCTTCATCATCTCGCCCAGCGTCGGAACCTTCAGGTGGCGATCGCTGACGGTATAGGCATTGTGGTCGGAACCGGGGACGGCTTCGTCCTCGCTGCAATAGACGTTCTTGTCGACGCGGCCGGTGCGCTGGTCGATCCAGTTGTTGGCGATGATGCCGGTGTGCGCCGGGCGCATGCCGGTGAGGATCGTCGAATGGCCGGGACACGTCTCGGTCGCGGCGTGGCTCTGATAGCCGGAGGGGAAGACCGCGCCGGTGAGCAGACGGGCGAAGCCGCCGGTGAAGTGGTTGCGATATTGCGCGAAGAGGTCGGCGGAGAATTGGTCGACCGAGATGGCGACGATCAGGCGCGGCGGCGTGCGCAACGGCACGGTGACGATCTCCGGCATCGGCGTGCCGGCCGGTGCGGGCGTCGGCGTCTGCTGCGCGAACACGGGCACGCAAGACAAAGTCGCGGAAGCGAGCAGGGCGGCGGCGATCAGCGCTTTCATCGGCGATACTCGTTTTATAGGCGTTTAAATGATCCGCGGTCGCTATGGCGGTGCGCGATGGACGGGGCAAGAATGGCAAATCGAACGATCGCGGCGATGCGCGTGCTGTGTTGCGCGGTGATGACGCTGCTGGCGTTTGCGCAGGTGGCGCATGCCGATCTCGCCCCCGCCAACGGACCGCCGCATCTGGCGATGACGATGGTGCCGGAGACGGCGAGCCCGCGCGCCGGCCAGACGCTGACGGTGGCGCTCGACACGCGGCCGGAAAAGGGCTGGCATGGCTATTGGCGCAATCCCGGCGATGCGGGCTTCGCGCCGTCGCTGACGTGGGCCTTGCCCGAGGGCGCGCGGGCGGAGGCCGAACTGCAATGGCCGGTGCCGACGACGCTGCTGATCGCCGGCCTGATGAACTACGTCTACGAAGCGCCTTACGCGCCGTTGGCGACGCTGCATGTGCCGGAAGGGCTGGCGCGGGGCACGCGATTGCCGGTCAAGCTGACGATCAATTATCTGGTGTGCACCGATGCGATCTGCGTGCCCGAGGCGCAGGATTTGACGCTCGACCTGACGATCGGCGACGGCGCGCCTGCCGGGAACGGCCGGTTCGATGCGTGGCGTGCGGCGATCCCCAAGCCGCTGGATGCGGCGGGGACGTATCAGGTGAAGGACGGCCGGCTGCTGCTGGCGGTGCCGCTGCCCGCGGCGGCGAAGGTGCAGGATGCGGCCTTCTTCCCCTACGGGCCGGACATGGTGAAATACGCCGCGCCGCAGACGGTGACGCGCGACGGCGACCGGCTGCTGATCACGACCGAGGGTGCGCCGAAAGGAGGCATTGCGGGCGTGTTGCGGATCGGCCCGAACCTAGGACTGAGCGTGACCGCGGCGGCGGGGACGGTGGCGCTGCCCACCGATCGCAGCGGCTGGTCGGCGGCGTTGCTCGCGTTCGCGGGGGCGGTGCTGGGCGGGTTGATCCTCAACGTCATGCCGTGCGTGTTCCCGATCCTGAGCCTGAAGGCGCTGCATCTGGCGCGTGGCGGCGAGGACGAGCGGGCGGTGCGGATCGATGCGCTCGGCTATATGCTGGGGGCGGTGCTGATGTGCGTGGCGCTTGGCGGGCTGATCCTGGGCCTGCGCGCGGGCGGGTCGGTGGTCGGCTGGGCGTTCCAGTTGCAGGACCCGCGGATCGTCGTGTTGCTGATCGCGCTGACCTTTGCGATCACGCTGAATCTTGCCGGGCGGTTCGAAGTGCCGGTGCCGCAATTCGCGTCGCATGGCGGGGCGGCGGGATCGATCGCGACCGGCGCGCTCGCGGCATTCGTGGCGACGCCGTGTTCGGGGCCGTTCATGGGCGCCGCGCTGGGTGCGGCGCTGGTGCTGCCGTGGCCGGCGGCGCTGGCGGTGTTCGCCGGACTGGGGTTGGGGCTGGCGTTGCCGTTCCTTGCGATCGGCTTTGTGCCGGCGTTGCGGCGGCGACTGCCCAAGCCGGGACTGTGGATGGAGCGGTTCCGGCGAGTGCTGGCCGTGCCGATGGCGCTGACCGTGTTGGCGCTGCTGTGGCTGGCGTGGCGACAGGCGGGGACGCCTGGCTTGATCGCGGGCATCGCGGTGATGGTGGCGATGTTGCTGGTGCTGAGCCTCGGCGGCAAGCGCCAGAAGCGCGGGGAGGGCTTCGGCTGGGCGCTGGCGGCAGCGGCGCTGGTGGTGCCGGCGGGTGTGGCGGCGGCGCTGACCGGCGGCGCGGCCCGGCCCGCGAAGGTCGACGACGATGCGTTCAGCGAGGCGCGGCTGGCGGCGTTGCGCAAGGCGGGGCGGCCAGTGTTCGCCTACTTCACCGCGGACTGGTGCCTGTCGTGCAAGGTTAACGAGGCGTCGTCGATCGATACCGCTGCGACGCGGGTGGCGTTCGCAAAGAACAAGGTGGCGGTGCTGGTCGGTGACTGGACCGACGGCGATCCGGCGCTGGGGCGGTTCATCCAGGCGCACAATCGCGCCGGGGTGCCGCTGTATCTGTACTACGCGCCGGGTGCGGCGGAGCCGCAGGTGCTGCCGCAGGTGCTGACGCCGGGGATGCTGGCGGGCTTGCGGTAGGGAAAGCCTTCTCGCCGTGGGGATGGGGAGCCGAAGGGGCAGACGTCTCCTTGTGGTGCAAAACGACGCTTGTGCAGCGCAGCGATTCCGCACAGCATGGAACTCAGGCATTCGTGGAGGGCTTTACCGTTCCGATGGGGAAACGACCGGCGTTCGACGAAATCATGGGCATGACGGGCGATACGCCCCCACGCCCCGCATTGGCGGCCTTGGGCAAATGGCTCGACGATACGCCGGACGACGATCTGCGGCGACGGCAGGAGGCGGCGGAGACGACGTTCCGCCAGCTCGGCATCACCTTCGCGGTCTATGGCGACACCGACAGCCGGGAGCGGATCATCCCGTTCGACATCGTGCCGCGCGTGTTTCTTGCCGACGAATGGGCGCGCCTGTCCGAAGGATTGGTGCAGCGGGTGGAGGCGATCAACGCCTTCCTCGACGACATCTACGGCGAACGCCGCATCCTCAAGGAAGGCGTGCTGCCGGAGGACCTGATCCTCGGCAATCCGCAATTCCGCCCCGAAATCGCGGGGATGCGCCCGCCTCACGGCATCTGGGCGCATATCTGCGGCATCGATCTGGTGCGCACCGGGCCGGACGAATTCTACGTGCTGGAGGACAACGCGCGGACGCCGTCGGGCGTGAGCTACATGCTCGAAAACCGCGAGGCGATGGTGCGGCTGTGCCCCGAGCTGTTCCGTGAGTTCCGCGTCGAGCCCGTCGACAGCTATCCCGATCGCCTGTTGGAGACGATGAAGTCGGTGGCGCCGCGTGGGTCCGCGTCGCAGCCGGTCTGCGTCGTGCTGACGCCGGGGCATTTCAATTCGGCCTATTACGAACACAGCTTTCTGGCCGATTCGATGGGGATCGAACTGGTCGAGGCGGCCGATCTGGTGGTCGACGATGATCAGGTGTGGATGCGGACGATCGGCGGGCGGGTGCGCGTCGACGTCATCTATCGCCGGGTCGACGACGATTACCTTGATCCTTTGGTGTTCCGGCCGGATTCGATGCTGGGCGTGCCCGGGCTGATCGCCGCCTATGCCGCGGGTAACGTCGCGATCATCAACGCGCCGGGCAACGGCATCGCCGACGACAAGGCGATCTACAGCTACATGCCCGAGATCGTGCGATTCTATTCGGGTGGCGAGGCGAAGCTGCCAAATGTCGAGACGTGGCGCTGCCGGGAACCGCAGGCGTTACAATACGTGCTCGACAATCTCGACCAGGTGGTGGTGAAGCTGGTCGACGGATCGGGTGGCTATGGCATGCTGGTCGGGCCGACCGCGAGCCGGCAGGAGATCGAGGAATTCCGCCGTGCGCTGATCGCCGAGCCGCATCGCTATATCGCGCAACCGACGCTGGCGCTGTCGACGGTGCCGACGCTGGCGGATAGCGGGCTGTCGCCGCGGCACGTCGATTTCCGTCCCTTCGTGCTGAGCGGGTCGAAGGGCGTGCAAGTGGTGCCCGGCGGATTGACGCGGGTGGCGCTGAAGGAAGGATCGCTGGTCGTCAATTCGAGCCAGGGCGGGGGCACGAAGGACAGTTTCGTGCTGATGGCCGATGGCCAGCACCAGACTCAGGGGCAAGGTCAGGCACAGAGCCAGTCGTTGGGCGGTATGACGCAGTCGCAGGGGTTCGGCTCTTGATGCTCTCCCGCACCGCGTCCTCGCTCTACTGGCTGGGACGTTACATCGAACGCGCGGATTTCTTCGCGCGGTTGATTGAGGCGACCGTGCGTTTCGACGTGATGTCTTCGCGCCCGGCGGGTGAGGTCGCGTGGTCGTCGGCACTCGCGGTCACCGACACCGAAGCGGATTTCGCCGCGAGCGGCGGTGCGATGACGCAGACCGACGTGGTGCGGTTCCTGACCGTCGACACCAGCCATCCCGGCTCGCTGATCCGCTGCCTCGACCGTGCGCGCAACAATGCGAAGGCGGTGCGCACCGCGCTGAGCCGCGAAGCGTGGACCGCGATCAATCGGTCCTGGCTGGTGTTCGAGAACCGGGATCAGGTCGGCGATACGCAGGCGACGCTGCGCCTCGTCGAATCGGTGAAGAACGAAACCCGCGGGTTCGAGGGTGCGGTGCACCAGATGCTGCGCAACCAGTCGCACTGGTTCATCCGGCTGGGTCAGGCGGTGGAGCGCGCCGACAACACCGCGCGGTTGCTCGACGTGAAATACCACATCCTGCTGCCCGAGGGCGAAGTGGTCGGCGGCGTCGTCGATCGCGACCAGTGGACGACGATCCTGCAAGTCGTGTCGGCGGTGACCGCCTATCGCTGGCTCTATTCGGACGGTCTGACCCCGGCGAACGTCATCGACCTGCTGATCGCCAGCCGCGAACTGCCGCGCAGTCTGGTCGCGTCGGCGGAGATCACCGTCGATATCCTCGGCCTGCTCGCCGAGCGCACCGGCAGCCATGGCGAGGCAGATCGGATGGCGCGGATGCGGGCGGCGCGGTTGGTCAAGACGCGATCGGGCGAGGTGATCGCCAGCGGCCTGCATCAATATCTGCAAGCCTTCATCCGCGAAAACGGCCAACTGCACGAGGCGATCGGCCGCCAGTTCCGGTTCGGCTGATGCGGCTCTCGATCGATCACCGCACCGTCTATCGCTTCAGCGAGCCACAGACCCGGCTGGTGCAGATGCTGCGCATGACGCCGGAGAACAGCCACGACCAGACCGTCGCGCGCTGGCGGATCGACGTCGATTGCGACGCGACGATGCGGCGCGGGCGCGACGGCTTCGGCAATGCGATCACCATGCTCTATTGCGAGGGGCCGATCGCCGACATCGAGATCGCGGTGCGCGGCGAGGTGCTGACCAGCCATTCGGACGGCGTCGTGCGCGGCGTGGCGGAGGTATTACCACCCGCGGTATTCCTGCGCGCGACGGATGCTACGCCGCGCGATGTGGCAATTGGTGCCTTTGCGATCGAGGCGAGCGCGGGAGCGACGGGGCCGATCGGGATGCTACATCGCCTGAACCGGGCGTTCAACGGGCGGTTCGGGCTGGATCGTGCGCGACCGCAAGCAGGGTTGAGCGCGGCCGACGCATTCCTGAAACCTACCGCTACGTCACGCGATCTGGCGCAGATGTTCGTGGTGGCGGCGCGATCGCTCGGTATTCCTGCGCGCTACGTGTCGGGGTACAGCATCGTCGAGGGATCGCTGCGCCCGACACCGCATGGCTGGGCGGAAGCGCATGTGGATGGTCTCGGCTGGGTGGGATTCGATCCATGCACCGGACGGTCTCCACAAGAGGAGAGCGTGCGCGTGTCCGCCGCGCTGGACGCCTCGGGCGCCGCTCCGGTCGCCGGATCACGATTGGGTGAGGGTGAGGAAGAGATGGACGTGGCGGTAAAAGTGTCCGCCGCGCAATAGCTGACCAGACATCGGCCCGGCATTCCGCCTTTATTCCTTTGATGCAGATCAACCCGAGGCACTGCGGCAGGTTAGCTTCGTTGTGCGGAGAATTCCTCACACCGCGAGTGCCTTCTTCATGACCGATGTTCTTGCTCGTAATCCAGGCCACGGCGGCGAAACGCACCAGGTAACCGACGCCGAGCATCCCGTCCTGACCACCAATCATGGTACGCCGATCAGTGATAATCAGAACCAGTTGAAGGCCGGCGCACGCGGACCGGTACTGATCGAGGATGAAGTCTTCCGCGAGAAGATGAACCACTTCGATCATGAGCGTATACCCGAGCGGATCGTCCACGCCCGCGGTTCTGCGGCGCACGGCTATTTCGAATGTACCGAGAGCCTCGCGGACATTACCGTCGCCGACCTGTTCCAGAAAAAGGGCCAGCGGACCGAGGTGTTCACCCGCTTCTCGACCGTCGCCGGCGGCGCGGGGTCGGTCGATACGCCGCGCGACGTGCGCGGTTTCGCGGTGAAGTTCTACACGCGGCAGGGCAATTGGGACCTCGTTGGCAACAACATCCCGGTGTTCTTCATTCAGGACGCGATCAAGTTCCCGGACCTGATCCACGCCGCCAAGATGGAGGCGGATCGCGGCTATCCTCAGGCGGCGACCGCGCACGACACGTTCTGGGACTTCATCAGCCTGATGCCGGAATCGACGCACATGGTGATGTGGGCGATGTCGGACCGCACGCTGCCGCGCACCTTTGCCAACATGGAGGGGTTCGGCGTCCACACCTTCCGCTTCATCAACAAGGAGGGGAAGAGTACCTTCGTCAAGTTCCACTGGAAGCCGAAGGCGGGGCTCGCCTCGACGATCTGGGACGAGACGGTGAAGATCGCGGGGGCCGACCCCGATTTCCAGCGCCGCAACCTGTTCGAGAGCATCGATCGCGGCGATTTCCCGACGTGGGAGCTGGGCGTCCAGTTGTTCGACGAGGAATTCGCCAACAGCCAGCCCTATGACGTGCTCGACGCGACCAAGATCATCCCGGAGGAAGTGCTGCCGGTGAAGGTCGTCGGCCGGATGGTGCTCGACCGCTACCCGGATAATTTCTTCGCGGAGACTGAGCAGGCGGCGTTCGTGCCGAGCCATGTCGTGCCGGGCATCGGCTTTTCCAACGATCCGTTGTTACAGGGCCGGCTGTTCAGCTACACCGACACGCAATTGTCGCGGCTGGGGTCTGTCAATTTCCACCAGTTGCCGATCAATTCCGCGAAGGGGCGTACGGCGGCGGCGGGGTGTCCGTTCCTGAACCAGCAGCGCGACGGCCATATGCAGATGGCGGTGCCCAAGGGGCGGGCGAATTACGAGCCGAACAGCCTCGCCAAGGCCGGCGAGGAAGCCGGCGCGCGCGAGGATCCGGAGGGTGGCTACAAGACGTTCCCGTCGGAGGAGCAGGGGCAGAAGCTGCGCATCCGGCCGGAGAGCTTCGCGGATCATTATAGCCAGGCGCGGCTGTTCTTCCGATCGATGGACCCGGCGGAGCAGGCGCATATCGCGTCGGCTTTGGTGTTCGAGCTGTCGAAGGTGTCGCTGGAGCATATCCGCGTCGCGGTGATGGCGAACCTGCGCAACGTCGACGAGAGCTTGGCGCAGCGTGTCGCGGACGGTCTGGCGATGGACCTGCCCGATGCATCGCCGACCGCCGCGCCGGTGCTTGACATGGATCCGTCGCCTGCACTGCGGATCATCCGCGGGCCGCTGGAGAAGCATACGCTGGAGGGGCGCACGGTCGGCATCCTGTTCGCGGACGGCAGCGATGCAGGCGAATTGCAGACGTTGAAGGATGCAGTGAAGGCCGCCGGTGGCACGCCCCTGACGATCGCGCCCAAGGTCGGCAAGGTGCCGTTATCGGACGGATCGTTGGTCGCGGCGGATGCGCAGCTGTTCGGTCAGCCTTCTGTCACCGTCGACGCCTGCGCGGTGGTCCTGTCCGACGCCGCTTGCGCCAAGCTGATGAAGGAGGGTGCAGCGGTTCAGTGGGTGATGGATGCGTTCGGGCATCTGAAGGCGATAGGCCATAATGCCGCGGCCAAACCGCTGCTCGACAAGGCTGGGGTCGAGGTGGATGAGGGCATCACCGATCTTGCCGGTTTCGTCGAGGCAGCGAAAAAGCGCTATTGGGACCGCGAGCCCAACGTACGCACGCTCGCGTGATGGTATAATCCGGTATACGACCAACCCGACCAGCGGGTTAACCAGATAATAAGCCGTCCCCGCTATTTGCCGCAGCGTGGGGCGGTTTCGTATCTCGTATCTGGGGCAGGGGCTTCTTGCGGCAACGCTGCTGATGGCGTCGTCGTGCGTTCCGCCGAAGAGCAATGGTTCGCGGATCGGGCAGGCTGTGCCGCCATCCAGTCCGCGGCAGTTGCTGCGTGATCTGGCACTCGACGTGCCGGGGGACATGCCGGGACTGGAAGGGCTGCCGGCGAAGTTGCGCGCATCGATCGGTGATGACGCCGCACCGGCACTGACCGATGCCGCACCACCCTTCCTCGCACAGATGCAAAGTCAGGACGACGCGACGCGGGCGACCGAATGCCTGACCGCGGCGGTCTATTACGAGGCGCGATCGGAAGCGGTCGACGGCCAGCGCGCCGTTGCGCAGGTGGTACTCAATCGCGTGCGGGACCGGGCCTTTCCACACAGCGTCTGCGGCGTGGTCTATCAGGGATCGAACCGGCGTACAGGGTGCCAGTTTTCGTTTACGTGCGACGGGTCGATGGCCCATCGCCGCGATCCGTCCTCGTGGGAGCGCGCCCGTCTGGTCGCCGAGGCGGCGTTGGCGGGCAGCGTCTATGCGCCGATTGGGGCGGCGACCTTCTACCATACCAGCGCGATCTTGCCGTGGTGGGCATCGAGCCTGTCCCGGATCGGATCGGTCGGTGCGCATATCTTCTACCGCTGGCGCGGAGCGATGGAGAATGCACTGAGCTTCCGTGCGTCCTACGCGGGCGTCGAACCGGGCGTGGCGCGGCTGGCGGGTGGCGTCGATCCCGCGGCGCAGGTTACCGCAGTCTACCGGAACAGCAGCGACGATGGTGGCGTCACAGTGCACCGCGGGAGGATGACCCGTGTCGCTGGCGTGGATGCGCCTGCCGCAGCGGCATCGACTGCGATCGTGCGGGGTCCGCGTCTGCTGATCGCAGCGGGCGTTCGTGTCCATCTGGGCAGCGAGGCGCCACAGAACACGGTTGTCGACGGCGCGACGATCGGCGAGGAAAGCGACCCGATCTAACCCGGGGAGTCCGGTTTATGCCGGAACCAGCGCGACCTCGCGGACCGCGCCATCGGGCATGGCATTCTCGGCAAGCAAGCGCCAGCCGTTCGGCCCCAACACTTCCAGCGGGCGATAACGCGTCTTGTACGCCATCCGCGCGGACCCCTTCACCCAATAGCCGAGATAGACATACGGCAGGCCGGCGTCGCGCGCGCGGGTGATGTGATCCATGATGATGTAATTGCCGAGACCGGGGCGACTGCCCGATGGACCATCGTCATCCGCAGCGAAGAAGCTGTAGATCATCGACAATCCGTCCGCTTGACGATCGGTCAGGCACGCGCCCACCAGCTTGCCGCGCCGTCCGTTGGTCGAACGTGTCCGGTATTCGATGATGAGCGAGTTTACGGGCGAATGTTCGACCATGTCGGCATAATCGTCTTCGTCCATGCCCGCCATGCCACCACCGGGGTGGCGAGCCGCAAGGTAGCGGCGTAGCAGCTGGAACTGTTCGTCCGTGGCCCATGGCCGGCAAGCCGAGACGACGATATCGTCGTTCCGGCGCAGCAGTTTGCGCTGGGTCGCGTTCGGCACGAAATCGTCGGTAACCACCCGTACCGAAACGCAGGCGGTACATCCTGCGCAGGAGGGTCGATATGCTACCCCCTGCGAGCGGCGAAAGCCGATCCGGCCTAGGGCATCGTTCAGCTCAGCCGCATGCGGCCCGCTCAATTCGGTGAACACCTTGCGTTCCTGACGACCCGGCAAATACGGGCAAGGCGCGGGCGTGGTGACGAAAAAGCGCGGGAAACGAAAAGGCGCAGTCACCGCCGGCAGTCCTCCAGAAAGCACAATCCGCAATGCGGTGTCGATATCATATGGATTAGGTGTTGGGGTGTGAGAAGTGGTTTTACCGGCAAAGAGCGTTAATCCGTGGCGGAGAGTGTTTCGTGCGGACGGGAACGCCCGATTTCGGGACGATGCTGCACTGCGGGAACCACGCGGGGAGCCAACCGTTGCAGGGGTTCCATCATTTCGGAGTACCTCCATGTCCAAGAAATTCGCGGGCTCGCTCGCCGCTCTGGCGATGACCGTCGCCCCGATCGCAGCCGCACCGGCGTTTGCCGCACCTGCCAACCCGGCGGCATCGCTGTCGGTGGCGAAGTCGGTTCGTGCCAGCGCGCCGTCGGCCAAGAAGAACGACCTCGCCGGTGGCGGCCTCATCGCGGCGCTGATCGCCGCAGGCGTCGTGGCGATCGGCGTCGTCGCGATCGTCCAGGACGACGATTCCGACAGCAACTAATCTGTCGATCGATCGTGAAGGCGGGGGCTGCACCGATGTGCGGCCCCCGTTTTCGCGTCCGGACATCGACTGGACGGATCGCCCGCGACCCGGCACGATCGGGTCCGCGCCGCACGGCGTGAGGCGGGGGCGGTACGGACATGAAGGCTATTCGCGTCGACGATCGCCCGCAGCATGGCTGAGGCGAAATCCAGGCACTGGAAGCACGTTTCGCGCCCATGGTCGGACGACTGGAAGCGCTGGCCGCCGCCGATGCATCGGGATATCGCCGGCGGGTCGTCGCCGCGGGCATGCTCGGCTATGGCGTTCTGGGGACGACGCTGGTGCTGTTCCTGGGCATCGTCGTCGGCACGATCGTCGTGTTGATCGCCCATCCGGGCGCGGCGATCGGCGGCATCAAATTGCTGATCCCGATCGGCGGTGTCGCGCTGAGCCTGATGCTCGCGCTGCGGATCGAATGGCCTGAGCCAGACGGAATCGCGGTGAGCGAAGCGGAGGCGCCGGCGCTATATGCCCTGATCCACGACGTGCGCACCGCCACGCGGGGACCGCGTATCCACGACGTCCGGATCACCGATGCCATGAATGCCGCGATCGCGCAGCGGCCGAGCCTGCTGTTCCTGCGATCGCACAATATCCTGTTCCTGGGCCTGCCGTTGCTACAGGCGATGACCGAAGGCGAGATCGGCGCGGTGATCGCCCACGAGATGGGGCATTCCGCGGCACGTCACGGACGATCCGCCGCATATGTCTATCGCATCCGGACGCGCTGGGGGCAGGTCGCCGACCGGCTGCCGAGGGGAATCGTCGCCGGCGCCATGCGACGTTTCTTCGCATGGTATGGCCCCTGGTTCTCCGCCTACAGCTTCGTGCTGGCGCGGCAGCAGGAATATGAGGCGGATGCGATGGCGGCATCGGTGTCGGGCGCGCGGACGATGGCGGATGCGCTGCTGCGGACCGAATACCAGACCCGACGCTGGCGTGACGGCTGGTCGATGATCTGGTCGCAATCCACGCAGCGGCCCGATCCGCCGGCGTCGCCATATCGTACGTTGGGCGCGATCCTGCCGGAAGAGCCCGACGACGCGGCGATGGCAACGCTGGCCTGGGCGCTGGGGCAAGGCCCGGGGCTGGACGATACCCATCCGTCGTTGTTGCAGCGGCTCGACGCGCTCGACATGACGGCACGTCTGCCGGCGGCCGATGGCGTAGGCGCGGAAGGATTGCTGGGCGCGGCACTGGTGGATGTGACGGAACGGTTCGATGCAATCTGGCATGATCAGGCCGATGCGATCTGGGCCGAGGATTATCAGACCCGACAGGATATCATCGCGGAGCGCGACGCACTGGAACGGTGGGCCGCGGTCGAGGTGCTGGACGTCGACGCGCATCACCGGCTGGCGCAACTCATCGAAGTGCTGGACGGCGCGCAGCCCGGTGCGGAGGCCTTCGCAGCGGTGCTCGCGCTTTACCCGGATTCGCACGGATCGCGGTTCCGGTACGGCGATGCGTTGCTGGATACGGGAGACGATGCGGGCATCGTCGCGCTTCTGGCCGCTGCCGATTCCGTGCCCGAATTGCGTATCGCCGCGATCGAGCGGATCGTACGCCATGCCCACGACACCGATCAGCCCGATCTGGTCGCCGAGTTCGCACCCGCGCTCGACGCCGCGATCGCGCAGGAGGAAGCGGCGCGTGCCGAATCGTCGGCGATCGACGAAGCGGCGACGCTCAGGCCGCTGGACGAGGCCAGACGTGCGGAGCTCGCCGATCTGGCGCGCGACGTCGCCGGGGTGCGCTGGCTTCGTGCCGGTATCCGCGATCTGTCGTCGGGCACCCAGATCGTGGTCGTGTTCCGGACGAAGGGCAAGCGGACGGGCACCGAGGTGCTGGACGATCTGATCGACGCGCTGATGCCGGCCGGCGACCTGTTCGGCATCGAACACAGCCGGACGCGCCGGTGGCTGACGCGGCGACTGGAGGCAATGCCCAACAGCCGCGTCATCGGCTGAGCTATGCCCGTTCGGTCGCGGACGGGTTACGCCTGTTCGACCATGCTCGTTTCGTAGCCGCCGTCGCGCAGGGCGGCGATCAGACGGTCGAGATGGGCGCGATCGCGGGTTTCGCATTCGATGTCGGTGATGAGGCCCTTGGCCGGCAACGACGTGAAGATGCGCTGGTGATAGATTTCGATGATGTTGACGCGCTGTGCATCGAAGATGCGGGCGACGTTGAACAGCGCGCCCGGCTGGTCCTTCAGCCGCACGCGCAGGCGTGCGAGCCGGCCGGAGCGGGCGAGATCGCGGAGCAGCACGTTGGCAAGCAGGCGCGTATCGATGTTGCCGCCGCACAGGATGATGCCGACGGTGCGGCCCTTGAAGCGTTCGGGATAGGCCATCAGCGCGGCGAGGCCCGCGGCACCCGCGCCCTCGACCACCGTCTTCTCGATCTGGAGCAACAGGCTGACGGCTTCTTCCAGATTGCGTTCGCCGACCAGCACGATGTCGTCGACCAGTTCGGCGACCATGCCGCTGGTGATGCCGCCGGGCTCCTTCACTGCGATACCCTCCGCCAGCGTATCGCCGGCGCAGGGGAGATTGGTGCCCCTGATCCGGTTATACATCGAGGGGAACAGTTCGGCCTGCACGCCGACGATTTCGATCGGATGATCCGCGGCGCGTGCGACGACGCCGGTGCCCGAGATCAGCCCGCCGCCGCCGATGGGGATCAGCAGCGTGTCGAGACCGGGAACGTCCTCCAGCATCTCGACCGCGGCGGTGCCCTGTCCGGCGATCACGCGGGGATCGTCGAACGGATGGACGAAGGTGTAGCCGCATTCCGCCTCCAGCACGCGGGCATGCGCGTAGGCGGCGTCGAACGTCTCGCCCTCCAGCACCACGTTCGCCTTGTGCCCTTCGGTTTGCGTCACCTTCACCGTCGGCGTGGTACGCGGCATGACGATCGTCGCCGGGATACCGAGCCGGTTGGCGTGATAGGCGAGGCCCTGAGCGTGATTGCCGGCAGAGGCGGCGATGACGCCCTTGGCACGGGCCTCCGGCGAGAGCTGCAACAGCGTGTTGAGTGCGCCGCGTTCCTTGTAGGCGGCGGTGAACTGGAGATTCTCGAACTTGAGATAGACGCTGGCACCGGTCATGTCGCTCAGCGTCTTGCTAATCAGTGTCGGCGTACGGACGATCGAATCACGAATTCGCATATGGGCGGCGCGGACGTCGTCGATGGTGACGGGAAGGGCGGACGCCGCGGCGAGTTTCGTAGCCATCCGGAGCCGCTAGACCATCTGGTGCGACGGGGGAACACCGCTTATGCGGGCAAGCATGGCAAGACTGGCTTTCAAGACGACCGCGGTCGCACTGGCGATCACCATCTTTTCGGGTGCGGCGCAGGCCGATGGTATCGTCGATAACGTCAACGGCATCACGCTGGACAAGGACGGCAAGGTCGTCCGGTTCCAGGCGCTGCTGGTGACGTCCGATGGCAAGGTCGGCAAGCTGCTGTCCGCCAAGGACAAGCGGCCGGAAAAGCTGGAATGGCGGGTCGACTTCAAAGGCAAGACGCTGCTGCCCGGGATGATCGACGCACATGGCCATGTGATGGACCTGGGCTTCCGCGCGCTGGAACTCGATCTGTCCGATACCAAAAGCCTTGCGGAGGCGCAGGCGAAGATCGCCGCGCATGCGCGGGCCAACGGCGACAAGGCGTGGATCATCGGTGGTGGCTGGAATCAGGAAGCATGGGGACTGGGCCGGTTTCCCACCGCCGCCGACCTG
This sequence comes from Sphingomonadaceae bacterium OTU29LAMAA1, assembly GCA_024072375.1. Lineage (NCBI taxonomy): Bacteria > Pseudomonadati > Pseudomonadota > Alphaproteobacteria > Sphingomonadales > Sphingomonadaceae > Sphingomonadaceae bacterium OTU29LAMAA1. Next base: position 3,692,288 of record CP099617.1, read on the forward strand.
GACGCCGCAGTCGGCGATCGCCCGGTCTGGCTGTCGCGGGCCGACGGCCATGCCAGCTGGGGCAACAGCGCGGCGCTGAAGGCGGCGGGGATCACCGCCAAGAGCGTCTCGCCCCCCGGAGGCCGCATCGAAAAGACCGCCGCGGGTCAACCGTCCGGCGTCTTCGTCGATTCCGCGCAAGGTCTGGTCGCGAAGGTGGTGCCGCAGCCGCTGGGCAAGGATCGCAACGCCGCCTTCCTGAAGGCGCAGTCGATCCTGTTGAGCTATGGCGTCACCGCCGCCGCCGACATGGGTACGACGATGGACGACTGGCTGACCTATCGGCGGATCGGCGACCTCGGCGGATTGCGCGTGCGGATCATGAGCTATGGCGCGGGCGTCGATACGACGGTGCAGATCGGCGCCACGGGGCCGTCACCGTGGCTGTATGGCGACAAACTGAAGCTGGTCGGCGTCAAGCTGTACGCCGACGGCGCGCTGGGATCGCGGGGCGCATGGCTGAAGGCACCATACGCCGACGCCGCGGGGCAGTCGGGCGCCAGTTTCATGAGCGATACGGTGATGCGCAACCTGATGAGCCGTGCGGCGATGGACGGTTATCAGGTGGCGGTTCACGCGATCGGCGACCGGGCCAATGCCGAGGCGCTGGATGCGATCGACGAGATGGCGCAGACCTATAAGGGCGACCGGCGCTGGCGGATCGAACATGCGCAGATCGTCGATCCGGTCGATCTGCCGCGCTTCGGCAAATACGGCACGATCGCATCGATGCAGCCGACGCACCAGACCGGCGACCGGACGATGGCGGAGGCGCGATTGGGAGCGCAGCGGCTGACCGGCGCCTATGCCTGGGCATCGATGCTAAAGAACGGCGCCAAGCTGGCGTTCGGATCCGATTTCCCGGTGGAGAAGCCCGATCCCTGGGCCGGCTGGGCAGCGGCGTTCACGCGGCAGGATGCGGACGGGCAGCCGTTCGGCGGCTGGCGTCCGGAGGAAGCGGTGACGCGCGAACAGGCATGGTGGGCGTTCACCGGCGGCGCGGCCTATGCGGGGTTCGCCGAAGATCGCATCGGACGGCTCGCGCCCGGACTGCGCGCCGATTTCATCATCGTCGATCGCGACCCGCTGCTCGCATCCCCCACCGATCTGCGCGCCACCAGGGTGCAGGAGACGTGGGTCGGAGGCGAGAAGGTGTGGGAGCGGAAATAGACCTTCCCACGATCGTCGCCGATATCGCCGCGGAGATGGCGGCGGCGCCCGATCGGGGCAAGCCGGCGGATTACATCCCGCCGTTGGCCGCGGTCGATCCGGCGAAATTCGGCATGGCGGTGATCGAGGCGGACGGCACCTGCCATCTGGCCGGGGATGCCGACGAGGCGTTCTCGATCCAGTCGATCAGCAAGGTGTTCGCGTTGACCCTGGCGCTGGGCCATGTCGGCGACCAGTTGTGGGCCCGCGTCGGCAGGGAGCCTTCCGGCAGCGCGTTCAATTCGATCGTCCAGCTCGAATTCGAGCATGGCATCCCGCGCAATCCGTTCATCAATGCAGGCGCGATCGTCGTTGCCGACGTGCTGCTCGGCCGGCACCAGCCGCGCGAGGCGATCGGCGAGATCCTGCGCTTCGTGCGGATGCTGACCGACGACGAGGATATCGTGATCGATCGCGCGGTGGCGGAGGCGGAACTGGCGACGGGCCACCGCAACATGGCGCTGGCGAGCTACATGCGGTCGTTCGGCAACATCGATCATGATGTCGAGCGGACGCTGGGTGTGTATTTCCATCAATGCGCGCTGGCGATGAGCTGTCGCCAACTGGCGCTGGCCGGGCGTTATCTGATGGCGGACGGGATACTGCCGACGACGCAGCGGCGGGTCGTGTCAGCACAGCGGGCGCGGCGGATCAATGCGCTGATGCTGACCTGCGGCCATTACGACGGATCGGGCGAGTTCGCGTTTCGCGTCGGCCTGCCGGGGAAGTCCGGGGTGGGCGGCGGCATTCTGGCGGTGGTGCCGGGGCGGGCGAGCATCGCGGTCTGGTCGCCGGGGCTGAACGCGCGCGGCAATTCGCAATTGGGCACGCTGGCGCTGGAGCGGCTGGTGCAGCGGACCGGCTGGTCGGTGTTCGAGCCGGCGCGGGTTTAGCCGCCCGAATCAAAAGGCCGCGGCACCCCCCGATGCCGCGGCCTTCACTCCCGATGACCGGGGAGGAAACGGGTGGCGATCAGGCGACCGCGGTGACCTCTTCGGGTTCGCGCAGGACGTAGCCGCGGCCCCAGACGGTCTCGATGTAATTGTCGCCTTCGCAGGCGAGGCTGAGCTTCTTGCGCAGCTTGCAGATGAAGACGTCGATGATCTTGAGTTCGGGTTCGTCCATGCCGCCGTAGAGGTGGTTGAGGAACATTTCCTTGGTCAGCGTCGTGCCCTTGCGGAGCGAGAGCAGCTCCAGCATCGCATATTCCTTGCCGGTCAGATGCACGCGGCTGCCGTCGACCTCGACCGTCTTGGCGTCGAGGTTCACCGCGAGCTTGCCGGTGCGGATGACCGACTGGCTGTGCCCCTTCGACCGGCGGACGACGGCGTGGATGCGGGCGATCAGCTCTTCGCGGTGGAACGGCTTGGTGACGTAGTCGTCGGCGCCGAAGCCGAAGCTGCGGACCTTGCTGTCCATTTCGTTGATGCCCGACAGGATCAGCACCGGCGTCGACACGCGGGCGACACGCAGCTTCTTGAGCACGTCGTAGCCGTGCATGTCCGGCAGGTTGAGGTCGAGCAGGATGATGTCGTAATCGTACAGCTTACCTAGATCGAGGCCTTCTTCGCCCAGATCCGTCGTGTAGCAATTGAAGCCTTCGGTCCCGAGCATCAGCTCGATCGCCTTGGCCGTGGTCGGCTCGTCCTCGATCAACAACACCCGCATCGCGACGTCCCCTGTTGGCGAGACCGTCAGCACCCCTGCTTCGGCCGGCCCAGATTCATTAACCAAAGAACATCTGAAGGCAAAAGGTTAATTTGGATTTAATCGAGGTAAACCCGCGAGTCGCAATGCCTGTTTACCGGCGAATCACCTGTCGGGATCCTGCGGGGTCAGATCGGGGCCGAGCAACGTCTGGTGGCGGCTGCGGGGAATATCCTCGCCCAGCACCTCGCGGAGGTACAGGCTGCGGACGAGGGTGAAGATCACCACCAGCAGCGCCGCGGAGAAGAACAGGCCGAAGATGCCGAAGATCACGCCGATGCCGATGATCGCGAACACGGTGATCGCGGGCGGGATCGAGACGACGCGGGCCTGCACGTAGGGGGTGATGAAGTTGGTCTGGATCAGGCGGACGAGCGCATAGGTGGTGAGCGTGCCGATGAGCGGGCCGGTCCCCTGCGTCGCGGCGAGGCCGAGCGCGGGGATCATCGCCGCGGTCGGGCCGATGTACGGGATGAACTCCGACAGACCAGCCAGCAGGCCGAGCGCGGCGGCGGAGGGCACGCCCGAAATCCACAGGCCGATGCCGATCAGGACGCCCATGCTGGTCATCAGGATGAGCGACGATCGCAGCCACAGCCTCAGCGTCGACCCGACGTCGAACAGCGCATCCTCGATCGCGGGACGCTTGGTCGGCGGGATCAGGAACAGGAAGCCGCGCTGGTAGATGCCGGGATCGGCGGCGAAGAAGGCGGCGCCGACGAGCAGCAGGATGCAGTTGAGCAGCAATTCGCCGGCACCGGTGACGAGGCCGCCGACATCCTGCGCGACCTTCGATCCGGCATAGGCCTGTTGCACCGCGTCGACGATCTTCGCGCCGACCGGACTCTGCGACGCCCAGGCGGCGAGCTGGTCGAGCAGCGCCGGCAGTTGGGTGACGAGGACGTTGACCTGTTCGCGGAACTGCACGCCGAACAGCCAGACGAGGAAGGCGACGATGCCGAACGCGGTCGCCATCCCGCAGCCGAGGGATGCCCTCTCCGGCACGCGCAGGTGATCGCGATACAGGTCGGCCAGCGCATGGATCGCGATCGCGCCGAGCATCGAGCCAAAGGCGAGGATGAGAAGGTCGCCGGCCTTGAGCAGGGCGGCGGCGACGGCACCGATGACGAGGATGTAGAGGATGCGGCGGATGAATCGCGCATCGTCCGCATCGGGGGAAAGGCGGTTCATGGCGTGGTCGCGTAAACGGTTCGTGCTCCGGCGCAGGCAGGAGCCCAGGGTCGCCAGCGCTCGGCTGCTTGGCTCTGGGTTCCTGCGTTCGCAGGAACACGGGGGGCTATGGTCAACCCGTGGCGCCTTCGCGGCCGAGTGCGGTGCCGATCTCGGTGGCGGCGGTGCGGAGGAGGGGGACGAGTTCCTGCATCTTCGCCGCATCGAGATAGGGCGCGGCGGCGGCGACGTTGATCGCCGCGACGATGGTGCCGGCGGCGTCGCGCACGGGAGCGGCGACCGAGTGGATGTGGTCGGGGCCGGGGCCGCATTGCAGCACGACGCCGAGTTTCGCTGCGCCCTGCATCTCCGCCAGCCAGTCGCCGCGTCGATGGGGTTCGTCGACCTGACCGAACAGGCGACGCCACGCTCCTTCGCTATCGTCCAGCAGCAGCGCCTTGCCGAGCCCGGTTTCGCCAAGGCGGCGGCGGGTGCCGGGCTGGGTGGTAACGGCGACGCGCTCGCGACCGGGGACGCGGAGCATATGGACGGATTCGTCGCCTTCGCGGCGGCCCATGAAGGCGCTCATCCCGCTTTCCTGCGCCAGCCATTCCAGTTGGGGGCGCGCAAGAGCGACGAGGTCGGTCTGGTCCTGCACCAGATGGCGCAATCGAAGCAGCTGGCGACCGCCGCGAACCTGATTGTTGGGCCCCATCGCAAGGAAGCCGCGCGAGGCGAGCGAGCCGACCAGCCGGTAGGCGATGGCACGCGACAATCCGCTGCGTTCGGCCAGCTGGATTACCGACGCCGGTTCCTGCACGGCGAGTTCGAGCAGGTCGAGCCCGCGATCGAGCGTCTGCGTGCCGGCCTTGGCGGCGCGCCCTTCCTCTGGCGCATCGTCGGCGGCGGCGGTCCGGCGCGCGGTGGCGGTGGTGGTCACTTCACGGTCTCTCCCAGACGGCCGATTCGCGTTGCCCGAATCGCCCGTCGCCGCAACCGTTATCGTACAACGGCGCGAAACGGCAGCGGCGTATCAGCCGATACGGATGACGTGGAGGAATCGGGGACCATGCGCGCCGCGGACGTAGGTGCCCTCGATATCGGTCGTGCCGGAGACGCCGGTGACCCAGTAATGCGCGCGCGGGTGCGAACCGGCGAGGACGGCATCCTCGAGATAAAGGACGACCAGCGGCACGACGACGATGTGGTGGAGCGCGAGGAAGTTGGGCAGCATCGGCGCTTCCGGCGCGGTTTCGAAGACGAGGCTGCCGGTTTCGGCGACGCCGCAACGGGCGATGGCGAGAGCCACCGGTTCGTCGGGGGCGGCGCTGTCGTGGAGGGTGAAGTCGGTCCAGTCGCAGGCGTGCAGGCGCGGGTCGGGGGGCACGCAGAGCGTGCGCTGCAGTCCCTGATCGGCACAATAGCGCGTGATCGCGGCGGGCAGGTCGGCGATGTCGCCGATGCGATCGACCGTCGCGGCGACGCTGGGGAGTGTCAGGCGGGCGAGGAACGTCTCTTCCAGCGCCGCCGGATCGACCGGCGGGCGTTCGGGGGCGATCAGCAGCGCTGCCGCCTCCGCATCGATTGCGGACGGCTTGGCGGTGCCGGTGAGGCGGGAAAGGATCGCGTCGCGAGCGCTCACGAGCGGCGGCCCTTTTTATACTGGGCCATAAAGCTTTCCGCGGCGGGTTTGGGCATGTCGCGGTATTGGGTCCAGCCGCCGGCGAGGGGGATTTTGCTCAGCCAGCCGGTGCGGCCCATCAGGCGCATCGACTTGAGCGCGGCGGCGGTGGCCGCGCGGTAGAGGCGGGGACGGCGGGCGAACCACGCCCAGGTGCCGAGGCCGGAGCGCAAGGATGCCGGTTCCAGCCCTTCCCGCCAGCTCTTCTCGCGCCAGCCGCGCAGCAGGGTGGGGAGGGGGATGCGGACCGGGCATACCTCCTGACATTTGCCATTCAAGGTGCAGGCGTTGGGTAGGTCGCGCGATTGCTTCAGCCCGTCGAAGGCGGGGGTGAGCACCGCGCCCATCGGGCCGGGATAGGTACCGCCATAAGCGTGGCCGCCGATCTGCCGGAACACGACGCAATGGTTCATGCACGCGCCGCAGCGGATGCAGCGGAGCATCTCGGCGAGCCCCTCTTCACGCATCGTCGTGCGGCCGTTGTCGACGAGGACGATGTGCATTTCCTCCGGGCCGTCGCGGTCGGCGGCGCGCTTCGGGCCGGTGTAGAAGGTGGTGTATTGGCTGAGCGGTGCGCCGGTCGCCGAGCGCGACAGCATGCGGAGCATGTGGACGGCGTGGCCGGTCGAGGGGACGATCTTTTCGATCCCGGCGGTGACGATGTGCATCCGCGGCGGGACCAGCGAGAGTTCGGCATTCCCTTCGTTGGTAACGGTGCAGACCGCGCCGGTGTCGGCGACGAGGAAGTTCGCGCCGGAAATGCCGACATCGGCGGCGAGCATGCCTTCGCGCAGGTGGCGGCGGGCGCTTTCCGCCATCGCGGCAATGGTTTCCTCGACGTGCGGGTTGCGGTGGCTGGTCTTGAACAGGGCGGACACCTGTTCGCGAGTCTTGTGCATCGCCGGCCAGATGATGTGCGACGGGCGCTCGCCGGAGAGCTGGATGATGTGTTCGGCGAGGTCGGTTTCGATGCGGCCGATGCCGGCCTCGGCGAGGGCGTGGGGCAGGCCGATCTCTTCGCCGAGCATCGACTTGGAGCGGGCGACGCTCTTTGCATTGGCGGCCTTGCACAGGCCGACGACGATGTCGCAGGCTTCCTGCGCGGTGCGCGCCCAGTGGACGTGCGCGCCGGCGGCGGTGGCGTTCGCCTCGAATTGCTGGAGGTAATGGCCGAGATTGGCGACCACGTGGTCCTTGATCGCGGCGGCGCGGGTGCGCGCGGACTCGAAGTCGGGGAAGGCGTCGACGGCGATGGTGCGCTTGGCTTCGGCGGTGCCGGCGGTGCGTTCGACCGCGAGTTTGAGGTTCTTGTCGGCTAGCGCCTCGGCGACGCGCTGATCGAAGGTGGTGGTCATGCCTCTTCCCCGATCGCGGGGCCGTCGCCCATGCCGGCGATCAGTTCGATGGCGTGGAAGGCGCGGACGGGCGAGCCTTCGCGATGGAGTTTGCCGGCCATGTTCATCAGGCAGCCGAGGTCGCCGGCGAGCAGCAGGTCGGCACCGCTGGCGTCGATCGCGGTCGCCTTCTCTGCGACGATCGCGTTCGAGATGGCGGGATATTTGACGCAGAAGGTGCCGCCGAAGCCGCAGCAGGTTTCCGCGCCGTCGAGCGGTTTCAGCGCGAGGCCGTCGACGGCGGCGAGCAGGCGGCGCGGTTGGCGCTTGATGCCGAGTTCGCGCAGGCCGGAGCAACTGTCGTGATAGGTGGCGGTGGCGGGGAGGGCGACGCCTTCGGGTTTCCAGCCGCGGACCTCGTCGAGATAGGCCATGATCTCGTAGGTCTTCGCGGCGAGCGCGGTCGCGCGGGGACCCCAGGTAGCGTCGTGTTCGAGGATCTCCGGGTAGTGGACGCGGATCGTCGCGGCGCAACTGCCCGAGGGGATGACGACATGGTCGTAACCCTCCAGCGCGGCGATGGCGCGGCGGGCGAGGTCCTCGGCGGTCTTACGGTCGCCGGAGTTGAGCGCGGGCTGGCCGCAGCAGGTTTGCGCTTCGGGGACGATCACTTCGCAGCCGGCGGCTTCGAGCGCTGTGATGGCGGCGAAACCTATCTGTGGGCGGATCAGGTCGACGAGGCAGGTGACGAATAGCGCGACGCGGGGGGTGGTCATGCGTTCAAACCCCTTGTCACCCCGGACTTGTTCCAGGGTCCACTTTGTTTCGGGTGGAAAAGCGGGAGGAGCGAGGGTTTCCGTCGTGGATGGGTGGACCCCGGAACAAGTCCGGGGTGACGGGGGTGGTGAGCCTGGCCGAAGGGTGTGTCGCGGTCGGCGAAGTTGAGACACTCGCGCGATGGCAACGTCGCGTCACACCGTCGTGGCGGAGGCGACATGGCAAGGGCGGCACGGGGCATCGGCGCACCCTGCACATCGGCGGCGGTGTAGGACAGAGCCGTGTTCAAACCCGAAATCCTCACCAGTCCCGAGTCTCCGTTTGACGCGGCTTTTCTCATCACCTAACGAGCTATCCCATAAAGTGAAAAGAGTAACAAGCTCGGGAGGATGCTCATATCGCCGATCGGCGGTGCCTCATCCGAGCCTGTGCTGACGAACGGGAGCCTCACCGTGGGAATCGTGTCTCTACCCAAGATCAAGCATGTCCGCGCCTTTACGGTGCGCGGCGGCGGTGCCGATTATCACGATCAGGGCGAAGGCCATTGGATCGACAACCACATCGCGACGCCGATGTCGCGCTATCCCGAATATCGCCAGTCGCGGCAGAGCTTCGGCATCAACGTGCTGGGTACGCTGGTGGTGGAGATCGAGGCGGAGGACGGCACGATCGGCTTCGCGGTGACCACCGGCGGCGAGCCGGCGTGCTTCATCGTCGAGAAGCATCTGGCGCGGTTCCTGGAGGGGCGTTCGCCGACAGACTATGAGAAGATCTGGGACCAGATGTACTTCTCGACCCAATATTACGGGCGCAAGGGGCTGGTGATCAACGCGATTTCCGGTGTTGATCTTGCGCTGTGGGATCTGCTCGGCAAGCTGCGGCAGGAGCCGGTGTATCATATGCTCGGCGGCGCGGTGCGCGACGAGCTGCAATTCTACGCGACCGGCGCGCGGCCCGACAAGGCGAAGGAATTCGGCTTCATCGGCGGCAAGATGCCGCTGCACCACGGCCCGGCCGAGGGGATCGAGGGCCTCAAGAAGAACATCGCCGAGCTGGCCGACATGCGCGAGCGGTGCGGGCCGGATTTCTGGCTGATGTGGGATTGCTGGATGGCGCTGGACGTGGATTACGCCACCCGCCTCGCCATCGCCGCGCACGAATACGACCTGAAGTGGATCGAGGAGGCGATCAGCCCCGACGATTACTGGGGCTATGCGCAGCTCAAGAAGAACGTGCCGAAGGGCATGCTGGTCACCACCGGCGAGCATGAGGCGACGCGCTGGGGCTTTCGCATGCTGATGGAGATGGACTGCTGCGACATCATCCAGCCGGACGTGGGCTGGTGCGGCGGCGTCACCGAATTGTTGAAGATCAGCGCGCTGGCGGATGCGCACGGCAAGATGGTCGTGCCGCACGGATCGTCGGTCTACAGCTATCACTTCGTCATCACGCGGCACAATTCACCGTTCGCGGAATATCTGATGATGCATCCGGGGCCGACCGAGGTGGTGCCGATGTTCCACCCGCAGCTGATCGGCGAGCCGGTGCCGCAGAACGGAAAGCTGAAGGCGAGTGCGCTCGACGCGCCGGGCTTCGGCGTCGAGCTGAACCGCGAGATCGCGATGCACCGTCCCTACACCCACTGATTCCTGTAGAAAGATCCTCCCCATGAAGCTTTGCCGTTTTGGCCAGCCCGGCCAGGAAAAGCCCGGTGTCGTCGACGACGCCGGCACCATCCGCGACCTGTCGGGCGTGGTGGACGACATCACCGTCGATACGATCGCCACGGTGCAGGGCGTCGACATTGCGTCGCTGCCGGTCGTCGAGGGCAGCCCGCGCTATGGCGTGCCGGTGAAGGGCATCGGCAAGATCGTCGCGATCGGCCTCAACTATCGCGACCATGCGATCGAATCGAACCTGCCGATCCCGACCGAGCCGATGATGTTCATGAAGGCGCTGTCGAGCCTGTCCGGCCCGAACGACGACGTGGTGCTGCCGAAGGACGCGACGCACGGCGACTGGGAGGTCGAGCTGGGCGTGATCATCGGCAAGACCTGCCGCTACGTCAGCGAGGACGAGGCGCTGGACAAGGTCGCCGGATACGTGCTGGCGAACGACGTGTCGGAGCGATTCAACCAGAAGCAGCGCGGCACGCAATGGTCGAAGGGCAAGGGCCACGACACCTTCTGCCCGGTCGGTCCTTGGCTGGTGACGCCCGACGAGGTCGGCGATGCGCAGGAGCTGGACATGCATCTGGACGTCAACGGGACGCGGATGCAGACCGGCAATACGCGCACGATGATCTTCAACCTGAAGCAGCTGATCAGCTACGTCAGCGAATATATCACGTTGCAGCCGGGCGACCTGCTGATCACCGGCACGCCACCGGGCGTGGGCGAGGGCAAGAAGCCGGACGCGATCTACCTGAAGGCGGGCGATGTAATGGAGCTGGGCATCGCCAAGCTCGGCACGCAGCGGCAGCAGGTCGTCGCATGGCGTCACCTGGGCGAGGGCGTGCTGGCATGACCTTCGCGGGACGGTTCGAGGGGCGTCATGCCGTGATCACCGGCGGCGCGTCGGGTCTGGGCAAGGACGTGGCGAAGCGCATCGTCGCCGAGGGCGGCACGGTGGCGCTGTGGGACCTCAACGCCGATGCGCTGGCGATGGCGAAGGACGAGATCGGCGCCCGCCACGTCGTGGCGCTCGACGTGTCCGACGCCGATGCGGTGGCGAAGGCGGCGGAGACGACGCTGGCGGCGCTCGGCAAGATCGACGTGCTGGTGTGTTCGGCCGGGATCACCGGGGCGACGGTGCCGGTGCACGAATTCCCGATCGACAGCTGGTTGCAGGTCGTCGGGGTCAATCTGAACGGGCTGTTCTATTGCAACCGCGCGATCGTGCCGGCGCTGCTGGCGAACGGTTACGGCCGTATCGTCAACGTCGCCTCGGTCGCGGGCAAGGAGGGCAATCCCAACGCCTCCGCTTATTCCGCGACCAAGGCGGGCGTGATCGGCTTCACCAAATCGCTCGGCAAGGAACTGGCGGGCAAGGGCGTGATCGCCAACGCGCTGACCCCGGCGACGTTCGAAAGCCCGATCCTGGAGCAATTGCCGCAGAGCCAAGTCGATTACATGCGGTCGAAGATCCCGATGGGCCGGCTGGGCGAGGTGCATGAATCGACCGCGATGGTGTGCTTCATGGCGAGCGAGGAATGCAGCTTCACGACGGGCTCGGTATTCGACACCTCCGGGGGGCGGACGACGTACTGAGCGTTCGCCGCTGTCCTCACCCTTGCGCCGCTGCGCGGCTTCCTCCCACTCTCGTCGGAAGAGGGTGTGAAGGGGTGAGGGCGGGGGCGCTGATTGCTGAACCACTCCGCAGTCGTCCGCTTCGAGACGGCACGGGTTCAAACCGGAGAGGCGGATGACCACGATCCCGTTCGTCGATGCCCACATCCACCTGTGGGACCTGAACCACATATCCTATCCGTGGCTGACCGGGCCGTTCGACGGCGACGGTCCCAACGGCAGCGCGGAAGCGATCGCACGCGATTACGGCGTCGCCGATTATCGCGCCGACCTCGCCCGCTGGAACGTCGTCGGCGCAGTGCATATCGATGCCGGGGCCGACGCGGCGCATGCCCTGCGCGAAACGGAATGGCTGGAAGCGCTCGCCACCGACAGCGGACTGCCGACCGGGATCGTCGGCTATGCCGATCTGGCGGCGCCCGACGCGGACGACCTGCTCGCGCAGCACGCAGCGCATCCGCACGTTCGCGGTATCCGCCAGATCGTCAACTGGCATGCCGATCCCCGGCGGACCTATACGCCGCGGGACGTGACGCTGGACGAAGCGTGGCAGGCGGGGTTCGCGCTGCTCGGCAAGCACGAATTGTCGTTCGACCTGCAATGCTATCCGGGGCAGATGCCGGGACTGGTGCCGCTGTTCGCGCGGTATCCGGAGGTGCCGGTCGTCATCAACCACCTCGGGATGCCGGTGATGAGCGATGCCGATGGGCTGGCCGACTGGCGGCACGGCATGACCGCGCTGGCGGCGTTGCCGCAGGTCGCGGTGAAGCTGTCGGGGCTTGGCTTCGTCTGGCGCGACTGGACGCCGGAACGGGTGCAACCGCTGCTGCTGGAGGCGATCGAGCTGTTCGGTCCGGACCGCTGCCTGTTCGCGAGCGATGCGCCGACCGACACGCTGTTCGCGCCGATCGACCGGTACATGGAAACGTATCACGCGGTGACAGCGGATTTTGCCGAGGACGAGCGGCGGGCGATGTTCGGGCGCAATGCGGACCGGGTGTACCGGTTGGGACTGGGGGTTTGAGGCGATCGCCACGCTGCAGTGACGATCGTCATCCCCGCGCGAGCGGGGATCCGTAAATACCGACATCACGCAAGAGCCGCCGGTACTGCGACTATGCATCCCCGCCTGCGCGGGGACGACTGAAGTAAAGAGGAATGGTCCGATGACACCCAATCCGCTCACGGGCGTGATGTACCATTGGCTGGGCGGTCTCGCCTCCGCCAGCTTCTATGTCCCCTATCGCGGCGTGAAGCGCTGGTCGTGGGAGATCTACTGGCTGACCGGCGGCGTGTTTTCCTGGGTGGTGGCGCCGTGGTTCTTCGCCAGCCTGCAGACCAACGACCTGCTCGGCGTGCTGGGCAGTGCACCGTCGCCGGCCTTCTGGTGGCCGATCCTGTTCGGGTTGCTGTGGGGCTTCGGCGGATTGGGCTACGGCCTCGTCATGCGCTATCTCGGGCTGAGCCTCGGCATGGCGGTGGTGCTGGGGCTGTGTACCGTGTTCGGGACGCTGATCCCGCCGCTGTTCACCGGCGAATTCCACGAGAAGCTGCTCGCCAATACGTCCGGCAGGATCGTGCTCGCGGGCATCGGCCTGACGGTGGTCGGCATCGTCGTCGTCGCCATCGCCGGCGCGCGCAAGGATGCGTTGCTGACGCCCGAGCAAAAGGCGGCGGTGGTCGCGGAATTCGATTTCAAAAAGGGGATCGCGGTCGCGATCTTCGCCGGGATCATGTCGGCGTGCTTCGCCTTCGGCCTTGCAGCAGGTGAACCGATCAAGGGGCTGTCGGCCGCCGCCGGCACGGGGCCGTTGTGGACCGGGTTGCCGGTGCTGTGCCTCGTCATGTTCGGCGGGCTGATCACCAACGGCATCTGGTGCGCCATTCTCGTCAGCCGCAATCGCAGCGGCGGCGAATGGGCGGGACGGACGAAGCCCGGTGTCGAGCGCCCGCCGCTGCTGCGCAATTACGTGCTCAGCGCGCTGGCCGGCGTGACGTGGTATTTCCAGTTCTTCTTCTACACGATGGGCGAGAGCCAGATGGGGCGGCTCGGCTTCTCCAGCTGGACGCTGCACATGGCGTCGATCATCATCTTCGGCACCTTGTGGGGCTTCGCCTTCCGCGAGTGGAAGGACGTGGGTGCTGGGATCAAGGGGATCGTCTGGGCCGGTGTCGCGCTGCTGCTGATCGCGACGGTGGTGATCGGCTACGGCAACAGCATCGCGGTATGATGCGGCTGGCCCTCGCCGCCGCGCTGCTGGCGCTGACAGGCGCGGCGCCGGCGCGCCCGGTGGCGGAGGCGCCGCTGGTGATGACGGCGATGCACCTGCACGATCCATGGATCGTCGCCGACCGGGCGAGCCGCACCTATTACCTGTTCACCCGCAACGAAGCCGCGATGACGGGTGACGGGCGGCTTGGCACGATGATGTACGCCAGCCGCGACCTGAAGCACTGGACCCGGCCGAAGCTGGTCTTCACGTTGCCCGCCGGTATCTGGGCGAAGGCGGGCAGCTGGGCGCCGGAAATCCATCAGTGGAAGGGCAAATGGTATCTGTTCACCACCTTCCACGATCCCGCCGCCACGCTGGGGCGCAGCGGCAAGCGGACGACGTATCGCCGCGGCACCGTTCTGGCGGTGGCGGACCGGATCGACGGTCCGTACCGGCTGGTGCGCGGCGGCGAGCCGATCGTCGCGACGGACCGGATGACGCTCGACGGGTCGCTGTACGTCGATCCGAAGGGCAAACCGTGGCTCGTCTATGCGCACGAATGGTGGCAGACCGGCACCGGCACGATGGAAGCGGTGCCGCTGGCCGACGACCTGTCCGCCGCCGGTCCGCCGCGGGAGCTGTTCAAGGCGAGCGATGCGCCCTGGGCGGTCGGACAGGTGCAGCCGGATGGCGACACGGTATACGTCACCGACGGCCCCGAGCTGTACCGCAGCAAGACCGGCACACTGCTGATGCTGTGGTCGAGCTATGGCAAGAAGGGCTATGTCGAAGCGCAGGCGCGATCGGTGTCCGGCGGGATCGAGGGGCCGTGGGAGCAACTCGGCACGCTGGTGGAGCGGGACAGCGGCCATGGCATGCTGTTCCGTACATTCGAAGGGCGGCTGATGATGATCCTGCATCGCCCGTTCAATTATGCGCTCGGCAAGCTGTACGAGATGCGCGACGACGGCGACCGGCTGTCCGTGGTGCGCGAGGCGACCCAGCTGGATGGCGAGGCCTATCCGACGCATCCCTGCGTCGCGGGCCATTCCTCTTTCGATGGAGCGACACCGGGATGCTGATGCTGGGCGCGGACGCGGTGCTGCCGCTGCGGGGGGATACGCCGGTCCCCGACGCGCTGACGTTCGAGGCGGGTCATCCGGACGATCGTGCCGTGGTGACGGCGGTCGCGCAGCCGGTGCTGCTAGAGTTTCGCCCGGCGGTGCCGAACGGTCGGGCGATGCTGGTGCTGGGCGGTGGCGGCTATGTCGCGCTGATGGTCGGGCGCGAGGGGGTCCAGGTGGCGCGCTGGCTGACCGCGCTCGGCTATCATGCCTATGTGCTGGTGCACCGCTTTCCGGATGCGGACCAAGGCCCGTCCGCACCGCTCGACGATGCGGCGGCGGCGATGCTGGCGATCCGCGCCCTGGGCCATGACGGTATCGGCGTCGTCGGCCTGTCCTCCGGGGGGCATCTGGCGGCCTGCCTCGCGGCGGCGCGCCCATCCGCGTGGCCGGGCGACGACGCGCTGCGGCCGGATGCGATGGTGATCGGCTATGCGCCCATTTCAACCAATGCCGCGGGACGCACCGTCGTCGCCGACAAGCCACCGCTCGCACCGCCGGAGAAACAGGCGCTGTACGATGCGTTGCAGCCCGATCGACAGTTGCTGCCGGCGCCGCCGCCGGCATTCATCGTCTATGCGGGCAACGATCCGGTGGTGCCGGTGGAGAATGCACGGCGGTTGCATGATGCCTGGACGGCGGCCGGCGGGCCGGCGGAACTGCATGTCTTCGTCGATGCGCCGCACGGGTTCGCGATGGACACCGTCGGCCTGCCCGTCGCGATCTGGCCGGCCTTGTGCGAGGCCTGGCTTCGCCAGACCGGCTTCCTCTGATCTTCGGGAACGGTCAGTGGGGCATGCGCATGCGCGGTCCCGGTGCGGCCTCCTCGATCATGCGGGCATAGCGTTTCGCCATTTCGAGATGCACGCGGCGCCCCTCGATATGGCTGGCGCGATCGGCGAGCGCGCGCTCCTGGCGTTCCCGGGAAACATAATATTCGACATCGACATGGCTTGGCATCGTGATGATCCGACATGGAGTTGTGCCTGCCGCCAACGGGCTACTCGTTACAAGCACCTGTTCTATAACGATGTTTTTCAGGCGCTTCGCTTAATTGGATCAATCCGGCCCCATTGATGTGATCGCCGGACGGGCGTAGCATCGGTAGCAAAGAGCAACTGGAGAGATGCCATGGCCACGTCGTTACGCAAGGATGAGTCCGCCGGGATGGCGCCGGGCGAATGGGAGGCGCGGGTCGATCTCGCCGCCGCCTACCGCCTCGTCGCGCTTTATGGCTGGGACGATCTGATCTTCACGCATCTGTCGGCGCGCGTGCCGGGGCCGGAGCATCACTTCCTGATCAACCCGTACGACATGATGTTCGAGGAAATTACCGCGTCCAGCCTCGTCAAGATCGATGTCGATGGCCAGCCGGTCGGCAAGAGCGATCACCCGGTCAATCCTGCCGGCTTCACAATCCATTCCGCGATCCACATGGCGCGCGAGGATGCCGCCGCGGTGATGCATTTGCACACGCCGCACGGGCAGGCGGTGTCGGCAATGGAGTTCGGGCTGTTGCCGCACACGCAGACCTCGATGATCGCGGGGCACGATGTCGCGTATCACGACTATGAGGGGATCGCGACCGACCTGGAGGAACGCGAGCGGCTGGTGCAGGACATCGGCGACAAGAATGCGATGATCCTGCGCAACCACGGCACGCTGACGGTGGGCGATAGCGTAGCCTCGTGTTTCCTGCGGCTCTATTTCCTCGAACGCGCATGCGAGGCGCAGGTGCTGATGCTGGCGGCGGGGCGCGACCGGCTCAATACGCCGCCGCAGGGCGTCGAGCACAAGGTCGCCGGACAGACCAATCCCAAGGGGATGGGCATGGTGGCGAAGGCGCTCGCGTGGCCGGCGCTGCTCCGCAAGCTCGATCGTATCGATCCCGGCTTCCGACACTGACGCCGGTCGCCCGGCACGCCTGCGCTGGCGTGCCGGGCGACGGACCGCGGGTCAGGCGAACGGAAGCCGGATCGTGCAGGCGAAGCCGTGATCGGCGAATGCGATATCGACGTCCGCATCCACCTCGTAGCGCAAACTGCGGGTCAGCAGCTCTAGCCCGAAGCCTTCCGTATCGGGGGCGACGAAGCCACCGTCGGGGTCGTCTTCGCGCCAGTCGATATGCAGCAGCCGGTCCGGGGTATCGCCGGTGATCCACCAGCGAACCTCCAGCCGTCCATGTTCGCGGCTCAGCGCGCCGTGCTGCATCGCGTTCTCGGTCAGTTCGTGCAGCGCGATGCCGAGCTGGTCGGCGATCCGTGGCGGCAGTCGGGCTTCCGGCCCGCTATAGGTAACGCGCCCGCCCACCTGATGCGCCAGTAGTTCGTCGGCGAGCAGGCCTTCCAGATCGACACCTTCGACCCCGGTGCGCATGATGTGGCTCTGCGTGCGGGCAAAGGCGCCGAGGCGGCCGTCGAAGTGATTGCGGTAATCCTCGACCGTCTCGCTGTTCTCGGCCGTCCGGCGGGCGATCGAGCGAATGACCGCGAGCGTGTTGCGGATGCGGTGGTGGAGCGTCGCCCGCAGTGTCGCCTCTCCCTCGAGCCGATCGTAGAGGTCGGACACGTCGATCGCATGGCCCGCCCAGCCGTCCGCGACCTGCGGGGCGTCGCCGATGGGCAGCGCCTGTGTCCTGAACCAGCGGTAGCTGCCGTTGCGGGCGATCCTGATGCGGAGATCGGCGGTGAACACCCGGCCGGTCCGCGCCCTGCGCCATGCCTCGAGCAATCGGCCGCGATCATCGGGATGGACGCAGGCGATCCAGCCGATGCCCTGGCTATCGGTTGCCGCCTGACCGGTCAGCGCCGTCCATTCCGGCGAGAACCAGAGGCAATCGCCACCCGATGTGGCGCGCCATGCGATCGGGGAGGAGGAACCCCCGTGAGATCCCGGTGATGCGGCGATACGCCGGGACGGATCACCCATTGGCATCGAGATGCCGTCCTTCGAAATCGAGGTGGAGATAGGTCGGGTTGAACATCGCGACATTGCACAGTCCGTCAAGATCGAGCGCTTCGAATTCGCGACCTTTCCATCGGATCAATCCGCGCGCCCGCAGTTCCTGCACCATGCGATTGACGTGGACGGGTGTCATACCCGTCGCCTCCGCGAGGTCGGTCTGGGTCAGCGGGATCTCGCAGCAATTGCCCTCGACCAGCCCGACGGTGCGCAGGCGGAAGAACAATTCGCAGAACAGGTGCGACAGGCGCTCGATCGCGTCGCGCTGGCCCAGATTGACCGTCCATTCGCGCTGGATCGCCGCGGCGGTCAACGTATCCCACCACAAGGCCTGATTGAGCCGCGGCCCCAGCATCGACAATCCTTCGATCCGGTCGCGCGGGATTTCGACGTAGCGGACCGGCGTCAGCGCGCCGACGGAATGATCCATTTCCTTCAGAATGTAGCCATGGAGGTCGCACAGGTCGCCCGGCAGGTAGAAGGCGATGATCTGCCGCCGGCCATCCTCCAGCGTCTTGTAGCGGAACGCCCAGCCGTCGAGGATCAGATTTACCCCGCGCGGTCGATCGCCTTCGCGGATCAGGTCGCGCCGCTGTCGCACGGTGACGACCGGTCCGCCGCACGCGGTTTCGATCGCAACGCGCTCGTCATCGCTGAACTGCACGTAATGCTGCAGTCGACTGATCAGACGGTGAGCGGGCGGTACAGAAGACATCGCGCGATCTGACAACATTTGACACTTATGCTCGCTCACCCATGTTAGCGCCATATGGAATACATGCATTATTCCTTGTTTTACAGGGAGTAAGCTAATGAGCTCGACAAGTTCCCCCTTGCTGGGGAAGCGAATAATGATCGTCGAGGACGAATATCTGATCGCCGATGACCTTGCATGCGAATTGCGGCAGGTGGGGGCGGAGGTAATCGGGCCCGCCGCGTCGCTGCCGCAGAGCATGCGAACGATCGCGCACGCCGGTTTCATCGACGCCGCGATACTCGACATCAACCTGCGCGAAACATTGGCATATCCGCTGCTCGATCACCTGATCGCGGCGGGCGTCAAGGTGCTGATCACCAGCGGCTATGACGAAGCCATGATCCCGGATCGCTACCGTCATCTACCCCGCTGCGAGAAGCCGGTGTCGCCAGTGAAGCTGCGCCGCGCGGCAGAGACGCTGTGGGCGGGTCCGACCGTGATCGTGACGCCGGCGCCGGAGACGCCGTCCAAGGGGGTCTGAACACGTAAAAAGGGGCCCGGCATCGCTGCCGGGCCCCTTCCTGATTCAGCCTGAGGCCGAGGATCAGTCGCGCGTTTCGGTCAGGAACGCCGGAGCGAATTCCGGTGCAGGACCGTCGTCGTTACCGCCGCCGTTGCGGGGCGCGCGATCGCCACCTTCGCTGCGGGGACCACGGTCACCGCCGTCACGCCGCGGGCCACGGCCACCGCCATCACGACCGCCGCCGTCACGGCCACCGCCGTCGCGACGCGGACCACGGTCGCCACGACCGCCGCCGTCACGCCCACCGTCACGATCGCCGCCACCAGCGCGCGGACCACGGGGACCACGGTCGCCGCCTTCACGCGGTTCGCGGGCAGGACGGGTGTCCTCCAGCTCGGCACCGGTTTCCTGATCGACGACGCGCATCGACAGGCGGACCTTGCCGCGCGGATCGATCTCGAGAACCTTGACCTTGACTTCCTGGCCTTCGCTCAGGACGTCCGAGACCTTCTCGACGCGCTCGTTCTTGATCTCGGAGACGTGGACGAGGCCGTCCTTGCCACCCATGAAGTTCACGAACGCACCGAAGTCCACCAGGTTGACGACCTTGCCGTCATAGACCTTGCCGACTTCGGCTTCCTCGACGAGGCCCTTGATCCACTTGATCGCGGCTTCGATCTGCGACGGGTCGGACGAGGAGACCTTGATCACGCCCTCGTCGTCGATGTCGACCTTGGCGCCG
Organism: Sphingomonadaceae bacterium OTU29LAMAA1; assembly: GCA_024072375.1. Taxonomy (NCBI): domain Bacteria; kingdom Pseudomonadati; phylum Pseudomonadota; class Alphaproteobacteria; order Sphingomonadales; family Sphingomonadaceae; species Sphingomonadaceae bacterium OTU29LAMAA1. The sequence continues at coordinate 3,711,773 of CP099617.1, forward strand.
GTCTGCGCGACGATCTCGCGGATCACCTTGCCGCCGGTGCCGATGACTTCGCGGATCTTCGACTTGTCGATCGTGAAGGTTTCGATACGCGGTGCGTGCGCCGACAGCTCCGAGCGGGTCTCGCCCAGTGCCTTCGCCATCTCGGCGAGGATGTGCGCGCGGCCCTCGTGGGCCTGCTTCAGCGCGACCTTCATGATCTCTTCGGTGATGCCGGAGATCTTGATGTCCATCTGGAGCGCGGTGATGCCCTCGCTGGTGCCGGCGACCTTGAAGTCCATGTCGCCGAGGTGATCCTCGTCGCCCAGGATGTCCGACAGGACGGCGAAGTCCTTGCCTTCGAGGATCAGGCCCATCGCGATGCCCGATACCGGGCGCTTCAGCGGCACGCCGGCATCCATCATCGCGAGGCTACCGCCGCAGACCGTCGCCATCGACGACGAGCCGTTGCTCTCCGTGATGTCGCTGGTGACGCGGATCGTGTAGGGGAATTCCTCCTTGGTTGGCAGCACCGGGTGCAGCGCGCGCCATGCGAGCTTGCCGTGACCGACCTCGCGACGACCCGGCGCACCGAAGCGGCCGACTTCACCGACCGAATAGGGCGGGAAGTTATAGTGGAGCATGAAGTTCTGGTACGACAGGCCGTTGAGGCCGTCGATCATCTGCTCCGCGTCGCGGGTGCCGAGCGTCGTCGTGGCGATCGTCTGCGTCTCGCCGCGGGTGAACAGGGCGGAGCCATGCGCGCGCGGCAGGAAGTGGACTTCCGATTCGATCGGACGGACGGTCGTGGTGTCGCGGCCGTCGATGCGGCGACCGGTCTTCAGGATCGCGGTGCGGACGATGTCCGCTTCCAGCTTCTTCACCAGCTTGAGGCTGGCGAGATAGGCCTGGGGATCGCTGTCCTTCAGGTCGGCCATGCCCTCGCGTGCCTTGGTGCGGGCGGCGTTGATCGCGGTCTGGCGCTGCTGCTTGTCGGTCAGCTTGTACGCTGCCTCCAGATCCTTGCCGATCAGCTTCTTGAGCGTCGCCTTGACGGCGGCCTTGTCGTCCTGGACCTTGAGCTCCCAGGGCTCCTTGGCGGCCTGTTCGGCCAGCTTGATGATCGCATTGATCACGTCCTGCGACGCCTTATGCGCGAACATGACGGCGCCCAGCATGACGTCCTCGGACAGCTCCTTGGCTTCCGATTCGACCATCATCACGGCATCGTGCGTCGCTGCGACCATCAGGTCCAGCTCGCCCTCGGCGACCTGCGTGTCCGACGGGTTGAGGATGTATTCGCCATTCTGGTAACCGACGCGCGCGGCGCCGATCGGACCCATGAAGGGCACGCCGGACAGCGTCATCGCGGCCGATGCGGCGATCATCGCCAGCAGATCGGGCTCGTTCTCGCCGTCATAGCTCATCACCTGCGCGATGCAGTTGATCTCGTTGTAGAAGCCTTCGGGGAACAGCGGGCGGATCGGACGATCGATCAGGCGGCTGACCAGCGTCTCACGCTCGGTCGCGCCACGCTCGCGCTTGAAGAAGCCGCCGGGGATGCGGCCGCTGGCGGAGAACTTCTCCTGATAGTGGACGGTCAGCGGGAAGAAATCCTGGCCTTCCTTCACGGTCTTGGCAGCGGTGACGGCGCAGAGCACGACCGTCTCGCCGAGCGTCGCGATCACCGCGCCGTCGGCCTGGCGGGCGACCTTGCCCGTTTCGAGGGTCAGCGTCTGGCCGCCCCACTCGATCTCTACCTTCTTGGCATTGAACATGTATTTTCCTTCACTCCCCGCGCCAGATGCGTCGGGGGGCCTATCTGCGGGCTAAGCCGGCCCGCGGCGGTATGGAGCGTCTTGTCGCTCCGGGGGATCGGGGCCGAATTGCCCGTTTCCGCTCACCCGGCATCGTGGCCGGTATTTCTGAAATTGGAGGCCGGCTCATAGCACGGCCATAAGAAAAGGGCGACCCGTAGGCCGCCCTTAGCGTTACTTGCGAAGGCCGAGCTTCGCGATCAGGTCCAGATACCGCTGGCCATCGGTCTTGCGGAGATAGTCGAGCAGCGAGCGCCGCTTGTTGACCATCATCAGTAGCCCGCGGCGCGAATGGTTGTCCTTCTTGTGACCCTTGAAATGCTCGGTCAGGTTGCGGATGCGCTCGGTCAGAATCGCGACCTGGACTTCGGAGGAACCCGTGTCGCCTTCCTGGCGGGCGTGTTCCTTGACGACTTCTGCCTTGCGCTCTGCGGTAATGGTCATGTGTTCATCCTCGACATCACAGGTTGAAACCGCGGACGACACGGGCCTCTTCGGCCTCGACCTCTACCAGCGCGACCGGGGTGTCCCCCTCACACGCGAAATATTGGCCATCGTCTTTGGCGATCCCGGTCAGCACGCGCCCCTGACGGAGCGCCCCTGCCTGATCCGGGGAGAGGGGTAGAGCCGGGATGTCGTCCAGCCCCGCCCTCAACGGCAGGAGTAAGTGTTCAAGGGTGCGCGCTGTACCGGCCTCAGCCAATTTGTCCAGCGATATCGCGGGGGCGAGGTCGAAGGGACCGGCCTTGAGGCGGCGCAGCATGGTGACGTGACCGACGGTGCCGAGTGCGATGGCGATGTCGCGGGCGAGGGAGCGGATGTAGGTGCCCTTGGAGACATGGGCGGTGAGGGTGACTTCGGCCAAGTCCTCTCTCGCTTCAGCGGGGGAGGGGGATCGTTCCGCAGGCGTGATTGAGGGGACGTTTCCGCTTTTACCGAGTTCGCCGCTTGCCTCCCCCTCCGTCACGGCTTTGCCGTGCCACCTCCCCCTTGCGGAGGAGGAATGAGTGAGCGAGTGGATCGTCACGTTGCGACTGGCGAGAACTACCTCTTCACCGGCGCGCGCGAGGTCGTAGGCGCGTTCGCCGTCGACCTTCAGCGCCGAATACGCCGGTGGGACCTGGGCGATCGGGCCGGTGAAGCGTGGCAATACCGCCTCCACGTCCGCCAGCGTCGGCCGGACGTCGGAGGTGGCGATCACCGGTCCCTCTGCATCCAGCGTATCGGTCTGTTCGCCGAAGCGGATCGTGAAGGCATAGACCTTGTCGCTGTCGAGCATCCGCCCTGCAAGCTTGGTCGCTTCGCCGACGGCGACCGGAAGGACCCCCGTCGCGAGCGGATCGAGCGTGCCGCCGTGGCCGACCTTGAACTTGCCGTAGCCGCCTTGCCGCAAGCTCCGCTTGACCGCGGAGACGACCTGCGTGCTGCCGAGCCCCAGCGGCTTGTCGATGATGATCCAGCCGTGCATGGCCGCGGTGCTTAGGGGGCATGCGTAGTAGCGGCAATGGGGGGATCAGCGGCGGGGGCGGGGCGCGCCGGGCTGGCCTTTGGGTGGCAGGCTCGTCTTGATGCTGCGTACACCGCAGATCTGGTTGGGAAAACGGCGTAACGATACGCGCGAAAAGCGGTCGAAGGTGCCGTTCGGGTCCGTCGTATAGGTCAACGTGTCGAGCGCGCGATCCTTGATGCAGGGACCGGTCAACTGGACCCGATACCAGCGCAAGGTACGATCGCGCATGTAGACGATGCCGCTGTTCGGTGGCCCGGCTTGCCAGTCGCGCAATCCGCCGCCGGATGCGAAGCCGATGACCGTCTCGCGTCCGATCGCACGATCGTCGCGGGCAAGAACGGGACTTGCCAGCAATATGATCGACAAGGTCCCAAGAAGCATTTTCTGCATGTCGACACTCCCGACGTTGCAAACCAGAACCGGCGACAAGTGCATGCGTTCCAACGGCTTAGGCGATAGCAGCAGCCAAATTCATAAACATTCGCACGACGGCTTCAGCCGGTGGGCCGACGATCCGGCCGACGACATTGGCGCTCGGGACGATCATCGGCAGCACGACCAGAACCAGGATGAGCAACAGGAAACCGAATTGCCCGATCTTGGCCCATTGGGCCGCGAGCGGGCGCGGCAGTAGCCCCTCGACGACATGGCCACCGTCGAATGGCGGCATCGGCAGCAGGTTGAACAATGCGAGAAAGACGTTGACCAGCAGGAAGTTGAACAGGTTCGCCAGCAGGAATGCCCCCACACCGACCGGTTGGGTGCCGCCAGACGCCGCCGCGGTCACACCGATCGCGATCGCGGCGAACGTCGCCAACACCATATTCATGCCCGGCCCCGCAAGCGCCACCGCGACCATGCCCCAGCGAGGATTGCGCAACCGATGCGCGAGCACGGGCACCGGCTTCGCCCAGCCGAACACCGGCGCGCCCGCGATGGCGAGGCCGAGCGGCAGGATCACCGTGCCGATCGGATCGACGTGGCGGATCGGGTTGAAGCTCAATCGCCGCTGCTCCTGCGCCGTCGGGTCACCGAGCCATTTCGCCATCCAGCCGTGCGCGACTTCGTGAAAGACGATCGCTATGACCAGCGGGATGATCCAGATGGCCGTGCGGTAGACGATGTTGTCGGGGTTCATGGGTCGGATATGGCGTGGGGAAGGCCCGCGCGCTAGAGCTTCGGCGGGTCGGCCAATGCCTCGCTGAAGTGGCGGCGGCACAGCGCTATGTAGCGGTCGTTGCCGCCGATCTCGGTCTGGGCACCCTCGGCGATGGCACGCCCCTCCGCATCGACGCGCAGGTTCATGATCGCCTTGCGGCCGCAGACGCACACCGACTTGATCTCGATAAGCGCGTCGGCGGTCGCGAGCAGACGCGCCGATCCTTCGAACAGCCGCCCCTGGAAGTCGGTGCGCAGGCCGTAGGCGAGGACCGGCACGTTCAACACGTCGCAAATGCGGGCGAGCTGCGCGACCTGCCCGGCGGTCAGGAATTGCGCCTCGTCGACCAATACGCAGGCGAGCGGCTCCGACGCCTGTCGGTCCCCCACGCAGGCGGCGAGATCGGTGGTCGCGTCGAACGGCGTCGCTGGCGCCTCCAGCCCGATCCGGCTGGTGATCGTCCCCGCGGCGAAGCGGTCGTCGACCGCCGCGGTGAACAGCATCGTGTTCATGCCTCGCTCGCGATAGTTGAAGTCCGCCTGCAGCAGCGTCGTCGACTTCCCCGCATTCATCGAGGCGTAGTAGAAATAGAGCTTGGCCATGCCCACTTCATAGCGCCCTTGCGGATCGCTGCCAGCGGCGGAAAATCAGGCGCCAGATCGAGTGCTTTTTCGGCGCGGCCACCCCAGCAGGGCGGGCACCGGGCTGATTGCCGAATACGGTTTGTACGAACGTTTTGACCGGCATCTCAAACATCGCGGGGTTCAAATCTATTGTCCGCGACCCCGTGTCTTGCTCCACGTTGTCGACAAGCACGATCATTGTTCCCGGACCACCAGCCCAAACCACGAGTGTCTCATCGACAATCTCAAGTTTAGGGGGCGCAACGCCTGCTCCAACCGATCTGAATGCTGCCTCAGCGCGAGAGGGAAGTACAAGCTCATCGCACCATGGCTCGATCCATATCGTCATAGGCACAGCCAGGGCATTGCTGACGGTGACGCTGGTCAAGCGGCGGTCAATTCTCGCCCAAATCTCGTGCCACTTCGGGCTTGCGGAGGAGGGCGTCGATGTGGCTGCCTTCGTCGAAGCTCTCGTCGGCCAGAAACTTGAGTTTGGCCGCATATTTGTTCTGGATGCGATGCGCGACCTCGCGCTGGAGGTAGGCGGTGTTGGTACGCAGCGCCTTCAGCACCGCTTCCTCGTCCTTGCCGAGCAGCGGCTTCACGAACACCGTCGCGTGGCGCAGGTCGGGGGACATGCGGACTTCGGTGACCGAGACCATGTGCTTTTCCAGCGTCGCGTCGTGCACGTCGCCGCGTGCGAGAATTTCCGACAGGACGTGACGGACCTGTTCGCCGACACGCAGCGTGCGAACGGATTTTTCCTGGGGTTCTTTGTTCATATTCCCTCTCCCGACGGGAGAGGGAGGGGACCGCCGCCGTCAGGCGGTGCGAGGATGAGGGCCATATTGCGCCACCCATCCGTCCTCACCCTTCCGCCAGCTTTGCCGGCTCCCTCCCTCTCCCGCCGGGAGAGGGAGAAGAAGGTTACAGCGTCCGTTCGCGCATCTCGACTTCGAACGTTTCCAGGAAGTCGCCCGCCTTGATGTCGACGAAGTTCGACGTGAAGGTCACGCCGCACTCCAGACCGGCGCGCACTTCGGGGACATCGTCCTTGAAGCGGCGCAGCGATGCGATTTCACCCTGGTAGATGATGACGTCGTTGCGCGTGATGCGGGCCTTGAGCGCCTTGCGGATGTTGCCCTCGACCACCAGCAGACCGGCGGCCTTGCCGTGCTTGCCTGCCGAGAAGACGTCGCGGATTTCCGCACGGCCGACCACGGTTTCGAACGCTTCCGGCCCGAGCTGTCCGGCCATGCCGGCGCGGATCTCGTCCGTCAGGTCGTAGATGACGTCGTAATATTTCAACGCCACCTTCTGCCGATCGGCGATCTCGCGTGCCTTCGAATTGGCGCGGACGTTGAAGCCGATGATCGGCGCGCCCGAGGCTCCGGCCAGCGTCACGTCGCTCTCGGTGATGCCACCGACGCCCGCGTGCAGCACGCGTGCCTTGATGAGATCGGTCGAGATCTTGTTGATCGACGCGACGATTGCCTCGACAGTCCCTTGCGTATCGGCCTTCACGACGAGCGGATATTCGATCGCGGCATTGGCCTTCAACGCCGAGAACATGCTCTCGAGGCTCGCCGGCGCGGTCGTGGTGCGCTTCTGCGTCAGCACGCCCTGGCGATATTCCGCGACCTCACGGGCGCGGGCCTCGCTCTCGACCACCTGCAACGGATCGCCTGCCGAGGGAACGCCGGTCATGCCGAGCACTTCCACAGGCATCGCCGGGCCGGCTTCCTTCACCTGACGGCCCTTGTCGTCGATCAGCGCACGGACCTTGCCGCTTTCTGCGCCGATGACGAAGATGTCGCCGACCTTTAGCGTGCCGCGGTTGACGAGCACCGTCGCGACCGGGCCGCGACCCTTGTCGAGCTTAGCCTCGATCACCGTCGCCTCGGCGGCGCGATCGGGGTTGGCGCGCAGTTCGAGCAGTTCCGCCTGAAGCTGGATCTTCTCGATCAGCGTATCGAGCCCGGTCTTGTTCAGCGCGGAGACTTCGACGTCCTGGACGTCGCCGCCCATTTCCTCGACCACCACTTCTTCGCTCAGCAGGCGCTCGCGCACGCGCTGGGCATTGGCCTCGTACTTGTCGATCTTGTTGATCGCCACGATCATCGGCACGCCGGCCGCCTTGGTGTGGTTGATCGCCTCGATCGTCTGCGGCATCAGCCCGTCGTCGGCCGCGACCACCAGCACCACGATGTCGGTGACGTCGGCACCGCGCGCGCGCATCTGCGTGAACGCCTCGTGGCCCGGCGTGTCGAGGAACGTGACCTTCGACTTGTCCTTCAGCGTGACCTGATAGGCACCGATATGCTGCGTGATGCCACCTGCTTCGCCGCGCACCACGTCGGTGCCGCGCAGCGCGTCGAGCAGCGACGTCTTGCCGTGATCGACGTGGCCCATGATCGTGACGACCGGCGGACGCGGCTTCAGTTCGCCCTCGGTGTCCTCGGTCGTGTCGAGCGCGAGATCGATATCGCTGTCGCTGACGCGGACGATGTTGTGGCCGAATTCGGTCACCAGCAATTCTGCGGTGTCCTGATCGATCGTCTGCGTCATCGTGACGGGCATGCCCATCTTGAACAGCGTCTTCACGAGGTCCGCGCCCTTTTCCGCCATGCGGTTGGCGAGTTCCTGGACGGTGATCGCCTCCGGCACCTGGACGTCGCGGACCTGCTTGGCCTGCTGTTCGCGCGGGCCGCCGAAGTGACGCTTTTCCTTCTCACGCGCGCGCTTGAGCGCGGCGAGGCTGCGCGAGCGCGCACCATCGTCGCCGAGCGCGCGGTTGACGGTCAGCTTGCCGCCGCGGCGTTCGTCGCCCTTGCGGTCGCGCTGCGTCGGCCGGCTGGGCGGCGCGTTGCGCGGCGTCGCCTGACCCGAGGGCAGGTTGCGCGACGCTGCGCCACCAGCCGAAGATGCGGCTGCCGTGGTCGGTGCCGCCGCAGGCGCGGGGGCCGGCTCCGGCTTGGGCTGCGGCTTCGGGATCTCGGGTCGGGCGACCGGCGAGAAGCGACGCGGTGCCGGCATCGACGGATCGCGGCCGAGTTGCAGCGTCGGCGCAGGGGCGGGAGCGGGTACAACGGCACGCGGAGCAGGAGCGGGCGTTGGGGCCGGTGCGGGCACAGCAGCCTCGACCGGCGCCGGCACGGGTGCTGCGACGGACTCGGGAGCAGGCGCTTCGACCGGCGCGGGTGGCGGCACGGGCCGCTCGACCGGACGGAAACCACGACCGGCTGGCGTCGGTACGACGACCGGGGCCGGCTGCGGAGCGGCAGGCGCTGCTGCCACAGGCGCAGGTGTCGGTTCCGGAGCGGACTCGGGTGCCGGAGCAGGCGCTGCCGCGGCAGCCGCCTTCTCGGCGGCACGGATGCGTGCGTCCTCGGCGGCCTGCACACGCGCGGCCTCCTCACGTCGGCGGGCGTCCTCCAGCGCGTGCATGCGCTGGTCCTCGGCCTCGCGCAGCATGCGGGCCTGCCGCTCCTGCGCCGTCTCGTTCGACGGGGCTGGACGCGGGGCAGGCGCGGGGGCGGCGACCGGAGCCGGTGCGGCGACGGGTGCCTGCACCTGCGATTCGGTCGCGGCCGGTGCCTCGCCCGGACGGCCGAGCACGCGGCGCTTCTTCGTTTCGACGATCACCGTGTTGGACCGGCCATGGCTGAAGCTCTGCTTCACCTGGCCGGTCTCGACCGTGCGCTTGACGCCCAGGGGCGTGCGCATGCCAAGTTTCGGCTTCTCGTTGTCGGTGTCGCTCACTCAAATTCCTCGTTTACGTCTACGGCCGGTCGATGCCCGTCGGATTCGGCCCCGAAAGTATCGGGGGAATGTCCGGGCGCCGATGCGCCCTGCGAGGCCGTTTCGCAAGGCACGGGAGTGGGTTCAGGTCCGATAAAATGCAGCCAGCGGTCGAGCGCATCGCTCACCCGCGCGGCGGCAGCGCGGTCGGTCAGGCCTATATGTACCACATTCTCGCGGCCCAGCGCCAACGACAATATGGTGCGCGGCACCGGTAATACCAAGCCCCTGAGCGGCGAACCTTCGCGATCCGATCCGATCCGCCATGCCTGGTCGAGCTTGCGGTTGCCGTCGGTGCCGGCGTCGGCGGCGTGGTAGAGCGCTTGAAGCTGGCCGGAACGGGCGGCGGTCTCGATCTTTTCCGATCCGGTGAACAGGCCGCCCGAGCGTGATTCAAGACCGAGGCGGTCGAGCGCGTTGCGTTGCAGGGCGTCTTCAATACGCTGGGGCAGATCGTCGGGAATCGTGAGCGGTTCGCCTTTGAACGCGCGGGCAAACGCACCGCGCAGGCGCTTCTTGGCGATCGCCTCTTCGAGCGCGAAACGGGTGACGCCGATCCACGCGCCGCGGCCGGGCGCCTTGGCGCGGACATCGGGCAGGATCGTGCCGTCGGGTGACAGCGCGAGCCGGATGAGGTTGTCGCGCTGGTCACGGTCTTGCGTAAGGATGCACTTGCGGATCGGGTCGGTCATGCCGTGGCCCCCGCTGGTTCGTTTCGCCGGATCAATCGCAGGCTTTCCGTGCGTGGACGGGTGGACCCCGGAACAAGTCCGGGGTGACGGGGGGGGGGGGGGGGCGGGCGACGCGCACACGACCGTCCCCGCGGTCACCCGCGAGCCGTTACGCACAGCGCGAACCTGGTGGAGCGTTAGCGCATCATTGTGAGGGAACCGCATGCGCGTCCTCCCTCGGTTTGGGGGCGTCGCGATCGGCGAGCAATTGCCCGCCGGCGCCGTAATTCTCCGTCGACACTTCCTCGATCACGATCTGCACCGCGGCGGGGTTCTTGCCGAGGCGCGACACCAGCGAGGACGTCACGTCGGCGACGATCCCCGCCTTCTGGTCGCGCGTGGCGCTGCCGGAGATGCGGATCGAGACGAACGGCATCAGGCTTCCTCGCCCTCGGCCGTTTCGTCCGAAGCAGCAGCGGCAGGCACTTCGGCAGCAGGAGCTTCGTCATCGGCGAACCAATGCTGGCGCGCGGCCATGATGATCTCGTTACCCTGTTCGTCGGACAGGCCGTATTCGGACAAAATACCGCCCTTCGGCTCGGGACGCTTGGGAGTGTCCTCGTTGCGGCGGCGCGGTTCGACGCGCTTCTTCTCGACCAGTTCGTCGGTGGCGAGATCGGCGAGATCGTCGAGCGTCTTGATGCCGGCCTTGCCGAGCGTGACCAGCATCGCTTCGGTCAGATACGGCATGTCGACCAGCGCGTCCTCGACGCCAAGTGCACGACGTTCCTCGCGATTCGCGGCTTCGCGGCGATCGAGCGCTTCCTGTGCGCGGCTCTGGAGTTCCTGCCCGAGGTCTTCGTCGAAGCCCTCGATCCCGGCGATCTCGTCGAGCTCGACATAGGCGACCTCTTCCAGCGCACCGAAGCCTTCGGCGACCAGCAGCTGCGCCAGCGTCTCGTCGACGTCCAGCTCGGTCTGGAACATCTCGGTGCGCTCGGTGAATTCCTTCTGGCGCTTCTCGCTCGCGTCCTGCTCGGTCAGGATGTCGATCGCCTTGCCGGTCAGCTGGCTGGCGAGGCGGACGTTCTGGCCGCGGCGACCGATGGCGAGGCTGAGCTGATCGTCGGGCACAACGACCTCGATCCGCTCTTCCTCTTCGTCGATCACGACGCGGCTGACCGAGGCCGGCTGCAACGCGTTGACGACGAAGGTGGCGATGTCGGGCGACCAGGGGATGATGTCGATCTTCTCGCCCTGCATTTCCTGCACGACGGCCTGCACGCGGCTGCCCTTCATGCCGACGCAGGCGCCAACCGGGTCGATGCTCGAATCGCGGCTGATGACGCCGATCTTGGCGCGCGAACCGGGATCGCGGGCGGCGGCCTGAATGGTGATGATGCCGTCGTAGATTTCCGGCACTTCCTGCGCGAACAGCTTCTTCATGAAGTCGGGGTGCGCGCGGCTAAGGAAGATCTGAGGCCCGCGGTTCTCGCGGCGGACGTTGAGGATCAGGCTGCGGATGCGGTCGTTGACGCGGACGACTTCGCGCGGGATCTGCGCGTCGCGGCGGATAACCCCCTCGGCGCGGCCCAGATCGACGACGACATGGCCGAACTCGACGCGCTTGACGACGCCGGTGATGATCTCGCCCTGCCGATCCTTGAACTCTTCATACTGGCGCTCGCGCTCGGCATCGCGGACCTTCTGGAAGATGATCTGCTTCGAGGCCTGCGCCTGAATGCGGCCGAATTCGATCGGGGGGAGGGGGTCGACGATGTAATCGCCGACGACCGCGCCCGGCTGCAACTTCTGCGCCTGCGTGACGTCGACCTGCTTGAAGTAATCGTCGACCGCCTCGACCACCTCGACGACGCGCCACAGGCGCAGGTCGCCTGTGGTCGGATCGAGCTTCGCGCGGATGTCGTTTTCGATGCCGTAGCGCGTCTTGGCGGCGCGCTGGATCGCTTCTTCCAGAGCTTCGATGACGATGCTCTTGTCGATCATCTTTTCCGATGCGACCGAATTGGCGATCGCGATCAGTTCCGCACGGTTGGCGGTGGCAACGGTGGCCATCTTACTTCTGTCCTTCGTTCAAGGAGTCGTTGTCGTTGGTGTCGGCATCCTCGGATACCTCTTCGAATTCGTCCGCGCCTTCGCTGGAGAGGGGTGCGGTGGCGGCGAGCAGCCGGTCGGTGATCGTCAGCTTGGCATCGTGGATCGCATCGAGGCCGACGGTCATGCGGGTGTGGCCGCGCACGTCGATCGTGACCTGATCGCCCTCGATGCCGACGAGATCGCCGGTCAGGATCTTGCGGTTGTCGATCTTCTCGACCAGCGTGATCCGCGCCTCATGGCCCGCCCAGGTCGCGTAATCCTTCGGCCGGGTGAGCGGGCGGTCGATACCGGGCGACGATACTTCGAGTCGGTATGCATCCTCGATCGGGTCGCGACCCTCGGCTTCCAGCACGTCGAACGCATCGGAGACGCGGCGCGACAGATCGGCGCAATCGTCGATCGTCAGCTGCCCGGTCTCGGGGCGTTCCGCCATGATCTGCAACGTGGGGTCGGACTTGCCGCCGATCATCTTCACGCGCACGAGGTCGAAGCCCAGCGCGCGGGCCTCGGGTTCGATCAATTGCGTGAGGTGGGCGACGTCCGCCATGCAAGCTCCAGATAACAGGTCTTCGCCGCCGCGGAGGTCGTCCCCCGCAGCCTCTTTCACCTGACGATGTTAGAGAAGGCATCAGCCATATACGTCGAGGCCGGGTTGGAAACAAGCATCCATCGCGGCTAGTCAGGCGTTCGCCGTG